>JANNNC010000184.1:0-1588 GCA_031398335.1 Massilia sp.
TCCCATCCCGAACAGGACCGTGAAACGACTTTGCGCCGATGATAGTGCTGCAACCAGTGTGAAAGTAGGTTATCGTCAGGCTAAGTAATATGCAGTAAGAAAAACCCCCACCAGCCTATGCGCGCTCAAGATCGCGCATAGTGCAGGTGGGGGTTTTTGCTTTCCGGAGCGATCAGGTTTTCCTGACTCCACATCGAGGTTGAAATTACCGCAGCCGGCACTACAATGGAGAGAGGTTCGCCGTTCGAGGAACTTGAAATGGACACGCAACATGCACATGCAGCGCGGCGGTTCATTGTCGCATTGCTACTCGCCGCAGGCCTCGGAGGCTGCGCCGTATACGCGCCGCCGTATTCCGGCTACGATCCCTATTATTATTCAAGCTACAGCTATCCCACCTATGTCGGACCGCCCATCGGCTTGAATTTCGATTTCGGCTATTACAAGCACCGGCACCACGGCGGGTATCGTGGTCATCATGGTCATTATGGCGGACACCATCGGCACGGATGGCGTTCCCATGGCGGCTGGGGCAGGCGCGGCCGTCATTGAACCTTGGCGGGCTGGACGAGCACCCGCCACCCTCGCGTTTCCCCCGATTAACGAAACCACGGGTGGACAGGTGTCGTCCAGTTCTGGCATGTTCGTCCGGACCGCCGATACGGCTGGCTACCATACGACAGTCAGAAAACACGGCGGTTCCTCTAAACGCTGCGCTGCAGGCGTCGGCGTTTCAGTTCTGCCGGGCGAACAATCGATCCCAGCTGAGGCCAAAGCGCGCCAGGTATTTCTTGAGCCGGTCCGCATCGTTCGGTTGGCTATTGGCGCCGCGCGAAACGCCAAACAATGTGCGGCCAGCGTCGGACAGGCTTTTCGACCGCCGGCATACCGTGATCACCGCTTCCAGCTGGACGACGTCGAGCAGATCGAGCTTGCTTGCCGCCTCGGCGCCGATCACTTCCTCCGACACGGCGGTCCTCTGCTTGCCGTGGTCAAGATAGGGACGCCACAGCCGCTGCAGGGGCGCGATTTCGTCGTCGAAAATTGCCTCGGTGATGCGTCCCGCTTGCGCGAGCGTAGCCATGCGCGTGACCGACGCCCACAGGTCGCGGAAGTTACCCGTCCACAGCGCTTCCGGTGCGCGCGCAAAGCGCATGAAGCGGGCGCGCCTCGCGATTGAAGCGCGCCATCCGGCCATTTTCTTCGCCGAACTGGGCGAGCAGATAGTCGAGATTGGGTTCGATGTCTTCGGCCCGTTCGCGCAGCCCGGGCAGGGCGTAGGTCCACAGGTCGATACGCGCGTACAGGTCTTCCCGAAAACGCCCGCGACCACGTCCTGCGTCAAATCGCGGTTGGTCCCGGCGATGAGCTGGAAATCGCTTTGCACTTCGTTGTCGCTGCCCATCGGCAGGAAGCGCTTGTCCTCGATCGCTTTAAGAACCTATCTCAGTAGGGAGGAGGAAGTTGATGACGACATGCGCGTCTGCGATGCGTGGCAAGCGGGAGCAAGGCGCGAGGAGGCCGCATGGCGAGCCACGAATTTGCCAAATGCGCGACGAGCTCCGCTGCGTCCGCTTGTCAGGCGCGT
>JANNNC010000194.1:0-11677 GCA_031398335.1 Massilia sp.
CCATGCGGCGCTGGCCAAGAAGATTGAGCATATTGCCCAGAGTTTCCTCGTAGCCATCGGCGGCCGACGCCTGACCTGAAAAAAACGCAGGCGTCCATTCTGCACCGTTCCATTTCCCGACAACAGCAAAGCGCCGCGCACCGTGCGCAGCACCAGGTCGGCTTGCTGGCCGCGCCAGTCCATCATCATCTCGTAACTGCCCAGCGGTTTGACCGGCGCCATACGCGAGCCCATGTCGTTCATCGACAGGGTCGTGCGCCCCGTCACCGCCACGCTGTTCGGCAGGCGCGCCAGGTCGAGCCGGTTCCACGAGAGCCGGATCACGCCCGACGGCACCAGGGTATTCAAGGGTGCACCCAATCCGGCCAGCCCCTCGGCCGGCAACAGCAATTGTCCTTCGCTCACCTGCCACTGCGACCAGCTGCCGGTCACCTGCACCGGCTGCGCCAGTGCCTGCGGATTCTCGAGCGCCATGTTCACGCGCCCGACCAATACCAGCGGCGAGAGGCGCCAGCTGAAACGCCCCGGCAACAGCGGTGTCACCGATCCGCCCTCGCCCGGCGCCCCACCCACGAAGGCTGAGCCGCTCCAGAGCGTACCTTGCGCATCCCCGAGAGTCAAACGACCGCCGGTCTGGCGCTCCACCATCGTGCCGAGCCAGCTGGCCGGCAGGAAGGCGAACACCGTCAGCGCGATCGCCAGGGCGATCACGACCAGCCAACCGAGGCCGCGCCTCATCGGGCGCCGGTCCCGTTGTCCTGGCGTAGCGTCAGGTTGGCGTCGACCTGCCCCAGCGGATCTTGCGCAGTAAAACTGCCTTCCTGCACGGCGATGCGGTTCTCGCGGCGCTGGGCGTCGAGCCAGGAGACCAGGTTGGCGAACGAGACCCCGGTCACCTGCAAGCGTGCAAATTCGCCGGTCAGCGTGAGCGAGCCGGGGGTGATACCGCGCGCGGTGAGGCTGGCCAGCAGCGTCTCGCGCGTCATGGGCGTGACCGGCACCGGCGCCTGGCCGGCCAGCGCGCGCGCCTGGTCGGCCATGCTCGCGAGCTGGGCCGCCTGCTGGCGCAGCTCGGGCAGCGAGCGCTGCAGCCGCGCACGGCCTTCGACTGCCGGCTCGACCAGGCCGGTGTACACCAGCGCCAGCAGGACGACGCCGAAACCGGCGGCCAGGGTGCGGCGTTCTTGCTCGCTGCGGGCGATCCAATACCCCGTGGCGCGTTCGCGCGTACGGCCGTAGATTGTGACCAGACTCATGGTTTCACCCCCGTGCTGCTTACCACCCAGTTGTCGGGTGCGGCCGCTTCCAGTTTCAGGCTGCGCGCGGACAGCGCCGCCTGCAACTGGCGCAACCCGGCGGGGTCGACCGTATCAGGTTTGACCCGGACCCGCAGCGCGCGTTCCTTGTATTCGATTGAGGTAATCCCGGGCGGACGCATCAATTCCCGGCTTGCGTCGCCCAGGGCGCCGGCAAGATAAATGAATTCGTCGGCGCCGATCTGGCCGCTGCCGGCCTGGGCGCGTGCGATGCCCTGGCGCATTTGCGCCACCGGATCGACCATCGGCTGGTTCGGATACACCGACTGGAAGGTTTGCGCCATCTGCTTACGGACGGCCTCGGCTTCGCCGCGCAATCTCAACCATTCGATATTGATGCCGGCCAAATTGACCACCACGGCCAGGAAGGCCAGTGCGATCGGCACGCGCCAGCGGCGCCAGTCGGTCTGGCGCGCGCCGGCCGCACCGAGGCCCGGCATCAGGTCGAAGGCGGTGCTTTTCGCGCCCGCGATCCAGTGCGCCCAGTCGTCGGCTTCGAGGGTCGTGCCGGGGCCGGCTTCGGCCAGCAGCACGCCATACTCTCCCAGCTGCTCGCGCGGCACGTACAGGGTCAGTGGAGCGTCGCCGGCGAGAGCGCGCGCCGTCTGCAGGGCGCTGGCCGGGTTGGCGTCGAGCGCGAGGCCGAGGCCGCTGAATTGGCTTTGGCGCAACAGCAATTCGCCGCCGTTCAGGGCCGCGCTGACGCTGCCCGGCTGCAGCGGCAGGCACAACTGCCCCGGCAGCACGGTGACGGCGCGTACACCCTGGGCCAGCAGCGTGCGCACCAGCGGCTCGAGCCAGTCGCGTGCCACCACGGCCACCGGCCGCGTGCCTTCGCCCGAGGGCGGGCCGGCGACCAGCACGCAGTCGTTGGGATCGCCCAGGATATGTTCTTCGACCAGGCCCGGCAGTGCGGCGCGCAGGCGGGCGCCGGTCAGCGGCGGCATCGCCAGCGACAGCAGGTTGACGTCGGTGGCGGCCAGCAGCAGCACGACGCGGCGGCTGGCGGCGACCACATCGGTGAGGCTGCGCAGGACGCTTTCGCCCTGCTGCTCGATGCTGCCGCCGTCGCCGACGACGGCAAAACGGCATGGCGCGCCTTCGCCTTCTGCGCGCGCCGGATGCCGGATATAAAGTGTAGTCAAACCGTCTCGCTTTCTTTTAGTTTTGACGAACCCAAACGACCTTGACGCCGCCGCCAATCTGGCCGGCGCTACGCTGGATCAGCGACTGCGCATTCAATGCCGCGCGGTCGAGCCGGATCCGGCTGTTGACGAGGAACCAATCGCTTCTCACGTCCACCGAACCGGGCACCAGCGTGCGCCCGGGAATATCGGTCTCGAACTTGTTGATCGCGTCCCAGGGCACGTTGCGGCGGCGCGCCAGCAAGGCGTTCGCCTCGGACAGCGAAAAATTCGGGATGACCGCCGCCAGCACCTCGGCCGGCGCCGTGTTCACGTTGACCGGCGTGGGCACGGGTAACACAATGACATACGGACGCAGCTTTTCCAGCATTTCCGGCGTCAGGCCGCGCACCGCCAGCAAATCCTCGACTTCGAGGAACTTGATCGGCGTGCCCAGGCCGGTGCGCGATACCGGCAGCGTGGGCGCCGTTTCGGGATTCTCGCCATCGACCGCGCCCATGCCGTCGGTGGCCGCAGCGGCGGCCTCCCCGGCCACGGCCGCGTCCGGGTTGCCGCCTTCGGTCGGGTCGCGCTCCTGGCCGCCCGTTTCCTGGCCCGTGACCGGGTCGACCGTGCCGGCCGCCACGATCAGCGGTTCACTGCCCGCGATCAGGTTGGCCGCGGTTTGCGCCAGCGCCGGATTGATCTGCAGGTTCGTTAATAAACGCCGGAAAATCTCCAGGTGCGCCTTGTTGATGCGGTTGTTCACTACCAAATTGCGCAGATTGTAACGCGAGGTGGCGTCCGTGATGTTGCCGGAAAGGCTGGCATCGAAGACTTCGCCTTCCACCCGCTCGCGCTCGATGTACTGGTCAAGCCGGGTTTCCGCCAGTGGCGTGGCCCAGACCTGGGTCAGCGCCGTGTAGCGCGGGTTGTCGTAGCCATCCTGGCGCAGCACCAGGGTCGACCAGTCGAGCGCGCCGCGCAGGATCCAGCGCGTCTGCAGGTGCAGTCTCTGGTTTTCCATCGAGCGCACCTGCACCTGCTGCTGCCAGAACAGGCTGGCGACGATGGAAATGGCCAGCGTGGTCAGCAGCAAGGCGGTGATGACGGCGACGCCGCGCTGGCGCCGCAAGGGGCGGTGTTTATGCTGTGGAAACCGCATCAGAGGCTCCCCAGCAGGAAGGATTTGGTGAGCGGCTGCGGGAAGTTGCGCACCGCCAGCAGCACCTGCAGGCCGCTGATCGCGTTTGAGGCCACGCCCTGGGCATTGGCTTCAGGCTGCTTGCGCCAGCCGTTGTTTTGCCACACGAGCACACTCATCGACTGCACGCCGCCCTGCAAGGTGACCGGCGGCGTCGGGTCGGTATCGCTGACCGAAGCCTGCCACAAGGCATCGAGCTCGACCAGGTCGCGGGTCGTGTTCGATTCGCGCCGCATCAACTGGCCGTTGACCAGGCGGTAGGCGATCACTTGCAGGCGCGCCGGTTCGTTTTCGTTGAACACGGTGCGCACCAGGGTCAGGCGGTTGTCGGCTTGCTGCAGGAAAGGACGGCGTCCCAGCATGGCGGCGTCGGCCGCGTGCTCGCAGTCGCTTTGCATCTGGGCAAAGGCGAGCTGCATGCCGCGTGTCATTTCCATCTGGTCGGTGAGGGCGACGCGGGCGCGCACGATGCCGTCCAGGCCGCGCCAGCCGAGCACGGCCACCATGGCGAGGATACCGATCGCCACCAGCAGTTCGACCAGGGTAAAGCCGCGCGTGCGCTTCATGAGGTCGGCCTCAGGACGAGCTGGATGAGTTTCAGGATGCGCCGGTTCGGGTTATCCATGTCGAACACGGAGACTTCGACGCGGCGCAACTGGGGATTCGGGCTGACCAATACTTCTTCCTGGCACATCAGGCGCAGGTCGGCCTGGCCGCAGGCATAGCTGCGCTTGCCGACTTCGGGAAATTCGCGGTTCAGGCGGATCTGCACGAGGCGGTTCTCCGCCGACCAGGTCGCCATCATCGAGGCGCGCAGGCCGGCGCCGTTCGAGGCCAGGCTGCCGACGGCGCGCAGGCCGGCGGCGAGCGCGGTGCCGACGATGACGAGCGCCACCAGCACTTCGAGCAGGGTGAATCCGGATGCCTGGCGAGAACGGCTCACTGCCCCTCTCCCGGTTCGATAACGGTAAAGTGGCCGACGCCGTCGGCGCGAATGGCGACGCTGTTGTCGCCGCTGGCCAGGGTCAAAATAAATGGTTTGTCGACCGGCTCGCGCCCGAAGGTCACGCGCATGGCCTCGCCACCGCCGATGCCGGCGGCGGGCGGGTCGAGCAGCAGGCGTACCGGCGCATTCTTGAACGGCCGCTCGCGCAACAGGTCGTCCTGGGTTACGGCGGTCCAGCCGGTGTCGTCGCGCACCAGGAAACGGTAGCGCTCGGACGTGGCCTCGAAGGCGACTTGCCGGTTGCGCACGATGGCTTCGTCGCGCGCCAGCTGCAACAGGAGGGTCAGGCGTTTGGCCTCGTTCTCGAGGTCCTGGCGCGGACTCGGAATGGCATTGAGCGACGCCATCCCGAGCGTGATGCCGATGATGACCATCACGACCAGGATCTCCACCAGGGTGAAGCCGTCGGCCCTGCGCGGCGGCGCGACGCCAGCCATGGCGGTGCTTACCCTTGCCAGGAGCCGACGTCGGCGTCTTCGCCCTCGCCGCCGGCCTGGCCGTCGGCACCGAACGAGAAGATGTCGATTTCGCCATGCAGACCGGGCGACAGGTACTGGTACGAATTACCCCATGGGTCCTTCGGCAGTTTTTCGACGTAGCCGCCGTCCTTCCAGCCATTCGCCGACGGGCCCGAGGTCGGCTTCGTGGTCAATGCCGTCAGGCCCTGCTCGGTCGTCGGGTAGCGCTGGTTGTCCAGCTTATACAGTTTCAGGGCTTGCATCAGGGTGGCGATGTCGGTCCGGGCCGCGACCACGCGCGATTCGCCGGTACGGCCCAGCAATTTCGGCACGACCAGCGCGCCGAGAATGCCGATGATGACCACGACAACCATGATTTCAACGAGGGTGAAGCCGCGTGCGAAACGCCGGCCAACTGCACGGTGCGAAACGATCTGCATAGTCAATCTTGGAAAGGTGGATCGGAACAATCGGCTTAGTATAAGGCCGAAAGGTGAGAGCGGGCCACTGGTGGCGGTACGCCATTGTATTGCAGAGCAAATCCCCCTGCATTGTCAGGCGTGCGCAGGTCTTTCCTGGCAGACAGAACATGCCGGATTGCGCGCCGCCTTGAATTCGGTCCACGCCATCGCGCGCCCGTCGAGCAGCAATAAACGCCCTGCCAGCGGGGTGCCGATATGCAGCATGAGTTTTAAGGCCTCGGCCGCCTGCACCGCCCCGACGATGCCGACCAAGGGCGCGAAGACGCCCATCGTGTTGCAGGCAAGGTCTTCAAAACCGCTGTCCTCGGGAAACACGCAGGCATAGCAGGGACAATCGGCTTGGCGCATGTCGAACACGGACAATTGGCCGTCGAACCGGATCGCGGCGCCCGCCACCAGCGGCACCCCGGCCGCGACGCAGGCCCGGTTGACGGCATGGCGGGTGGCGAAATTGTCGCTGCAATCGAGCACAACCGAGACACCCTGTACCAGTTCGCGCAAACGCTGTTCATCGGCGCGCTCGCACAGGGCGCTGACCGTGACGTCCGGGTTGATGGCGTATAAAGCCTGGCGGCCGGACTCGACTTTCGGCATGCCGATGCGTTCGGTCGTGTGCATGACCTGGCGCTGCAGGTTCGTCAGGTCGACGACGTCGTCATCGACCAGGGTGATGTGGCCGACGCCGCTGGCCGCCAAGTACATCGCCGCCGGCGAACCGAGGCCGCCGGCGCCGATGACGAGCGCGTGCGCGTTAAACAGGCGGGCCTGGCCTTCGATGCCGATCTCGTCGAGCAGGATGTGGCGCGAGTAGCGCAGGAGCTGGGTGTCGTTCATGGGGGTAGCGATGGAGGTTTGATGCGGCTTCCCGTAGGGTGGACAGGCCGTGCCCACGCGGAACGATGCGTCATGGCACGCTGCGCAAGAAACCCGTCGGGCCGCGATCATGCACGGTCACCTCTTACTGCTTGCTAAGGTGTCAGGTATGGTGGCTGAAACATTGTGCGCGCTTCCGCGTGGGCACGGAGTGCCCACCCTACGAAAAATTTCAGTAGCCGATTTATTTTTTCGAGCCCTTCAGCTCCGGCGGCTTGACCTCGGTCCCCGGCAATTCCTGCGGCGCCGGCGGCGTCACCTCGACCGCTTCCGCACTGGCGACTTTGACTGGCAAACCCTTGAAATGGTTCAAGGCCTGGGCCAGTTGAAAATCGTCCTTGCCGCCCAGTTCGAGCGGCTTGCGGTTTTTCAGCAGGGCCAGCGCGCGCTGTTTCTGCTCTGCGCTGTCGCGCGCATCCTTGGCGACCGTGCCCGGCTTTTCGTTTTCTCCGCTCAGGTGGCGCTGCAAATCGACTTCACGCACGCGCAGCGCATTCAAGCCGTCGCCTTCGGCCGTTTCCTCGACTTTTACATCGGGCACGATACCGCTGGCCTGGATCGGGCGGCCCTTGGGTGTGTAATAACGCGCCGTGGTCAATTTGATTGCCGTGTCGGCCGACAAGGGCCGCAGCGTCTGGACCGAACCTTTACCGAAGGTCTGGCTGCCCATCACGATGGCGCGCTTGTAGTCCTGCAAGGCGCCGGCGACGATTTCCGAAGCCGATGCCGAGCCGCCATTGACCAGCACCACCATCGGCACCGTTTTTAATGCCGCCGGCAATTTCGCGAGCGGGTCGGCGCCGCGCGGCGCATAGAATTCGCGCCGGCCATAGAAATTCTGGTTCGAGTCGGACAATTGTCCCTTGGTCGAAACAATCAGTTCTTCCTTCGGCAGGAAGGCGCTCGAGACGCCGATCGCGCCCGGCAGCAAGCCGCCCGGGTCGTTGCGCAGGTCGAGCACCAGGCCCTTGATGTTCGGATTGTCGGCGTACAGTGCTGCCGTCTTGGTGGCCAGTTCGTCGAGCGTGGCTTCCTGGAACTGGCTGATGCGCACCCAGGCGTAACCGGGCTCGACCATCTTGGCTTTGACGCTCAGTACGCGGATTTCCTCGCGCGTGACCGGCACCACCCAGGGGCGGTCCTCGCCGCGGCGGGCAATCGTCAGCGTCACCTTGCTGCCGGGTTTGCCGCGCATTTTCTTGATGGCCTCGTCGATCGACAGCCCTTTGACGGGAACATTGTCGATGCGGGTAATTAAATCTCCGGCCTTGATGCCGGCGCGGTAGGCCGGCGAATCCTCGATCGGCGAGACGATTTTCACGTAGCCGTCTTCGGCCGCCACTTCGATGCCGACCCCGACGAATTTGCCCTGCACGCTTTCGCGCATCTCGCGGTAGGACTTCTGGTCGAGGTAGACCGAATGGGGGTCGAGCGCGGCAACCATGCCGCCGATGGCGTCGGACAAGAGTTTCTTGTCCTCGACCGGCACCACGTAATCGCTTTTGATGAGGCCAAAGACGTCGGCCAGCTGGCGCAGTTCGTCCAGCGGCAGCGGACTGCCTTCGCTCTTCTGGGCCCAGGCCGAGACCTGCACCGTCAGCGCCACGCCGGCCACCATGCCGAGACCGACCAGCCCCATGCTTTTCACTTTGTTGCCCATCGCTGCCCCTAGAATTTGACCCAGCTTGCCGGATCGAAGGCTTTACCCAGATGCCTGAGCTCAAAGTATAGCCCTGATTCTTCGTTACCGCCGGTGTTGCCCGCGCTCGCAATCGGCTCTCCCGCCCGCACCGCGTCGCCCAGGCGTTTCAACAGCGTCTGGTTGTTGGCGTAGATCGACAGGTAGCTGCCCCCGTGGTCGATGATGATCAGGTTGCCGAAGCCGCGCATCCAGCCCGAGTGCACCACGCGGCCGACGCCGACGGCGCGTACTTCGGTGCCCTCCGGCGCCTTGATGAACATACCTTTCCAGCTCGGGCCATCGCCGCCGCGCTTGGCGCCGAAGCGCGCGGCGATGCTGCCGCTGACCGGGGAACTGAGGCGTCCCTTCATGGCGGCAAACGCCCCGGCCGGGGCCGCGGGTGCGAGCGAAATATCCGGCGTGCGTTCGGTCGGCTTGGCCTGCTCGGCCACCTTCGGTTCTTCCGGTTCGGGCGGCAAGGGTTTTGGCGCCGGCTTGCCTGCTTTCGCCGCTTCGCGCGCCAGGCGTTCGCGCTCGGCTTTGGCCGCGGCACGCGCCAGTGCCCGGGCTTTCGCCGCCGCCTCGGCCTCGAGCCTGGCCTTGGCGCGCGCGGCCGCCAGCGCTTCCTGGCGCTTGCGTTCGACTTCGGCCTGTTCGCGGATCAGTCGCGTCAATTGGTCGACCAGGCCGCTCATGCGCTGCTCGTCGCGCTGCAGGCTGTCGGCCTGCTTGCGTTGGACCACCAGTTTGCTCGACAGTTCGCCCAGCAAGGCGGCACGACGCGTCTTTTCCTTTTCCAGCACGGCTTTCTGGTCGCGCTGCTCGTCGGCGATTTCTTCGAGTTCGACCTTGGCGTTCTCGACCTTCTCGCGGTTGTCCTCGACCTGCACCAGGTTCGCGTTCAGTGAGGCCAGCAGTTTTGCCTGGGCCTGCGACACATACGCCATCATCTGTAGATCGCGGTTGATGCGGTTCGGGTTGTCTCCCGAGAGCAGCAGTTTGATGCGGTCTTCATTGCCCGCCACATAGTGCTCGCGCAACAGACCAGACACACGTTTTTTCTGGGCAACAATTGTTTGTGCCAGGCGTTCCTGTTCGGTCGCCAGGTCTTGCAGGCGCACGTTCGTCTCCAGGGTTTCCTGGGACAGGTCGCGCAGGGCGCGGTTGGCGTCCGAAATTTTCTCTTCCGACTCGGCCAGGGTGTCGGCGACGTCCTCTTTTTCGCTCTCGGTTCGGCTGATTTCTTTCTTCAGCGCCGTGAGCTTTTGCTGGATACCGGCGCGCTGGGCCTCCGCCGCCGCTTTTTGCTTGCTGCGCTCAGTGGGCTTGGCGGCCGCGGCGGTGCCTGCCGCGCACAGGGCCAGCAAGCCGCACAGCAGTATGCCGGCGGCCGACTTCTTGATAGGAAAGCGCAAGACTTACTTCGCCTTTCCCTGGTTCGCCACCGCTGCCACCGCCGCGGCAATGGCTTCCTGGTCGCCCAGGTAGTAGTGGCGGATCGGCTTCAGGTTCTCGTCGAGCTCGTACACCAGCGGCTGGCCGTTCGGAATGTTCAGGCCGACGATGTCGGCGTCGCTGATGTTGTCGAGCATCTTGATCAGGGCGCGCAGGCTGTTGCCGTGGGCCGAAATCAGGATCTGCTTGCCGGCGCGAATCGCCGGGGCGATTTCTTCATCCCAGGCCGGCATCACGCGCGCCACGGTGTCCTTCAGGCATTCGGTCAATGGAATGCTCGCCTTCGGCAGGCCGGCGTAGCGCGGGTCGTTGAACGAGGCGCGCGGGTCGTTTGCTTCCAGCGGCGGCGGCGGCGTGTCGTAGCTGCGACGCCAGACCAGCACTTGCTCGTCGCCATACCTGGCGGCGGTTTCACCCTTGTCCAGTCCCTGCAGGCCGCCGTAGTGGCGCTCGTTGAGGCGCCAGTCGTTCTTGATCGGCAGGTACATTTGATCCATCTCGTCGAGCGCCAGCCACAGCGTGCGGATTGCGCGTTTCAGGACCGAGGTGTACGCCATGTCGAAGGCGAAACCGGCTTCGCGCAGTGCGCGGCCGGCGTTCTTTGCCTCGTCGATGCCCTTTTCGGTCAGGTCGACGTCAACCCAGCCGGTAAAACGGTTGGCCAGGTTCCAGGTGGATTCGCCGTGGCGCATGAAAACGATTTTGTACATAAGCTCTTCTCTAGAATTGCGTAAAAGGATTGCGGCGGAAACCTGCGGAAGGTGCTCGAGGTTCCAAAAAATATTTCAGTCAGGCTTCTATTTTATAATGCGCGGATTGCGTTCAACCATTGGAAGCCTTGTGAAATTCATCCTCGATAATATCTTCATCGTCGCCATTGCCGTCGTTTCCGGTGGCGCGCTGCTGTGGCCAGCCCTGGCGCCCAAGGGCCGCCGCGCTTCCGCGCTGCAAGTGACCCAGCTGATCAACCGTGGCAAGACGACCGTGCTCGACGTGCGCAGCGCCGACGAATTTGCCGCCGGGCACATGCGCGACGCGAAAAACATTCCGCTGGCAGACTTAAGCAATCGCATCGGCGAACTGGAAAAGTCGAAAGGCCGCACCCTCGTCATCGTCTGCCAGACCGGCGCCCGTTCCGACAAGGCCGTGCGCCAGCTCAAGGCCGCCGGCTTCGAAGACGCACTCAGCCTGGAAGGCGGCATGACCGCCTGGACGGCTGCCGGTTTGCCGGTAACCAAGTAAATCTAGACACGAAGGAAACATTATGACCGCTCACGTTGTCCTCTACCACACCGCCAGCTGCCCCTATTGCGTGCGCGCCGAACGCCTGCTCGAAGCCAAGGGCATCACCGACATCGAACGCATCCGTGTCGACCTTGACCCGGAACAGCGCCAGATCATGATGCAAAAGACGGGCCGCCGCACGGTGCCGCAAATCTATGTCGGCGAGACCCACGTCGGCGGCTTCGACGACCTGTACGCACTCGACCAGGCCGGCCGTCTCGACCCGCTGCTCAAGGGCGAATAAACCACGCATTGGCGGGACATGAGGGGCGCGAGGCGGGTCTTTTGAAGACCCCCTCGCCGGAGCTATTGCATCCAAATTGATTTTGATACAATTGCCGTTGCGTTTGACTCCAAGCCCATCGGGGCGGCGCTTTGCCGTCCCTTTTTACTTCACAACGAAAGCGTTCCATGTCTGACGAAAACCTGCAACCAGTATTCCAAATCCAACGCGTCTACCTGAAAGACATGTCGCTGGAGCAACCGAATTCCCCGGCAATCTTCCTCGAGCAGGAAGCCCCGACCATCGAGGTCTCGCTGGATGTTGGCGCTGAAGCAATCGCCGATGGCATCTACGAGTCGACCGTGACCATCACCGTAACCGCCAAGGTCAAGGACAAGGTCGCTTTCCTGGTCGAAGGCAAGCAAGGCGGCATCTTCGAGGCACGCAACATTCCTGCCGACCAGATGGACCCACTGCTGGGCATCGGTTGCCCGAACATCGTCTACCCTTACCTGCGCGCGAACATCGCCGACGTGATCACCCGTGCCGGCTTCCCGCCAGTGCACCTGGC
>JANNNC010000073.1:0-42040 GCA_031398335.1 Massilia sp.
GTGCCCCCATCAGCGGATCGAAACCATTCTTTGCGAGATACGTTTTCAGGGCCTCGGTGAACGCGACCTCCACCTTTTTCTCGTGCAACTGCTCTTCCAGTTGCATGAGGAACTTGTCCACGACGCGCAGGATGATTTCCTCGTCCAGCGCACGGAAGCTGATGGTCGCGTCGATCCGGTTGCGGAACTCCGGCGTGAACATGCGCTTGATGTCGGCCATCTCGTCGCCCGCCGCCTTCGAATCGGTGAAGCCCATCGAACGCTTGGTCAGGCTTTCGGCGCCGGCATTCGTGGTCATGATCATGATCACGTTGCGGAAGTCGGCCTTGCGTCCGTTGTTGTCGGTCAGCGTGCCATGGTCCATCACCTGCAGCAGGATGTTGAAAATGTCCGGGTGGGCTTTTTCAATCTCGTCCAGCAGCAGCACCGCGTGCGGCTTCTTGGTGATGGCTTCGGTCAGCAGGCCGCCCTGGTCGAAACCGACATAGCCCGGCGGCGCACCGATCAGGCGCGACACGGCGTGGCGCTCCATGTACTCCGACATGTCGAAGCGAATCAGCTCGATACCGAGGATGAAGGCCAGCTGCTTGGCCACCTCGGTCTTGCCGACACCGGTCGGACCCGAGAACAGGAAGGAGCCGATCGGCTTGTCCTGCTTGCCGAGACCAGCACGCGCCATTTTGATGGCCGAGGCCAGCGCGTCGATCGCAGGATCCTGGCCGAAGACGACGTTGCGCAGGTCGCGGTCGATCGTCTGCAGCTTGCTGCGGTCGTCCTGGTTGACCGTTTGCGGTGGAATGCGCGCGATCTTGGCGATGATTTCCTCGATCTCGGCCTTGCCGATGGTCTTCTTCTGCTTCGACTTCGGCAGGATGCGCTGCGCGGCTCCCGCTTCGTCGATGACGTCGATGGCTTTATCCGGCAGGTGACGGTCGTTGATGAAGCGCGCCGCCAGTTCAGCGGCGGTGGAGAGCGCCGACGACGAGTACTTCACGCCATGGTGCTCTTCGAAGCGGGATTTGAGGCCGCGCAAAATCTGCACGGTCTGCTCGACCGTCGGCTCGTTGACGTCGACCTTCTGGAAGCGGCGGCTGAGGGCATGGTCTTTCTCGAACACGCCGCGGAACTCGGTGAACGTGGTCGCGCCGATGCACTTCAGCTGGCCGTTGGCGAGGGCAGGCTTCAACAGGTTCGATGCGTCGAGCGTGCCGCCCGATGCGGAACCGGCGCCGATGATCGTGTGGATCTCGTCGATGAACAGGATGCCGTTCGGCGTGTCCTTGAGCTGCTTGAGGACGGCCTTCAGGCGCTGCTCGAAGTCGCCGCGGTATTTGGTACCGGCCAGCAGCGCACCCATGTCGAGCGAGAACACGACGGCGTTCTGCAGGATCTCGGGCACTTCTTCCTGGACGATGCGCCATGCCAGGCCTTCGGCGATCGCGGTCTTGCCCACGCCCGCCTCGCCCACCAGCAGCGGGTTGTTCTTGCGGCGACGGCACAGGATCTGAATGACGCGGTCGACTTCTTCCTCGCGCCCGATCAGCGGATCGATCTTGCCGTCAGCGGCAGCCTTGTTCAGGTTCTGCGTGAACTGGTCGAGCGGGCTTTCTTTCGTCGCCCCTTCGACCTGCGCCTCTTCCACGCCTTCCGACGCCTTCTGGCTGTCGATCTGCTGGTCCTTGCGCACGCCGTGCGAGATGAAGTTGACCACGTCCAGGCGCGTTACGCCCTGCTGGTGCAGGTAGTAGACGGCATGCGAGTCCTTCTCGCCGAAGATCGCCACGAGCACGTTGGCGCCCGTGACTTCCTTCTTGCCGTTCGAGGCCGACTGGACGTGCATGATCGCACGCTGGATCACGCGCTGGAAACCGAGCGTCGGCTGGGTGTCCACCTCGCCGGTGCCGGGCACGGTCGGCGTGTTATCGCCGATGAAATTGGTCAGGGTCTTGCGCAGGTCGTCGATATTGACCGCGCATGCACGCAGGACTTCCGCGGCCGAGGGATTGTCGAGGAGCGCAAGCAGCAGGTGCTCCACGGTAATGAACTCGTGCCGTGCCTGTCGAGCTTCGACAAAGGCCATATGTAGGGATACTTCAAGTTCCTGCGCAATCATACTTCCTCCATCACGCACTGCAGGGGATGCCCCGCCTTGCGCGCATGCGTTAAGACAAACTCCACTTTGGTACACGCTATATCTTTGGAAAACACCCCGCACACCCCTTTACCATGACGGTGCACGGAAAGCATGATCTGCGTCGCCGTCTCGCGATCCTTGTTGAAGTACTCCTGAATGATCGCCACCACGAACTCCATCGGTGTGTAGTCATCATTCAGCAACGCCACCTGGTACAGGGGCGGTGGTTTTACGACTTGCCGCTCCAGCAGCTGTTCGGTATCTTGCTTGGTTGCCATGGGCGTATTCTAAAGCGTTCAAGGATGCTGCAAAGCGGAAATATCAGACACCGCGATCGGTTCACTTCGATTCGCCTTCATCTTACTTGTTTTCCGTTGAAAGCGCAGATGGCGTTCCGTTTGCGGAAATCAAGGGCTGGGTTTGAGGGGGCTATGCATGTCGTATGAAAAAATTAACAACAGTCGCATCAAAGGGCTTGACTTCAAAACTTAGTGCATCAACAATGGCCACATTGACATGGTCTTATGAACGTGTTGATAAGAAGTGAGCAGGCTGAGGAGGGGCAAGAAGCTTCTTGCTTTTATGGCTCGTGTGATTTGTTTATATTTGAAAGTTCTTTTATGGCAACTGGTACTGTTAAGTGGTTCAATGATTCCAAAGGCTTTGGCTTCATCACTCCAGATGACGGCGGCGAGGATTTGTTCGCGCATTTCTCCGCAATCAACATGAACGGTTTTAAGACCCTCAAAGAAGGTCAGAAAGTCCAATTCGAAGTCACGCAAGGCCCTAAAGGCAAGCAAGCTTCCAATATCCAGGGTATGTAATCCAAACCCCAGGAAGCGAAAGGCCCCGCCCACCGGCGGGGTTTTTTTTCGTCCGTGCGAAACGAATGGCGTTCTTCCGTCATAAAAAAGCCCGCCTCCTGCGAGGCGGGCCGCCGCTCCCCTACCGGCGTCCTATTGCATCTGGTCGATCATGACATCGCCGAACCCCGAGCACGAGACCTGGGTCGCGTCCTCCATCAGGCGCGCGAAATCGTAGGTGACGCGTTTCGAGGTAATGGCGCGCTCCATCGACGCGATGATCAGGTCGGCCGCTTCAAGCCAGCCCATGTGGCGCAGCATCATTTCCGCCGACAGGATGAGCGAGCCCGGGTTCACGTAATCCTTGCCCGCATACTTGGGCGCGGTGCCGTGGGTAGCCTCGAACATGGCGACAGAATCGGACATGTTGGCGCCCGGCGCGATGCCGATGCCGCCGACCTGGGCCGCCAGCGCGTCGGAGATGTAGTCGCCGTTCAGGTTCAGGGTGGCGATCACGCTGTACTCGGCCGGACGCAGCAGGATCTGCTGCAGGAAGGCGTCGGCGATCGAATCCTTGATGACGATGTCGCGCCCGGTCTTCGGGTTCTTGAAACGGGACCAGGGACCGCCGTCGATCAGTTCGGCGCCGAATTCGGTTTGCGCCAGCGCATACGCCCAGTCGCGGAAACCGCCCTCCGTATATTTCATGATATTGCCCTTATGGACAATCGTGACCGATGGCTTGTCGTTGTCGACCGCGTACTGGATAGCCTTGCGCACCAGGCGCTCGGTGCCTTCGCGCGATACCGGCTTGATGCCGATGCCCGACGATGCCGGGAAGCGGATCTTCTTGACGCCCATCTCGCGGGTTAAAAAATCGATGACTTTCTTGACGCCTTCCGAATCGGCCGCCCATTCGATGCCGGCATAAATATCTTCCGAATTCTCGCGGAAGATGACCATGTCGGTTTTTTCCGGCTGCTTCAATGGCGATGGCACGCCGGCGAAATAGCGCACCGGACGCAGGCAGACGTAGAGGTCGAGTTCCTGGCGCAGCGCGACGTTGAGCGAACGGATGCCGCCGCCGACCGGCGTGGTCAGCGGACCCTTGATCGAGACCACGTAATCCTTGACCACGTCCAGGGTCTCGGGCGGCAGCCAGACGTCGGGACCGTAGATGCTGGTCGACTTCTCGCCGGCAAAAATTTCCATCCAGCGGATCTTGCGCTGTCCGCCATAGGCCTTGGCCACGGCCGCATCGACCACCTTCATCATCACCGGCGTGATGTCGACGCCGGTGCCGTCGCCCTCGATGTAGGGGATGATCGGGTTGGCCGGCACATTCAGCGAGAAATCGGCGTTGACCGTGATTTTCTGGCCGTCCGCAGGTACATTGATATGTTGGTACATCGTGTTCTCCCAGGTGGTCGCAAGGCAGTCTGCATGATCGCGGCAAGCGCGCAGGGAGCGCGTCCTGCGATCTACATTACAATAGTGACGAGATCTGCTAGTCCTCTATAAGACATAAGATGGCAACTTGCATTATGCACCAGTATTTTGCCAGATGCGACGGCCTGACGGCCAGCGTTTCACCCGCCCTTCGCGCTTTTGCCCTGAATATTATTCATGCCGCTTATTCTCTTCAATAAACCCTTCCAGGTCCTGTGCCAGTTTTCGCCGCATGAGGGCCGCCAGTCGCTGGCCGATTACCTCGCCATCCCCGGCATCTACCCCGCCGGCCGGCTCGACGCCGACAGCGAAGGCCTGATGCTGCTGACCGACGACGGTGGCCTGCAGCACAAGATCGCGCACCCGGCCCACAAGGAAGCGAAGACCTATCTGGTGCAGGTCGATGGCGTGCCGGATGCGGCTGCACTGGCGCGCCTGCAGGCGCCGCTCGACCTGGGCGACTTCGTGACAAAACCCTGCCGCGCGGTGCGCATCGCCGAGCCCGAATGGCTGTGGCCGCGCAACCCGCCGATCCGCGCGCGCCAGGACCAGCCGACCGGCTGGATCGCGATCACGCTCGAGGAAGGCAAGAACCGGCAAGTGCGCAGGATGACGGCGGCGGTGGGATTGCCGACGCTGCGCCTGGTGCGCAGCAGTATCGGGCCGTTCAGTTTGCAGACGCATCCTTTGATGCCGGGAGAGTTTGTCGAGGTGCCGGTCGCGGCCTTGCGTTCGAATCCAGGCAAACGATGAGATAGACCCGTAGCGTGAGCGGAAGACCCGCCCACCCCACGAGCATTTCGATCGACTATAAAAAAACCCGCCGGGCAAATGGCCGGGCGGGTTTTTCGTTTTCAGCCCGAAGGCTTACTTGCCCAGCGACTCCAGCGCCGCATTGAAGGTCGCGCTCGGACGCATGATCGCCTTCACCTTCGCTTCATCGGCCTTGTAGTAACCACCGATATCGGCCGGCTTGCCCTGCACTTCCAGCAGCTCGGCAACGATCTTGGCTTCGTTCTCGGCCAGGGTCTTGGCCAGCGGCGCGAAGTAGGCGGCCAGTTCGGCGTCTTCCTTCTGCTCAGCCAGTTCCTGGGCCCAGTACAGCGACAGGTAGAACTGGCTGCCGCGGTTGTCGAGCTCGCCGGTCTTCGGCGACGGCGACTTGCGGTTGTCCAGCAGCTTGCCGGTCGCGGCGTCGAGCGTCTGCGCCAGCACCTTGGCCTTGGCGCTGCCGGTCTTGATGCCGAGGTCTTCCAGGCTGACGGCCAGGGCCAGGAACTCGCCCAGCGAATCCCAGCGCAGGTGGTTTTCTTCGACCAGCTGCTGCACGTGCTTCGGTGCCGAGCCGCCGGCGCCGGTTTCGTACATGCCGCCACCGGCCATCAGCGGGACGATCGACAGCATCTTGGCGCTGGTGCCCAGTTCCATGATCGGGAACAGGTCGGTCAGGTAGTCGCGCAGGATGTTGCCGGTCACCGAGATCGTGTCGAGGCCGCGCTTGACGCGTTCCAGCGTGTAGCGCATCGCACGGACCTGCGACATGACCTGGATATCCAGGCCGGTCGTATCGTGGTCCTTCAGGTAGGTGCGCACCTTCTTGATCAGCTCGTTCTCGTGCGGACGGTACGGGTCGAGCCAGAACACGGTCGGCATGCCCGAGTTGCGCGCACGCGTCACGGCCAGCTTGACCCAGTCGCGGATCGGCGCGTCCTTGACCTGGCACATGCGCCAGATGTCGCCCTGCTCGACGTTTTGCGACAGCAGCACTTCGCCCGTTGCCAGGTCGGTGATGTTGGCGACGCCGGCTTCCGGCACTTCGAAGGTCTTGTCGTGCGAACCGTATTCCTCGGCCTGCTGGGCCATCAGGCCCACGTTCGGGACCGTACCCATGGTCTTCGGATCGAAGGCGCCATGCCATTTGCAGAAATTGACGATCTCCTGGTAAATGCGGGCGAAGGTCGATTCAGGAATGACTGCCTTGACTTCCTTCAGGCGGCCATCGGCGCCGTACATCTTGCCGCCGGCGCGGATCATCGCAGGCATCGATGCGTCGACGATGACGTCGTTCGGCGAATGGAAGTTGGTGATGCCCTTGGCCGAGTCGACCATGGCCAGCGCCGGACGGTGTTCCTGGCAGGCGTGCAGGTCGCGCTCGACTTCTTCGCGCTGCGAGGCCGGCAGGTTGGCGATCTTGTTGTACAGGTCGGCCATGCCGTTGTTGACGTTGATGCCAAGGCTGTCGAACAGCGCGCCGTGCTTCTCGAACGCTTCCTTGTAGAACATGCGCACGCAGTGGCCGAAGACGATCGGGTGCGAGACCTTCATCATCGTCGCCTTGACGTGCAGCGAGAACATGACGCCGGTTTCTTTCGCGTCGTCGATCTGTTGCTGGTAGAACTCGAGCAGGGCCTTGCGGCTCATGAACATCGAATCGATGATCTCGCCATCGTGCAGCGCGACCTTTGACTTCAGGACAATGGTCTGGCCGCTCCTGGTGATCAGTTCCATCCTGACTTCGCGCGCGTCCTGCACCGTCAGCGATTTTTCGCCGTGGTAGAAGTCGCCGTGGGTCATGTGCGACACGTGGGTGCGCGAAGCAGGCGACCATGGAGCCATCGAGTGCGGGTTCTTGCGTGCGTACTCTTTCACGGCGCGCGGTGCGCGGCGGTCCGAGTTACCCTCGCGCAGCACCGGGTTCACGGCGGAACCGATGCACTTGTTGTAGCGCGCCTTGATCGCTTTTTCTTCGTCGGTCTTGGCGTCGGCCGGGTAGTCGGGCAGCTTGTAGCCCTTCTCCTGCAATTCCTTGATGGCGGCGCCCAGCTGGCCGACCGAGGCGCTGATATTCGGCAGCTTGATGATGTTCGCGTCCGGCTCGAGCGTCTTCTTGCCCAGTTCGGCCAGGGAGTCCGGCACGCGCTGCTCGGGCGTCAGGTTTTCCGGGAAGGCGGCCAGGATACGGGCTGCGACCGAAATGTCGCTCGACACGACATCGATGCCGGCGGCCTTGGTGAAGGTGCTGACGACAGGCAGGAAGGCGTGGGTCGCCAGCAGCGGCGCCTCGTCGGTCAGGGTATAGATGATGGTCGGATTACTGCTCATGCGCTTTTTCCTCGGTTCTCGCGAACGGTTCGCGATGTGTATATCTTAATAAGTAACGCTTCTCTTCGCGGTGAACGCGATGCCCGGTCATGCTACTCCACTCGCACGCGAAGGTGGAGGATCGCGCGCCGGCACGGCCGCCGGAATCGTACTGCCGGGAGACCTCTGCCGCGGCCCAAGTCTTCTATAAGACATAAGACGAGCGTTTCACATTATGCACCAGTATTTTACTGTGCGCTACAGCTTTAGCAAGCCGCCAGGCAGCCGGCGCCGCTCCATGCGGCCTGCATGGCCCCTGCGTGGCGCAGGCCGGCGGGCGAACGCGCCAGGATGTTCACACAAGCGT
Source organism: Massilia sp. (assembly GCA_031398335.1). Lineage (GTDB taxonomy): Bacteria > Pseudomonadota > Gammaproteobacteria > Burkholderiales > Burkholderiaceae_D > Telluria. The sequence goes on from JANNNC010000073.1 coordinate 7,835, forward strand.
AGCGCCCACCCTCACCCCAGGAGCTGCCATGACGGTGCGCCAGTTTGACGCCCTTGCCATTCCCGAGCTGCGCTCGCGGGCTGGGCCGGCTACCTGCTCGGATTCGGCCTGGACGGCTTTTTCGACGGCATCCTGCTGCACCAGATCCTGCAGTGGCACCACCTGCTCCCGCTCGTCACGCGCGCCCCCGTCGACGACCTGCGCACGCAAATCCTGGCCGACGGCTTCTTCCACCTGCTGATGTATGTGCTCGCCTTTGGCGGCCTGTGGAAACTCTGGAACGGGCGGCACCATTTCAGTGCGCCGGGGGGCGACCGCTTGCTGATGGCCAACGCCGCGACCGGCTTCGGCGCCTGGCACATGCTCGACGGGGTACTGTCGCACCGGGTGCTCGGCATCCACCGCATCCGGGTGGATGCCGGCAAGGTGGTGTTCTGGGACCTGCTGTGGTTTGTCGTGTTCGGCGTGGCGTTTGTCGTGCTCGGCTGGTGGCTGCGGCGCGGGGATGGCGCGCTCGGCGGCCGGGGCGGCGCCGCGGCGCTGGTGCTGGCCGTGCTCGCCGGCGGACCGGTCGCGGCCTTGCCCGCGCCCGATGTCAGCACGACGATGGTGTTCTTCAGGCCGGGCACCTCGCCCGCCCAGGCGTTGGCCGGCATCGAGGCGGTCGACGGGCGCATCCTGTGGTCGTCGCCGTCAGGGGACGTGTGGGCGCTGGATGTGAAGGATCGCGGCAAAACCGGACTGCTCTACCGGCATGGGGCCTGGATGGTGAGCAATTCGGCGCTGGCGATCGGGTGCCTGGCCTGGACCTCGGTCTGCGGTTGAGCTTGGCCACGAACCGATGCGCACCGTCGGGTGGGCTCTGGAGCCCACCCGACGGTGCGCAACCGTTATCCACTCCGATATTGGAGTAAAAACAGTCCGAAAGCGGAAAAACCCGCCGGGACCAAGGTCGGGCGGGTTCTTCTTCCACTGTACTGCCAGCGCGGCCTGGGCCGCGCGCCAACGGCTATCAGGCCGACAGGGCTTTCAGGGCAGCAGCCAGGCGGCTCTTGTGGCGAGCGGCCTTGTTCTTGTGGATGATCTTCTTGTCAGCGATGCTGTCGATGGTCGAGACCGACGACTGGAAGATGCTGGTTGCTGCAGCTTTGTCGCCTGCCTGGATGGCTTTGCGGACGGCCTTGATGGCGGTACGCAGGGTCGAACGCTGCGAGCTGTTGTGTGCGTTTTGCTTAACTGCTTGACGAGCGCGTTTGCGCGCTTGTGCGGTATTTGCCATGGAATTTCCTAAATCGGGGTCAAGTTGCGTTTGCAAACATTAGCGAGTCAAACTGGCCCATTCCAGTGCCTGCCAAAACATTGTGTCTGCCAACAGAATTCAGTACAGCCCACGATTATAGCGAAGGAATCCACTACCGGCAATTCATTCTTGCTATTTGACGCCAGGGACGGCGCGCGCGCGGTGTTGCCCAGCTATAATCTCGCCCCATGAATCTGCTCAAGACCCTCGCTGCCATTTCCAGCATGACCATGGTGTCCCGCGTGACCGGACTGCTGCGCGAAAGCCTGTTCGCCGCCGCCTTCGGCGCCTCGAACTTCACCGACGCCTTCAACATCGCCTTCCGCCTGCCGAACCTGCTGCGCCGCTTGTTTGCCGAGGGCGCGTTCTCGCAAGCCTTCGTGCCCATCATTACCGAATACAAGACGAAACACGGCCAGGAGGCGACCAAGACCCTGGTCGACCACGTGGCGACCGTGCTCATCTGGGCAACCGTGCTGGTCAGCATTGCCGGCATCGTGGCAGCGCCGGTCCTGATCTACTGGATCGGCGGCGGGCTGCAGCGCGAGCCGGCCGCGTTCGATGCCGCCGTCGTCATGACGCGCATGATGTTTCCCTACATCGCCTGCATGGCCTTCGTCGCGCTGGCCAGCGGCGTGCTCAACACCTGGCGCCAGTTCAAGATTCCGGCCATCACCCCGGTGCTGCTGAACCTGTCGTTCATCTTCGCCGCCCTGGTGCTGGCCGATTACTTCGAGCAGCCGATCTATGCGATGGCCGTGGGCGTCTGCATCGGCGGCGTGCTGCAGGTCGGCCTGCAGATCCCTTCCCTCTTGAAAATCGGCATGCTGCCGCGCATCTCAAGCAATCCGCTGGTCGGCCTGCGCGACGCCGGCGTGCACCGCATGCTCGGCAAGATGGGACCGGCCGTGTTCTCCGTGGCCGCTGCCCAGATCAGCCTCCTGATCAACACCACGATCGCGGCCTCCCTGGCGGCCGGGGCTGTGACGGCCCTGCAGTATGCGGACCGGCTGATGGAATTGCCGACCGCCCTGCTCGGCGTGGCGCTGGGGACGATCCTGCTGCCGGGCCTGGCGAAAGCCAACACCGAAGGCGACACCCGCGAATACTCGTCGCTGCTGGACTGGGGCCTGCGCCTGACCTTCCTGCTGTCCATCCCGGCCGCGGTCGGCATGGCGGCCCTGGCCACGCCGATGATCGCCACCCTGTTTCACTACGGTAAGTTCGACAGCGCCGACGTGGCCGCGTCGTCGCTGCCCTTGATGGCCTACAGCGCGGGCCTGCTGGGCTTCATCCTCGTCAAGACGCTGGCGCCGGCCTTCTTCGCGCGCCAGGACGTGCGCACGCCGGTGCGCATCGCCGTCGGCGTGCTGGTGGCCACGCAGTTGCTGAACCTGGCCTTCGTGCCGCTGTTGGGCGTCGCCGGTTTGGCGCTGTCGATCGGCGTGGGCGCCTGCATCAACGCGGCCCTGCTGTATACCGGCCTGCGCAAGCGCCAGGTCTACGTGCCGCAGCCGGGATGGGGCCCATTCTTCTTGAAGCTCCTTGTGGCCGTCACGGTGATGGGGGCGATCGCCTGGTTCGGCCAGGCCCAGTTCGACTGGATCGCCATGCGCGCCCAGCCCTTCGTGCGCGCCGGCGCTCTGTTCGCCATCATTACCGCCAGCGGTCTCGCCTACTTCGGCGTGCTGGCCGTGCTGGGCTTCCGGCCGCGCGACTTCAAGCGGCGCGCCAAGTAATCACAGGCCCGACACGGTGTCGGCCGCCGGCGGTGGCGCTGCCTCCTCTTCCGGCGCGGGCTCTTCCTCCTCCGGCTCCGGTTGCGCTTCCGGCTGGGCCGGCGGCTGTGCAGGCAGCGCAGGCGGAATCTCCGGCGAGTGCGGGGGCATGGCCGGCGTTGGTGCCGGGAGCCCGGGTTGCGCGGGCGCGCTTGCCGGCGTCACGACGGCTTCCGGTCCGGCAGCTGCGAACTTCCACTCCGACAGGTGCTCCTTGTTCTCGAAATTCCGGAAGCGCGCGTCGAAGTTCGCCAGCTTCAGCGGGCGCGCCTGCGACAGGCTGTAGACCGCCAGCACGCCCACCTTGTCGCCCTGGTACTGCACACCCCATTCGGTGGTGCCGGTGATCGGGTCGACGAAAATCTTGCGCAGGTGGCGCCGGGTGCCGGGAAAGCGCGGGTCCTTCAATAAATCCTGCAGCGTCGGCGGCAGCGTCGGAAAACCGCGCGGCGTGGCGGCGGCATAGCTGCGCAGCGCCGCACTGAAGGCGGCACCGGTTTCCAGCAACTCCTGCTCGGCGGCCGCGCGCCGCATCAGGCCGTCCACCTTCAGCGTCGCCGCCCCCACCATGCCCAGGATCGCCACGAATACCACCAGCCCGACATAGGTGAAGCCGCCCTCACCGCGGGAATGGCGCGCTACCATTCGGCGTAGGGACGGCCGCTGCGGTCATTCCCGGGCGCGCCGCTGTGGATGTCGTAGACCGCGCCGGGCGTGCCTTCCTCCTCGGGCGCGACGACGATCCAGCCGCTGTCGCTTTCCAGGATCGGATCGACCGGCAGGCGTGGCAGGTATTTTTTCTCGACCAGCTGCCCGAGCGAATCCGGATAGCGCCCGGTATCGGCATGGTACTGGTCGATCACCGCGCGCACGCTGCGCAGGTTGTCCTGCAGGATGGTCTCCTTCGCACTGTCGATGCTCGGGAAGAAGCGCGGCACGGCCAGCGTCAGCAGCAGGGCCACGATCGCCAGCACCACCAGTAATTCGATCAGCGTGAAGCCACGCTTGAGGTTTATCGTTTGCATCGCTACCAGCGCCAGTAGGGGATGCCGTTCAGGCCGACGCGGGACGAGGTCGACACGACGTCGTACACCTCGTCGCCCTCTTTCGGTTCGTCCGCTTCGCTGGCATAGCTGCGTTTGCCCCAGGTGGCGGCGTCCGCCAGTTCGGGGTCGGGATTGAAGGGGTCGCGCGGCAGGCGGCGCAGAAAGTAGATCTGCGCGCCCTTCGGGCTGCGCAGGTCGGGCACGCCCTCGACCAGCAGCTCCAGTTTCGGCGGGTAGCCGCTCGCGCCGGCCGTCCTGGCGATGCGGCCATCGTCGGCGGCGCGTTTATACGCATCGATCGCGCCGCGGATCTCGCGCAGGGACTGGCGCAGGACTTGCTCGTTGCGGCGCTGGACGACGGTCTGCCCGACCGGGATGACCAGGCTGGCAAGCAGGGCCAGGATGGCGAGCGTGACCAGCAGTTCGATCAGGGTGAAGCCGCGGGCCGCATGCCGTTCGCCGGCGCCGACGCGTGGACGCGGGTGTGGGTTGGACACGTGGGCGAGGTTCATTGCGTCGGTGGCAGCGGCGTGGTGGCCGGCGCGGGAATCGGCATGACCTGGGCGCCGGAGGGCGACGTGTACGGCGCGGGCGGCGTGGTGCCGATCGGCTGCGACAGGGGCACGCCGGTGACCGGCGGTACGGCGGGCGCCGGCGGCTGGCCGACCGGCGGCGCGATGGGTACGGCCGGACGGGCACCCGGCTGCTGCGTCGGCAGGCGCACCGCGGTATCGGGACGGCGGCGGAAGCTCGCTTCGGTGCCGGCGCTGAACTCGGAGGCCGCGGCCGACGGACGCTGGATCGTGCGCACCAGGTGCGGCGTGATCGAGAGCACGATCTCGGTCTTGTCGTTGGCGTCGCGCGTGCTGCCGAACAGGCGGCCCAGGATCGGCAAACTGCCCACGCCCGGCACCTTGTTGCCGCTGCTGCGCTCTTCGCTGTTGATCAGGCCCGCCAGCACCTGGTTCTCGCCATCCTTCAATTGCAGCATGGTGGTCGCCGAACGGGTGCCGATGCGGTAGGCGACCGAGCCCGATTCGGTCTGGATCGTGTCGATCAGGTTGCTCACCTCGAGCGAAATCCGGATGCCCACTTCGTTGTTCAGGTAGATGGTCGGCTCGACGTTCAGCGTCAGGCCGACGTCGACATACGTGATCGACTGCGAGACGAAATTCGTCACCGCGCCCGGCGACACGGACGTCGTGATGTTCGGGACCTTGTCGCCGATGACGACCTTCGCCTTTTCCTTGTTGCGCACGCGGATGCGCGGATTGGCCAGCGTGTTCGAATCGGAATCGAGCTTGTTGGCGTTGACGGTGGCGCGCAATCCCGTCACGCCCACCAGGCTGCTGTTCAGGCCACGCAAGGCGTCGATCGAGATCGGCGCGCCGTTCGTGCCGATCAGCGGCGAGAAGCCCAGGGTCTGGGGCCAGGACACGCCCAGGTCCATGATGCGGCTACGCTTGATCTCGAGCACTTCGACGTCGAGCATGACTTCCGGCTCGGCCACGTCCTGCAGCGCGACCAGCTGGGTGGCCAGCTTGATCGCTTCCGGACTGTCGCGCAGGATCACGAGGTTGAGCTTTTCATCGACCACGACGTCGCGCGACTTGAGGATGGTCTTGAAGGTGTTGGCGATGCTCTTGGCGTCGGCGTTGGCCAGGTAAAAGGTCTTGACCGTCAGCTCCTGGTATTCCTTGAGCTTGGCGGCGCTGTTCGGGTAGATCAGGATCGTGTTGCCGTCCATGACCTGGCGCTCGAGCTGGTTCGTCACCAGCAGGAAGTGCACGGCCGCCTCCACGGTGCTGTTTTTCAGGAAGATCGAGGTGCGCCCATCCGAACGCACGTCCTTGTCGAAGACGAAGTTCAGGCCCGAGTGGCGCGCGATGATCTCGAACACCTGGCGCAGCGGCGCCTCGCGAAACTCGAGGCTGATCGGTTTGCGGAAGGCGGCGGCAAGCACGGTCTCGGCAACCGGGGCGGCCGCCTTGTCGTCGAGTTCGGCCAGCAGCAGGCGCGCCCCCTCATGGCCGGGCCGCTCAGCCAGGATGGCGCCGAGCTTCGCGCGCGCGGCCTCGGCATCCTTCTTCTCGACGTCCAGCCGCGCCGCCTCCAGCATGGCCGCATGGCGCCGGTCGGCCTCGAGCTGGCGCATGCTGGCCAGGCCACGCTCGTTGGCCGGATCGACCGCCAGCACCTGCTGCCAGGCGCTGCGCGCGGCGTCGGCGCGTCCGGCCGCCAGCTCGCGCTCGGCCTGTTCGACCAGGCGCGTGGCGGCCGCATCGCGGGCACGCAGCAGCGCCGCGCGGTACACGGCATTGCCGGGATCGGCGGCCACCGCCTCGCGGTATTTCACGAGGCCGGCGCTGACCTGCTGCTGGGCGACGAGCGCATTGCCTTCCTGGTAGGCGCGCTGCGCCGTGCAGCCGGCCAGCAGCACGCCCAGCGCGAGCGCGCCGGCGAAAGTCTTGGCACAGGCCCGAATCCGCGAAAGAACCATTACTCGAATACTCCAATGTTGAGCTGCCGGATCTGGTTCAGCGGCAGGTAAATCAGGGTCATCATGGGCGGCGCAATCTGGTCGACGCGCCAGGCGCCGTCGATCACGGCGCCAGTCACTGCGATATGGCTGCGCTCGCCACTGGCGAGATACACCTCCCATTTGCCGTCCGCGAGCGACTTGCCGATCACCGTATACGGCGGGGACGGCGCACTCGGCGGCGGGGGCGGCGCGGGTTTCGGCGGCGGGGGCGGCGGCGGAGTCCAGTCCTGGCGGCCGAAGAGCGCGTTGCCGCCTGCATTGAAACCGTCCTTGCCGTCGCCGATCAGGCTGTCGCGCGGCAGCAGGCGCGCAATCGCGGGCGCCGGTCTGGCGGACGCCGTCCTGGCAGGGGCAGCGCGCGGCGCAGGCGCGCCGGGACGCTCGACCGCCTCGGCCACCTCCCCTTGCGGGCTGCGGTCGCCGAAAGCCAGCAGGCCGGCGGCCAGCACCAGGGCCGCGCCCATGGCGATGTGGCGCGGCTTCATCGCGGCGCTCCCGGTGCGTCGGCCAGGTACAAAGTCAGGCGCAGGCGCGCCTCGAGGCCGGTCTCGCCGATGCTGTCGCGCCTGAAGCTGACGTCGTCGAGCGAGGCATGCGGCAGCGCGCGCAGCGCCTGCAGCGCGAATTGCCAGACCTGGCCGTAGCTGCCCTTGACCGGCAAGTTGACCTGGTAAGTATGGAGCTTCGCGTTGCGGTCGAACCCGCGCTTGTACTCGCCCTGGCGCAGCACCAGGCCGGACTTCGCCGCGATCCCGAACAGGCTTGCCAGCGCAGGCTCGACGTCGCGCTGGCGGCCGAGGGCGCCCTTGAACAGGGCCAGGTTTTCGTCCGCGCCGTTTGCGAGGGCGACCGGCGCCACGAACGGCGGCGGCAGCGCCGCGGCGCGCCGTGCCTGCGCCCGCTCCAGCTCCAGCGCCGCGCGCGCCGGCAGCACCCAGGCCAGCACCGCGATGCCGGCCGCGCACAGCAGCAGCGCGGCGATCGTCGCCGGATTGGTCCTGCGCAGCGCCAGCCGCAGCGCCAGCCAGGTCATGGCGGGCTTCATGGCGCCCCCCATCCGGCGTCGAGCTGGAATCGCAGCGGCCGGTTCGGGTCCTGCTCGAGCACCTCGTGGCGCACCAGCGTCACGGAGCCGAACCATTCCTCGCGTCCGAGCGCCGCCACATAGGCCAGCATGTCCTCGCTGGTCCTGGCTTCGGCGGTGATGCGCAGCACGCGCTTCTTCGCGTCGGGCTCGAGCGCCAGCAGCGCGACGTTCGGCGGCGTTCCCGCGCGCACGGCGTCGTGCAGGGCGCGCCACGGCAGGTTGAGCTGCGCGATGGCGGCGTTGACGGCCAGCGCTTCCTGTTCGCCCACCAGTACGCGCGGCGCCACGACGGCGACTACCGGTGCGCCGGCACGCGCGCGCAAGGCGGCCAGCTGGGCGTCGACCTCTTCGCGCGCCTCGCGATAATCGAGTACCTGCACCAGCGCCAGCGCGCACCAGCCGAGGGAAGCGATACCGAGCGCGCGCGACAGCAGCGGCGCCTGAAACAGCGTGCGCCGCAGGCTCGGCGGCGCGAAGTCGAGGCGAACGCGCTTCATGCCCGGCTCCCGGTGCAGGCCAGGCGCACCGCGCCGGCGTCGCCCGGGGCGGCGTCGTCGAACAGCGTGCAGGCGAAGCGCGCGTCCGCGTCGTCCACTGCCCAGGCGCGCGGCGCGGCACCGGCCATCTGCAGCTGCTGCGGCAGCACCAGGCCGATGCGCAGCGATTCGCGCGCGAGATGCCCCTCCAGCCAGGCACGGTCGGCCCCGGGCGGCACCACCGCCGTGCGCAAGGCGGCCAGCTGCGCGCCGTCGTAGGCGGCGATGCTCAGGACCTGGCCGTGCACGAGGCCGAACCAGGCGCCCGGCTGGCGCAGCCTGCGCCAGCCGTTGAGGGCAGCGACGAATTGCGGCAGCACCTCGACCAGCGTGCAGCGCGCCGCGCGTGCGGCCTGCGCCAGGGTGTCCAGCAAGGGCGTCGGCACGGCCGCGGCCAGGAAGGGCTGCGTGGCGTGCCAGTCGGCGGCGATCGTCCAGCCGTTCGGGGGCGCGCCGAACAGGCTGGCGAAGCGCATCGCGCACGCCGCTTCCAGGTCGGCGGGATTGGCTGCCTGCGGCGGCGGCGCCACCTGCCACATGCGCGCCAGCTCGTCGGCCAGCACCATGGTGACCGGCCAGCCGGCCGCCTTGGCATCCCGCAGGAGCGCGACCAGGGCGCGCGCCAGGATGGCCGGTTCCGGCGCATCGATGCGGACTCCGCCCAGCACGGCGCGGCGCGTGCCGAAGAAGGCGCTGGTGCGCACCAACGCGATGCTGTCGTGGGCCAGGCCGACGCGCAGGGCTTGTCCGGGCAGTCTAGGCATGCTGGGTCACCCGCTTGATTTCGTCGAGCGTGGTCGCGCCGCGCCGCACCAGGTCGAGCGCCGCCAAACGCAGGCTGCGGGTGCCGTTGGCGTGGGCCGCGGCCTTGATGCGTCGGATCGGCTGCTTGTCGACGATCAGTTCGCGGATTTCGTCGTTGAGCATCAGGATTTCGGCGATCGAACGGCGGCCGCGGTAGCCGGTGCCGCGGCAGTCGCCGCAGCCCTTGCCGCGCATGAAAACGTAATCGTCGATGGCATGGCGGTCGAGACGCGCCGACAGCAGCTCGGCGTCGCTCGGCTGGTATCGCACCGCGCAGTGCGGGCAGTTCATGCGGATCAGGCGCTGGGCCCAGATGCCGTTCAGCGCCGAGACGAATGCGTACGGGTCGATCCCCATGTGGGTAAAGCGCCCGAAGACGTCGAACACGTTGTTCGCGTGGACGGTTGTGAGGACCAGGTGGCCGGTCAGCGCCGACTGCACCGCGATCTCGGCGGTCTCGCGGTCGCGGATCTCGCCAACCATGATTTTATCGGGGTCGTGGCGCAGGATCGAACGCAGGCCCTTGGCGAAGGTCAGGCCCTTTTTTTCGTTGACCGGAATTTGCAGGATGCCGGGCAGCTGGTATTCGACCGGGTCTTCGATGGTGATGATCTTTTCGCGCCCATTGTGGATTTCGGTGAGCGCCGCGTACAGGGTCGTGGTCTTGCCGGAACCGGTCGGCCCCGTCACCAGCAGCATGCCGTAGGCTTCCTGCGCCAGCATGCGCAGGGTCGCCAGCGAGGGCGCGTCGAAACCCAGGGCCTCCAGGGTCAGCGCGCCGTAGGCCTCGACCATGGCGCGCTTGTCGAGGATGCGGATCACCGCGTCCTCGCCGTGAATGCTCGGCATGATCGAGACGCGCAGGTCGATCTCGCGCCCGCCCGATTCGACTCGGAAGCTGCCGTCCTGCGGGATGCGGCGCTCGGCGATGTCGAGTTCGGCCAGCACCTTCAGGCGCGAGATGATGTGCTCGGCCAGTTCGATGCCGCCGACGCTGGTGACGTGATCGAGCACGCCGTCGACGCGGTATTTCACGGCAAGACCGGTGGCCGTGCTCTCGAGGTGGATGTCCGAGGCGCCGGCTTTCAGGGCATCGTACAGGGTCGAATTGACCAGCTTGACCGCCGGGCTGCCCGCTTCCGAGACCGAGGCGAACGACAGCACCGCCGCCGTCTTGCCGTCGCGCCGGGCATCATTGCTGCTCGGGGCGAGCGTATCGACCGCGCGCGCCGACGCTTCCTGGCGCGACAGGTAGGCCTGGATGTCGGACGCCAGCGCCAGGCGCAGGTGCAGCGGCGCGCGCGGCGTGGCGCCGGCCTGCGCCGCCAGCCAGGTCTGCAGGTCGAGGTCGAAGGGGTCGGCGATCACGCCGGTGACCAGGCCGGCCGCGCCGCGCAGCAGCACGCAGTGGCGCGACAGCGCCTGGGCCAGCGGCAGCAGGTCGAAGGCCGGCTCCTGGCTCAGCATCTCGGCCGTCTCCATCACCGACAGGCCGAAGGCTTCGGCCAGCGCCGCCACCAGCTGGCGCGGCTCGCACCCGGTGAGCGCCTCGAGTTCGGCCACCAGCGCGCGCTGCGACTGGCGCGCTTGCACGCGGGCGCGTGCAAGCAGAGCGGGATCGATCGCCACTGTCACGACATATCCCCCGCCAGGTCGAAAATCGGCATGTACAACAGCACCACGATGGCCCCGACCACGAGGCCGATGGCCGCCATCAGCAGCGGCTCGAAGGTGCGCGTAAAACGGTCGATCCAGCGGCTGATCTCGCCGTCGTAGAAGGCGGCCGACTGGGTCAGCATCGGCCCCATGTCGCCGGTGCGCTCGCCGACGCGCAGCATGCGCAACGAAATCGGCGTGGTCAAGCCATAAGCCTCGAAGGCGTTCGAGAGCGGCCGGCCCGATTCGATGGCGCCGCGGGCGTTGACGAGGGCCGTGCGCAGCGTGCTTGATACCATCGGCTGCACCGTCTCGATGGCGCCCACGATCGTGATGCCGCCTTCGGTCAGCATGCCGAGCGTCAGGTACAGGCGCGAGAGTTCGTAGATGCGCGCGCGTTCGCCGATGCCCGGCAGGCGCGCCAGCAGGCGGGTGACGCCGCCGCTGCGCAGCAGGCGCCGTGCACCGAGCACCGCGAGGCCCAGCAGCGCGAGCGCGGCCAGCCCGATTGCGCCGCCGTGGTTCGACGCGAACTGGCCCCATTCGAGCATCACCTTGCTCATCCACGGCAGGTTGCGCCCGGCCCCCTGGTAGACCTCGGCAAAGCGCGGCACCACATAGCCGATCAGGAAGCCGGAAACGCCGCCGCCGACGCACAGCAAAATCACCGGATAGATCGAGGCGCTGACGATTTTCGAGCGTACCGTGTCGATGCGCTGCTGGTAGTCGACGTAACGCGACAAGGCGCGCGGCAGGTCGCTGGTGTCTTCGGCGGCGCGCACGATGCCGACGTAGAGCGGCGGGAACAGCGCCGGCTGGCCCGCCAGCACGCTGGAAAAGCGCTTGCCTTCGCGCAGGCCTGCCAGCAGGCGTTCGAGCACGATGCGCGCGGCCGGATTGGCTTCCTTTTCCAGCAGGGCTTCGAGGCTTTCGACGATGCCCAGGCCCGCGGAGATCAGCGCCAGCAATTCCTGGCTGAACAGGACAAGATTGAGTTTGGGGCCGCGGGCACGGGCCAGGCGCGCGCCGCCATGCGGCTCGATCGCGCTGACGAACAAGCCTTTTGCCTCGATCTGGCGGCGGGCGTCGGCTTCGTCGAGCGCGTCGACCAGGATGCTCGTGATCGACAGGTCGGGCGCGAGGGTGCGAACTGCAAACTGCATGAAGACGTGCCCGGGTGTGTGGTGGTTACGAGAAAATCAGAGCGAGGAGATGTCGGCATTGTCGCCGGCGCCGCCGGGCTGGCCGTCCCTGCCGAAGGAGACGATCTCGTATTCTCCCTTCGTGGCGGGCGCACGGTATTGATATGGATGGCCCCATGGGTCGGGCGGCACGCCCTTCTTCAGGTAGGGACCGTTCCATTTGAGGCCGGCGCTGGCGGGCGCCGTCATCAGCGCGGCCAGGCCTTCTTCGCCGGTCGGATAGCGCCCGGTGTCGAGGCGGTAGGTGTCGAGCGATTTTTCGAAGGCGTCGATCTGGGCCTTGGCGATCGTTACTTCCGACTTGCCGAGCTGGGAAAAATACTTGGGGCCGACATAGGCGGCCAGCAAACCGATGATGACGATCACGACCAGCAGTTCGAGCAACGTGAAGCCGCCCGCGCGCGTGCGCAGCGACATGGTCTTGCAGGTTACGACATCCATCCAGACACTCCTGAGTTGACCATTCGATCAAACCCGTGAAGCGTATCACGCCAATATACTCCCGGCAACCAAGACGGCGGCCCGGCGGCGTGCTTTCGCACGGTCCCGGCGGGCCTGGCGGGATGGGTGCGCAACGCGTGGCGGAGCTAGCGGACGGCCGCCCCATCGGTGAGCTGGCAGGTATTTGCCCGGCAGGCCGCGGCCGGCACCGGCAGGACGCGGCAATTCGAGACCCGTCCGGAGGCCGCATTGCTGGCCTGCTGCTCGCTGCGGTAGCGTTCGGCCAGCGCCTGCAGCGCGCCGGCATCGGTCTTCGCAGTCGACCAGGCAAGGTAACTGGCCGGGCCGCCGCAGGCCTTGGCGCCGACCGGCAGCACCTGGCACTGGTTGTCGCTCGTGCAGTCGGCCTTGCCGACCAGGGCCTGGAGCTGGGCCAGCGTGCCGGATGAGGCCTGTGTGGCGGGCTGGTCGGCGGTACGATCGGCAGCGACCGGGGACGCCTCGCGGGAGACCGGGCCGTCGGCCCGGGTGGTGCAGGCCGCGCAGGCCAGCAGTAAGAGAACGGCAAGTTTTTGCATGAGCTCATCATACCCGGCTTACATGGCTGGTCAAGCGTGCGCTGGCCCAGGCGCAACCAGTCGGCTGTGGCGAACATGCGGCGCAGCACAGGAAAAATGCACGGCAGCACTTTTCATTTCCCTTAGGATATTTCATACTATCATCATTCAACTTCTTGCATCGTGCATCGATCTGGCGTTCAATATCTAATTTCGTCAGCAAACTTTGTAGAAAACAATTGATATGCAGAAAAATTCTTTACTACAAGCCAGACGCCCGCCCCCGACTGCGCCCCCGAGCAGTGCAGCGGCCTGCGCATCATCGACGGCAACGCCGAAGCCTTCCGCATCGATGCCATGAGGCGCGCCGGCCAGGGCAGCTGAGCCGCACGCTCCTCGCAAAAGAAAAAGGCACACCCCGGCCATAGCCGGGTGTGCCTTTTTGGGTATGCCTTTATTATTCGGCAGCGCAGGCCGCTTATCGCATGCGGCGCGTGCGGCGGGTCCAGGCCATCAAGCCCAGTCCCAGACCCAGCAAGGCCATGTTGGCCGGCTCCGGCACGGCGACCAGGTCGACCAGCGGACCGTCCACTTCGACGACATCCGGCACGCCCGGCGCCAGTTCGAACTGGGCAATGTTGCCTTCCGTGCCGAGGTAGGCGGTGAAGTCGTCGTTGAACAGCGCGACAGCCAGGCCGACCGGGTCGCCGGCACTGATGAAGTCGAAGCTTACCTCGAAGCGGAACAGGCCGCCGAGATTGACCGCCTGCGCGAACTCATTGTAGGTGCCGATACCGCCAAGCACGACAGCACTGGAAATATCGCCGCTGACGGCAGGGCCGTCGACATAGGTGGCGCTGCCGAAGTCACCACTGAAATTGCTCAGCGTTGCGGTCGCGTCCGGCGAGGTTTCGTAGCCGACGAAGATGAAGTCGAGCATGCCGGTGCCTTCCAGGCCGGCCGTATTCACGGTGACGTGGTAGACGGGACCGGCCAGCGCGGCGCCGGCGCCGGTGACGAGCATCAGTGCCAGCAGGGCACGGGTGAACAGGTTCTTCAGGCTAAACATGGGTCAATTCCTTAAAAGGTGCCGCTGAGCAGCTTCGGCGTGTAGCCGATGCCGATTTTCGATGGGTTGGTGAAGGTGGTCGTCACGGTGACCGTGGCGCCGGCCGCGAGCGAGGCGCCAGGCAGGGTCAGGTAAGGCGCGCCATTCCGGTCGCCGCTCTTGCCGTCGAGGCTGACACCGCTCGTCAGGCCTTCCAGCACCAGGTGCAGGGGACCGGCGATCGGCGCGCCGCTCGTGTTGGTGATCTTCACGGTCGCGCTGTACTTGCCGGTCAGGCGATTGACCGTCAGGGCCGAACGCACGATCGAGGCCGAGGCCGTCACGTCGGCAAAGGTCGGCGCCAGGTTCAGGCTCACCACCACCAGGTCGTGGTCCGATGCGCGGTAAGGATCGGCGACGTACGGATCCTGGCCGGTTGCTTCGATGTTGTAATCGATCGCTTCCGGTTCGTCGGCATTGCTGTGCCACTCGGTCACGCCGGCCACCTGCGGCGACAGGCTGCTGCTGGCCAGTGCATGGTCGAGGTAGCCGCTTTCGCCGCCGAACACGTAGGAATACGGTATGCCGTACGGACGCACGTGGCGCTCGATCTCGTTGACGTAGCCGGCCGCGTTGAGCAGGCGGATCGGGTCTTCCATGCCGTAGGCATTCATGTCGCCCACCACCAGCACGTCGCTGTCGCCGGAAGCGGAAACGACCTGCGGCAGGAAGACGTCGCGCAGGCGCGCGGCCTGTTCGACGCGGTTGCCGTTCCAGCAGCCCTGGCCGTCGCCGCTGTCGGCGTTGCCGCCGGTCGAGCCACCGCAGCCGCCCTTCGACTTCAGGTGGTTCACGACCAGCGAGAACTTGCCGCCGTTGGCCGCCTTGAAGGCCTGGGCGATCGGGGCGCGATTATTGACGTCGTCGCCATCGGACAGCGCGGCGCCGACCATGCTCACCGACTTCGGCTTGTAGATCATCGCCACGCGGATCGCGTCGGTACCGGTCGCGGCCGGCTTCGGCACGACGGCATAGGTGCCGGCGCCCATCTTGCTATTGAGCTGATCGACCAGGTAGGTCACGGCGATGTCGTCGTTGTTCTGGATTTCCATCAGGCCGACGACATCGGCGTTGACCGCCGACAGCGAGGACACGATCTTGTCGCGCTGGCGCACGAATTCGGCCAGGTTGTCGGCGCCGCGGCAGTTCGATTTGTTGATGGTGGTGCCGATCTTGCAGCCCTGGCCCGTGCGGCCCCAGGCATCGTTGCCGTTGGTGAAGGTGGTAAAGAAGTTCAGCACGTTGGCGCTGGCGACGCGCACGTTGCCGGCCGCAACGACTGGCGCGGGCAGGCGCTCGTTGGTGCGCGAGAAGCTCGGCGTGATCGTCGGCTGCAGCTTGAAGGCCGTGCTGTTGCCGCCGATGGCGCCGAAATCGATCACCCCGGTGAGGTCGTTGACGGTGTCGCCGGCGCGCACGGTACCCTGGGCAAACAGGTAAGGGATGGTCGCCGGCGTGGTGAAGATGCCGTCGTCGAGGACGATCATGTCGGCCGCGTTGCTTGCTGCCAGCGCGCGCGCTTCAGGCGAGCCCGGCACATGGCGGTTGGTCGGGATTTCGCGGCGGCCGCTCGCAAGCGTCAGCTCGCCGCGGCCGCCGAGATAGGCGTTGCCGTTGACCGTCAAGGGCGTGGTAAAGCGCACCAGCATGCCTTCGAAGCGTGCCAGGTCGGCGTTCGGCATCGCGACATTCGTCGGCGCAATGCTGCCGGTGCCAATCTTGCTCGCCGACGTCAGGTTCGTCAATTCGGTATACGAGCGCGGCGCGCCGGTCGGCGTGTATTCGGTAACGGTGCCCGTCACGCGCACCAGGTCGCCCACCGCGAGGCCGGCGCTCGAGCCGAACACGAAGAGGCCGTCCGAGGTGGCCGGGTTGCCGTCGCCATTCAAGTCTTGCAGGAAGTAGCCGCTGCCCACAAGCGCGGTGACCACGCCCTGGGTCGTCTGCACGCTGTTGGCGTAGGCGCTCTTCGGATCGGCGCCCTGGATCTGCGGGATCGTCAGCACGCCGGCAACGCGCACGGTGACATTGCAGCTGGCGCTCTGGCCATCGTTATTGGCGAAGGCGATTGTGACCGGGTAATTGCCGGCCGCGAGGCTGGCATCGACATTCAGGCTGGCGCTGGCGCTGGCGCCGCTGCCGGATGCCGCCACGAAATTACGCAGTTCGATGCCGGTGACGGCGCCCGCCGCAATGACGGCGCTGTTGACAATGCTGTCCGTGTCGCTGGCGCTCACGGCGGCGCTGCCGGCGGCGCCAGGGGCGACCTGCAGGGTGGCCGGGCAGGTGGCGACGATCGGCTGCGCCACCGGGACCGGATCCGGGTCCGTGCCGCCGCCTGCGCAGACCTTGAGCGCCGTTTTCGAATTGCGCGGAACCGGTGCCGGCGACACCACGGTGAAATCGGTCCCGTTGTTGTCGGTATCGGTGCAACCGGCGCCCACGCGCTGGAGCGCGGTGGTCACCGATGGCGTTGGCGCGCGCGCGGTCTCGAAACTGCTGGCGGTCGGGCCGTAGCCGACCATGTCGATGGTCGCCGCCGCCTCGGTTGCGCTTGTCATCAAGGCCGTCTGGTTGGCCAGCACGACCTTCGCCGACGTTGCCTGCAGGCCCATGGCCCAGTTATGGTCGATCGTGGCGCCGATTTCGACACCCGCCGTCTGGACATTGCCTGCAACCAGGAAATACTGGCCAGGCTGCACCGTTGCGTTCGGCAACGCATTTGCCGTGGACCAGGTGCCCGTTGCCGACGAATACTGCAAGCTCTTGCCGCCCAGGCTGACCGCAGCGCTGCCACGATTGAACAATTCGATGAAGTCGCGGTTGTAGGTCGACCCGCCACTGCCACCGCCGGTAAAAATCTGGCTGATGACGAGGTCGGGCGAGGCGGCAAACGCGCTCGTCGACAAGCTGGCCACCAGGGCGGCCAGGATGGTCAGCCGACCGGCCGGCGTGTTCATTGCAACGTGCTTTTTCATGGGCTTCCTAAAGAGATAAGAGGACGAAACACTTATTGTCGATGCTGATAGTCATTTTATTACCAGAAACAATATTACGGAGGCAATTTGACAGGAGAATGACATGCCGTAAGCCTGCTTTCCTCCAGATGAGGTATGCAGACAACACATTGATTCCACACGGAAACTTACCGCAAGGGCGTGCGTGAGTGTCGCGCGAAAGGCGCCGCCAGTGGCTCGCCAATGAACACGCCCTGGGCGGGCCAGGCGACGCTGTTCCAGCAGGCGTCGATGGCGCTCGCGCCGCTCCGGTAGCGGCGCAGCAGGACACCCGGATTCGGAAACTTCTGCCAGTGCTTGCACGGCACGCCGACAGTGCCGTCACTGGCCGTGGCCCCGGCGGCCAGCCAGCGCAGGCTGCTCATCTGCCCGCTTACCAGCAATTCGCCGCCCTGAGAGGTCGAATGGTCGGCCAGGGCGCCGGGCACCAAGCGCACGCTGTCGAGACGCTCCAGCTGCGCCCTGCCCAGCTGGCAGACCAGCACGTCGCCGGCGTCCTGCAGGGCGTCGGCCTGCAGGCGGTGCACCGTCACCTCCTGCGCGCGCCGGTAGCCGGGTGCGGGAAAGAAGGCGGCACGCGCATTGCGCGCCGCCTCCGAGCTCGTCAGGTACCAGGCGTGCGTGGGCATGCGGCGCAGGCCGCTCACGATGCCGCGGTCGATCAGCGCCCGCGCCGCTTGCCTTGACGCGATCGGCAGCAGCATCGCCGGGCGCAGGCCATGGTCGCGCATGGGATGCCGGCCCGGCGCGTTGACCAGGGGGCTGGGCCGCCCGGCGGCGCAGGTGTCGGCGCACAAGGCCCCGTCGTAACCGAGCGTATGGGCGCCGGCGATGCCGTGGCAGCCGACCTTGAACGGCGCGGTCCAGACCATGAGCACGCCCTGCACCTGGGGCCGCAGGCGGCTGTCGATGTCCGCCTTGAGCTGGCGAAAGCGCGCGGGTTCGAGCGCATGCGGGCGTCCGGGAATCGCGCGCCGGCGCCGGTAGTCGTCGCCGACGGCGACGCTGTCCGGATCGTCATCATTGATGACGATGGCAAGGTGGCGCGCCTCGAGGCGATCCTCTTGCGTAGCGAAAGGTGCTGCGGGCGCCAGGGGCGCGGCCTGGCACGCAGCGGCCAGCAGCAGTGCCGGTAGCAACTGGGGCAACAGGTATGCGGCAGGCGCCATGCGCCGCCTGTCAGGCGGGGCTTTGCGGGTTGTAGCCGCCGACCAGCCAGGCCCTGCCTGCGGCATCGCTCACGCGCAGCAGTGTGAACGTCGGCCCGCGGTCGTCGCTGGCGGCATGGAAATCGAGCGAGATATCGGCTGCGGCGCCACTGCCCCCCTGGCGCGTGTAGATGTTCTCGAAAATCTGGTCGCCGGCGCCGAGCCAGCGTTCGAGCTGGCCCTCCAGCGTGGGATCCAGCGGCGGCGCGCCGCTCTGGGCGGCGGCCTGCGGTGCGGCCAGGGCCAGCGCAGCGGCGGCAAGGAGCGTCTTCATGATCACCTCCGGACGGGGTTCACTGAATCTTATTGTATGCCCCACCCGGGCCGGGCTTCACACTGTTGACTTGGGAACCTTGTTCAGATTCGGCGCAGAACGCTCCGGGCGCAGGGCGAAAAAAACGGGCATCGCTGCCCGTTTTCGTTGGTCCTCAAGCGCTTACGAACGCTTGTAGATATCTTCGAAACGCACGATGTCGTCCTCGCCGAGGTAGCTGCCAGACTGCACTTCGATGATGTGCAGCGGCAGTTTGCCCGGGTTCTCGAGGCGGTGGTTCATGCCGATCGGGATATAGGTCGACTCGTTTTCCGACAGCAGGCTGACCTTCTCGCCGCAGGTCACGCGCGCCGTGCCCGACACCACGACCCAGTGTTCGGCGCGGTGGTGGTGCATCTGCAGCGACAGCTTTTCGCCCGGCTTCACCGTGATGCGCTTGACCTGGAAACGGTCGCCCGCATCGATGCCCTCGTAGTGGCCCCACGGACGGTAGACCTTGGTGTGGTGCAGGTGCTCGGTGCGTTCTTTCAGCTTCAGGTGGTCGACCACCTGCTTGACGCGCTGCACCTGCGACTTGTGGGCCACCAGCACGGCGTCGTTGGTCTCGACCACGACCACGTCTTCCAGGCCGACCACGGCCACGATGCGGCTTTCGGCGCGCACCAGCGAATTCTTGACGCCGTCCAGGTAGACGTCGCCGCGCATGGCATTGCCGTTCTCGTCGTGCTGCTGCACTTCCCACAAGGCCGACCACGAGCCGACATCGCTCCAGCCGATATCGGCCGGCACGACGACCGCGTTGGCGGTGTGTTCCATCACGGCGTAGTCGATCGAGTCCGACGGGCAGCTGGAAAATGCGGCTTCATCCAGGCGGCAGAAATCGAGGTCGCTGTAGCCGGTCGTGACCGCCTTTGCGGCCGCCTCGGCGATGGCGGGCGCGAACTTGGCCAGTTCGGAGAGATATTGCTCGGCAGCGAACATGAACATGCCGCTGTTCCAGTAATAGCCGCCATCGGCGACAAACGTCTCGGCCGTGGCGAGGTCGGGCTTTTCGACGAAGCGCCCGACCTGGTAGCAGCCGTCGCAGCCGGCCAGCGCGGCGCCGCGCAGGATGTAGCCGTAGCCCGTTTCCGGCGATTTCGGCACGATGCCGAAGGTAGCCAGCCCGCCGTCCTTGACCAGGGCGGCGGCGCGGATGACGGCTTCCTTGAACGCTTCCTGGTTGTCGATCACGTGGTCGGCCGGCAGCACCAGCATGACCGCTTCAGGATCGATCGCCTTCAGGTAATTGGCAGCGGCGGCCACGGCCGGCGCGGTATTGCGGCCGACCGGCTCGAGCAGGATCCCCAGCGGCGTGATGCCGGCCGCGCGCAGCTGCTCGGCCACCATGAAACGGTGGTCGTTGCCACAGACAACCAAGGGCGCCATCAGGCCGGGCAGCCCGGCGACGCGCAGTGCGGTGTCTTGCAGCATGGTCTTGTCAGCAACGATGGGCAGCAGCTGCTTCGGCAGCACGGCACGCGACAAGGGCCACAGACGGGTGCCGGCGCCACCGGAGAGGATCACTGGATAAATTTTCATGCGTTCGCTTTCTATCGGTTATTACTTTTCTGGCCTGCATCTTCTTTTCGACTGCGGCGACGGCGATCACGCGCATTCACCCACTCTTCGGAACTGTATTCGGACGCATGCTTCATTTCGCCTGCGCGGTCGACACTGTATTCCTTGAAGACAATCATCTCGTTGAGCGCTACATCATGCAACACACGAGTATATTCAAACAATACGCTGCGAACAACTTCGGCGCCTTCACAGATGTGGCTGCCGTGGCCAATCCACGTCGGTCCGACGATGTGCACGCCTGCTTCGATGCGCACACCGGAACCGATGTAGACCGGGCCTTCGATGGTCGTGCCGTTCCAGTCGATGCTCGTGTTCAGGCCGACCCACAGGCCCGGCTCGATCTGGGTGCCGGGCACGTCCATGTGATTGACTTCACCGGTCAGCACGGTTTGCAATACTTCCCAGTAATCGGACATGGTGCCGATGTCGAGCCAGTTGAACGGGCGGCCCTGTGCATAGAACGGCAGGCCGCGCTCGGCCAGCAGCGGGAACAGTTCCGAACCGATGTCGAAGGACACGCCCGGCGGAATCAGGTCGATCACTTCCGGTTCGAAAATATAGATGCCGGTGCTGATGAAATTCGACTTCGCTTCTTCCTGGTTCGGCTTTTCCTGGAACTCGGTGATGCGCCCGTCTTCGTCGGTGACGACGACGCCGTACGAGGACACTTTGTCCCACGGCACTTCCTTGGTGATGACCGAGGCCATCGCCCCCTTGCGGCGGTGTTCGAGCAGGGCCGCCTTCAGGTCGAGGTCGATCAGCGCGTCGCCGCACATCACGATCGTCGTGTCGTCGAAGAACTGGCCAAATTCCTGGATCTTCTTCATGCCGCCGGCCGAGCCGATCGGCTCGGGCACGATGGTGCCGTCGTCGGTGGTATAGCCCTCGAACGAATAGCCGATCTGGACGCCGAACTGCTCGCCCTCGCCGAAATACTCTTCGATCTTTTCGTGCAGCCAGCTGACGTTGACCATGATTTCGGTCACGCCGTGTTTCTTCAGGTGCTCGACCAGGTAAGCCATCACGGGCTTGCCGAGCAGGGGAATCATCGGTTTCGGGAGGTCGTACGTGAGCGGGCGAACGCGCGTGCCCTTGCCTGCCGCGAGAATCATTGCTTTCATTGAACCATCCTCATTCTGTGTGCTGTTCAGCTATTGCGCTGTAATGCTTTGTCGGGATTGCTTCAGCTTTTTGTCGTCGGCGCGACCGGGTGCCGGCGCGGCACCGGGCCACGCACTCTCAGTCCTTGGACGCCGTCTGGAAGCGCCAGGTGTCGGCGCACATCTGGGCGACGTCGCGCGTGGCAACCCAGCCCAGTTCGTCGCGCGCACGCGCCGGATCGGCATAGCACTTGGCAATGTCGCCCGGGCGGCGGTCGACGATCTGGTACGGGATCGGACGCCCGCTGGCTTGCTCGAAGGCGCGCACCATTTCCAGCACGCTGTTGCCGCGGCCAGTGCCGAGGTTATAGGTCAAGAGGCCGGGACCCTGCGCCAGCTTTTCCAGGGTCTTGACGTGGCCGATCGACAGGTCGACGACGTGGATGTAGTCGCGCATGCCGGTGCCGTCCGGAGTCGGATAGTCGCCGCCGTACACCGACAGCTTCTCGCGCTGGCCGCTCGCGACCTGGGCGATGTAGGGCACCAGGTTGTTCGGGATGCCCGACGGCGACTCGCCGATCAGGCCGCTTTCATGGGCGCCCACCGGATTGAAGTAGCGCAGCAGGGCAATATGCCAGTCCGGTTCGGCCTGGATCAGGTCGCGCAGGATGTCTTCGATCATCAGCTTGCTGCGGCCATAGGGATTGGTCGCCGACAGCGGGAAGTCCTCGAGGATCGGCACCGAGGCCGGATCGCCGTAGACCGTGGCCGAGGAGCTGAACACGAGCGTCTTGACGCCGAACTTGGCCATCGTTTCGAACAGCACGACGCTGCCGGAGACATTGTTGTCGTAATAGCGCAGCGGCTGGGCCACCGATTCGCCGACGGCTTTCAGGCCGGCGAAATGGATCACGGCGTCGACCTTGTGGGCGGCAAAGACCGCTTCCATGGCCGCGCGGTCGCGGATGTCGGCTTCGACGAAATCGAAGGACTTGCCCGTGATCTTCACCACCTGGTCCTGGACCGAGCGTTGAGCGTTGGAGAGATTGTCGACCACGACCACGTCGTACCCGGCATTTTGCAACTCGACGACGGTGTGGGAACCAATGTAGCCCACGCCGCCCGTAACCAGAATCTTCATTGTCGTCACTCTCTTAAACTGTTGGTGCCGCGCCTGTTGCGGCGCTCAAGAACGGCCCTCATGGCCGCTCCCCTCTTGTCCTTCCCTTCGGTCGCGGCTCTTCGGCCGCGTCTCCCTAGTCCGGATGCGTCCGTTGGACGCTTTACATTATTTACCGCTTGCGGATCTGCGCCGCTTCCTTGATCAGGAGCCGGATAAACGCCATGTCCTCGATAAAGTAGCGCCGGAACATGCGTCGTGGCTCCTGCAGGAAACGGTAAAACCATTCGAGGCCGGCACGCTGCATCCAGCGCGGGGCACGCTTGACGCGGCCGATGGCGACGTCGAAGCTGCCGCCCACGCTCATCGCGAACGGCACGCGCATCGTTGCTTGCCAGCGCCCGAGAAACTGTTCCTTCTTCGGCGAGCTGATCGCCACGAACAGCAGGTCGGCGCCGCTGGCGCGCACCTGCCCGGCCACCTGCGCTTCTTGCGCTTCGTCCTGCCAATAACCGTCGCGCCAGCCGGCGATGACGAGTTCCGGAAAGCGGCGCCGGTAGGTGTCGGCCACGGCGGCCACCACCTCGGCACGCGCCCCCAGCAGGAACGCCCGCCAGCCGCGCTCGCTCGAGCGCCGCATCAGCGCTTCGAACAGGTCGACCCCGGCCACGCGTTCCTTGAGCGGTTTCCCCAGCAGCCGCGAGGCCCACACCAACGGCATGCCGTCGACGTTGACCAGCGCGCAGGCATTGATGATGCCGCGCAGTTCGTCGTCGCGGCTGGCCTTGACCAGCTTGTCCACATTCACCACCACGTGCTGATGGGGCTTGCCGGAGCGGATGAATTCCTCGATACGGCCGAGGGTTTCCTCCATCGACAGATTGTCGATCCTGCAGCCCATCAACGTGATGGCAGGGGTCATTCCACTGCCTGCGCCGATTTCTGCGCCACTTCGCGCGCCAGTACTTCCACGATGCGTTCGGCGGCCTTGCCATCCCACAGGTGCGGACGGCGGCCCTGCTTGCCTTCGCCGCGCAAGACCTTGCGCGCTTCCAGCATGATCTTCGCCGGGTCGGTGCCGGCCAGCACGTTGGAACCTTCATCGACCGTGACCGGACGCTCGGTGTTTTCGCGGATGGTGACGCACGGCACGCCAAGGGCCGTCGTTTCTTCCTGCAGGCCGCCGGAATCGGTCAGCACCACGGCCGCGTCTTTCCAGAGATTGAGGAAGGCCATGTAGGCTTGCGGACCCGCCAGGGTCACGTTCGGACCGAGGTCGATGCCGAACTTCTCGATGTTGGCGCGGGTGCGCGGGTGCACCGGGAAGATCAGCGGAAGTTCGGTGGAAATTTCCTTCAGCGCGCCGGCGATGCGGGCGAACATGACCGGATCGTCGACATTGCTCGGACGGTGCATGGTGACGACGCCGTAGCGCCCGCCGTTCTGCTGGGCCGTGGCCTTGAAGGCGGCGGTCTCGAAGCCGGAAGTGTCGGCGCGGGTGAGCTTGTCGGCCTGGAACAGGACGTTGTCGACCATGACGTGGCCGACATAGTGCACGGCGGAATCAAGCTTGCCTTCGCGGCGCAGGTGCTCGACGGCCGCCGGTTCGGTAGCAAAGAACCAGTCCGAGATGCTGTCGGTAACGAGGCGGTTGATTTCCTCGGGCATCGACATGTCGCCGCTGCGCAGGCCGGCTTCGACGTGGGCAACCGGAATATTCAGTTTCTTGGCGACGATCGAGCAGGCCAGCGTGGAGTTCACGTCGCCGACGACCAGCACCGCAGCGGGACGCTCGGCCACGCACAATTCCTCGAAACCGACCATGATCTTGGCGGTCTGCTGGCCATGGCTGCCGCCGCCGGCGGCCATGAAAACGTCAGGTTGCGGAATGCCGAGTTCTTCGAAGAACACGTCGTTCATGTCGCGGTCGTAGTGCTGACCGGTGTGGATGATTTTGAACGACAGGATCGATTGCGCCTGCAGTGCGCGCACGATCGGGGCGATCTTCATGAAATTGGGCCTTGCGCCCGCGACCAGATAAATAAGCATGTTCAGACTTCCCTATACAACTATAGTCATTA
This sequence comes from Massilia sp., assembly GCA_031398335.1. Lineage (GTDB taxonomy): Bacteria > Pseudomonadota > Gammaproteobacteria > Burkholderiales > Burkholderiaceae_D > Telluria. Next base: position 32,315 of record JANNNC010000073.1, read on the forward strand.
TTAAAAAAACGTTATTGTAAACCTGCATTCCACCGGAACGGCGGACGATACCGTCGAGATACGCAATACGTCGCTCGGCTCCTTCGATTCGTAGCAGCGCGCATACCAGCCCAGCGGCGGGTTTTCGGCGCCGCGCACGAGTTCAAGCTTGAGGTCCGCCCCGCTGGCCTGCATCTGCAACGCAAAACGCTTGCCGCGCACGTGCAGGCCGGTACTGGTCAGGCGCACGTTCAGTTCCGGCGCGAAATGCCAGAACAGCTCGAGCGGATGGGCCTTTTTGGCGGCAACCTCGTCGCGCACGGTCAGGGTACTGCTGGCGGCGTCGAAACGCACGCTGCGCAGGTGGCGCACCGGGTCCGTAAGGCGGGTATAGCCGTCGTGCGAGCCGCGGAAATCGAATTCATGGGGCGACGCGGGCATGCGCTCGATGCTGGCGCGCGCCTTGCGCAGCCACATGAAGCGTCCGCCCGAAACCGACTGGTCGCGCCCGTCCACGCGCACCGTGTTATGGGCCGAGGTGCCGCGGAAATAATCGCGCCACTTCTGCTCCTGCCAGTACGAGTAGGTGCCCGGATCGACCAGCACCTGTTCCCCGGCCACCGACAGCGTCATCGACAGCGCGTCGGCGTGGCCGTGGGCGGCGATGCCGAGGTAGCCGAGCGGGCCGCAGTCGAGCATGCCCTTGATTTCGTTTTCCTCGCCGAACTGCGAACCGAAGAGCAGGTAGCCGCCGTCCGGGAAGGCCCAGCCGGTGTCGGATTCGTGGGCATCGGCGTCGGGCCGCCTGCCCGGGAGCGCGTGCAGCAGCCAGCGCACGCCCGCGTGGTCCGCTGCCTGGGCGCCGAACACGGTGTTGCCCAGGGCCAGCAGCTGGGCCGCGCGGTCGCTGCCTGCGGCGTCGAGCCGGAACACGTTGCCGTCGTCGCTGTCGCCCACCATCGGCACGTGGCCGCCCACGTCGCGTACCGAACGCAGGAAGCGCAGCGCGCGCTGCAGCACGCTCCAGTAGGTGCGCGAGAAGGCAACGTCGCAGGCCTGGCCGACCAGGCCGGCGACAAATAAAAATTCGGCCGAGAACACGTGGTAGCTGAAAGCTTGCTCGCGGTTCACGCCGTCGAGCGAATACTGCAGCCGCGCCTGCTGCTCGAGTTCGCGCCGCGCCTGTTCCATCCAGGCGCCGGACGCCTTCCAGCAGGGCCAGACCGAGGCCGCCACAAATAAGCCGGAGAGCTCGCCGATCAGGTGGTTGTTGGCCGAGGAATGGCGCGACAGGTTGCGCGAAATGGTGCGGCAATGGGCGTGGATGCTGTCTAACCAGTCGGCGCGCAGGCGCTGTCCGGATTCGCCGGCAAACAGGGTACTGGCCTCGCCGCCCACCAGTTGCCACAGCAGAGCCCAGTTGATCAGGCGGATCCCCAGTTCCATCGGGCTGACCCAGTTCGGGCCGACCAATGGCGGACACTGGTCGAGCCAGCTGCGCAGCTGCTGCTCGAGCGCGTGCAGCCAGCGCACGTCGCCGGAAACGCTCCAGGCCTGGGCCAGGCGTACGAGGTGCAGGTGGCGGTTCAGTTCCCATACGTGCTTGATGTCGCCGACGAGTTCCGGGTTGTCGATGGCGATGTCGCCCGAAAACACCGACGGGCCGGTCACGCCGCTGTCCGGATCGCGGTTCCAGACGGTCGGCACGCCGACGTCGAAGCTGCGGTCGGCGAACAGCACAACGTGGCCGGCGCAGATGCGGTCGGCTTCGGCCAGCAGGGCGTCGACCTGGGCCGGGGCCAAGGCGGGCGCCCCGTGCACGTTGAAGGTGCGTGCCCGCGGCAGCGGCGCCGTAGCCGGTGCGGATGCGGCGCGCGCGGCGGCCCCGCGGGCCATTTTCGTGCGTGCCGCCCGGCGCACGCGGTAGCCGATTTCGGCCACCGACATGCAGCGCAGACGATTCACCCACCACACCATGCGTACTGTTGCGTTCATCAAGCCCCCGCCAAATCGTTGTAGATCGCCGCCAAGCGGCTGCATACCGCTTCTGTTGAATAGTGTTGCGCTACTGTCGCCCGTGCGCGTTCGCCCAGGCGCTTCTGCAGGAGCGCATCCTCCAGGATACGTGCCAGCGCCGCAGCCAGGGGCGCTGCCTCGTGCGGCGGCGCCAGCAGGCCATTCTCGCCGTCCTGCACCGCTTCGGGAATCCCGCCGACGCGGCTGGCCACGACCGCCTTGCCAGCCGCCATCGCTTCCAGCAGCGCCATCGGCGAGCCTTCGGCATGCGACGGCAGACAGAATACAGCGGCGCGGGCCAGTTGCTCGTCGCGCGCGGCGCTGTCGAGCCAGCCGGGCAACTCGACCATCTCGCCGATGCCACGCTCGCACGCGGCCTGGCGCCATACTTCCAGGTCGCCTTCTCCGGCAAGCACCAGCCGCAGCGCCGGCCAGTGCGGGGCCAGCAGCGCCACCGCCTCGATCAGCTCGGCCACGCCCTTTGCGGCCTCGACACGCCCGAGAAACAGGATGCGGCCGGGTTCGGCCCGGTCGTCGATGGCGCACGGCAGCGGCACCGCATTCGGCACCACCGTCACGCGCGCGCGCGGCGCGAAGCCGCGCACGAAACCGGCCCAGCCTTCGGACAGCGCGATGTCGAGCGAACTGCGCTCGAGGGTATGGCGGATCCAGCGCCGCGTCAGGGCACTCGAATGCACTGTGGCGAACTGGCGAAAGCCGCCGCCGTGCAGGTGGAAAATGGTCTGGCAGCCGGCCGCGCGCGCCAGCCACAGCAGCAGCGATTTGCGCGCGAAGCTGGTGTGCGAGGCCGCATGCGCATGCACGATGGCCGGACGGTCCCCGAAGCAGGCCGTGGCGGCCTGCCAGAAGCCGCGCGCAGCCGCGTCCAGCTTGACCAGGCGGCTGCCTTCGCGGTGGGTGCTCACATAGCGCACCTGCGCCGCCACCCCGCCCCGCCCTTCCGGCGCGGTACCGAGCATCAGGACGCACGGCGCGCGCGCCTTCATGCGCGAACTCCAGTAGCCAATGGGTCAGTCGAACTGGTGGAGGGAGACGTGTTCACGATTCTTGATAAAGGCACAATATTTCGATCATACATCAACTGTTGCCGCTTTCGCGCACGGTACAGCCTTCGAGCGCGACAAATTCGGGTCAGCCTTCGAGCGCGACAAATTCGAACTTGCCGTTCGGCCCGCGCGGGATCGCAGGTACCCGCTCGACCCGCACGTCCACGCCCGGCACGCGCAGCAGGAAGGCGGCCCGCAATGCGGCCTCGTCAGCTTGCGTTAAGCCCCCGGTGGCGACGATGCGCAGGCGGAAACTAGCGTCGTTGGCATACAACACCTGGCCTTCGATCAGGTGCCGCGCGTGTCCCTGGAACACGCGGTCCAGGCGCGCGACGATGCGCCCGTCCGGCAAGGTCAATATGCGTTCCTGGCGCCCGATCACCGCTTTAACGGTCGGGAACACCCGGCCGCAGGGGCAAGGGCTGCCGTCGCCCGGCACGACGCGGTCGCCGGTGCGGTAGCGAACCAGCGGCATGGCCGGGTTGTTCAAGGTCGTGCCGACCAGTTCGCACGCGCCATCCTCGCCCTCGAGCAATTCGACGCCGCCGTAATCGGTGAGTACATGGTAGCTGCCTGCTTCGCAGGTGCCGATCGCGACGACACGCTCGGCCTGGCCGTACCAGTCGAACATGCGCACGCCGAATGCACGCTCGACCTGCGCGCGCACAGCGGTTTCGAGGGTTTCGGATGAAGTGAGCACCCCGCGCAGCGCGCGCCCGCCGTAGCGCCGGCCGTGCGCGTCGAGCCAGGCGGCCAGCGCCGCCACCGAGGACGGATAGGCGTGCAGCACGACCGGATCATACTGCTCCAGGGCGTCGATATAGGCGCCGATCGTCGCTTCGGATAAATGGAAAGACGACATCAGCAGAATCTGGCCGCACCAGTCGTGGCACCAGTAGCGGCCGTCGCCCGGATGCTCCGGGCAGACAATGTCGCCGCGGATCCAGGCCCGGCGCTGCCCCGGGCGCCAGCCGATCCAATCCAGCTGGCGCTGGATGAAGCCTTCCTCGCGGATCACCGCGCCCAGGGTCTGCACCAGCCGCAGGGGCGTGCCCGCGCTACCGCTGGTGCGGATCGTGCTGCGCAGCAAGGAACCCGGCGCGCGCGGACATATGAAGCGCTTCGGATGCAGGCGCAGCATGCTTTTGGTAACAAAGCGCGCCGCCGGATCGACGCGCTGCAGCCGGGTACCGTCGAGTGCAAGCGCGACGCCCAGGCGGCGCGCGCGGCGGGCGATGGCGGCAGCGAGCAGCTCGGGCGAGCGTTCATGGGCCGCCAGGCATGGATAGACCAGCAGGCGGCCCCACAGGCCGCGCAGCAGCATGCGCACGAACGCGCGCAGCGTTGCCTTTACGGAATAGGTCCACATGGCGCCAGGATGCGGTGCTAGGTGCGCGCGACCTCGCGCGCCAGGATGTCGTAGGTGCGGTGCGCCGCCACCCAGGGCGGGCCGCGTTCGGCGCAGCGCGCAGCGAGTTCCTGATCGTTCAGGGGGCGCAGCGTGGCCTCGGCAAAGGCGCCGGCCTGCATCGGCGCGCACAGGCCGGCCCCGCTCTCGGCGATGACGCGCGCCTGGTCGGGAATGTCGTTGGCCACGCCTGGAATGCCGGGCGCCAGGTATTCGACCAGCTTGGTCGGCGACGAGACGTCGAACAGCGTCCCGCGCGGAATCGGCGACAGACCCACTTCAGAGCGCACCGCATAGCCCAGCGCCACCGGCTGCGGCAGCCAGCCGGTCAGCAGCACGTGGTGCGCCAGCCCGCGCGCGCCGATCAGGCTGCGCATCCACACCATCTCGGCGCTTGACGGCGCTTCGCCGGCAATGACCAGCAATACCTCGGGCAGCTGCCGGCGCAGGCGTTCGGCGACGTCGAGCAGGAAGTCCGACTGGCGCGACTGGGCCACGCGCCCCAGGTACAGCACCACGCGGCGCCCGTCCAGGCGCGGGTCCTGGCTGGGGACGATGGAAGTGCGGTCGAACAGCGCGGCGTCGACGCCCGTCGGCACCAGCGTCATGCGTTCGGCGGCGATGCCGCGCGTGACGAGCCAGTCGCGCATGGCCTCGCTTTGCACGAACACGTGATCGGACACGGGCAGCACCAGCCGATAGACGACATGGCGCGAGAGCAAGGCCCGCAGTGCATGGGCCGGCCAGGCCAGCCAGCGCCGCTGCTGCGCCATGGCATCGCGGCGCACCTCGAAGCCTTCGACGATGGGGAAGGACATCCAGTAAACAAAGGGAATGCGCAGCAGGCGCGCCGCCAGCAGGGCAAGCAATGCGCTGACGACCTTGTCGCGCACCTGGATGCAATCGGGCCGCGCACGGCGCCAGGCGCGCAGCAGGCCGAGCGCGTCCCAGAGCGGCGCCAGCAGGCTGGCAAAGCGGTGGCGCAGGTTGCCGACGACGTGCATGCCGCCCGCGCGCCAGGGCGCCCCGCCGCCGGCGCCTCCCTGCCCCACCAGGTCGGTCTGCACGCCATGGCGCGGCATTTCGGCGCCGAACAGGGTCGCCACGTCCGCCAGCAGCGGCGGCAGCGGGTCGCGCACGATGAAAGCGATAGAGAATGGCCGGGTCTGCATGGGAGCCTTGTCGAGGTGTCGCCGTCGATACTAGCGCAGGCATCCCGGCGCGAGGCCCGCACAGGCGCAAGCGCGCGGGGCGCGCGTGTGAGGGCGATCAAGGACGAGCGACCGGCTGCTGTCGGCGCCTCGCTCACTGGATGACGCTGCCGCCCCCATCCGCGCACGCATCGAGCCGCGCGCGCAGGCCGGCGCTTTGCGCGCCCTCGAGCTTGCGGCAGAAATGCGCGCCCGAACTGCGGATGCGCTCGAAATCGGCGTCGCCCAGGACCTGCGGATTGCGCGCCGTGCCGGCGGGCCACTGCACATACCGGTAATTGCGCGCCAACACGCGGCGACCGAAAGGCGAGGCCATGACCAGGGTCTGGAAGAACATTTCGTCGGGGCAGAGCACAGTGCGAAAAAAACGCGCCAGCTCGGGACACAGGTCGATCCGCACCAGCAGTTCGGCCAGGCAGGGCCGTGACAGCGCCCACCAGGTCGAGCCGCCATACGGATGCAGGCCAGCCGGAAAACGGCGCGTGCGCCGCGCCAGGCGCAGGGCACGATTGGCCAGCGCGCAGGCCAGCCGCAGCGGCAGCGCACGGCCCTCGCGGTAAAAATACTGGTAGCGGTAAGCGGCAGGCCAGCCCTGCGGGCCGATCGGCACGGTGTCGATCAGCTCCGCGCCGGCGTGCGTCGCCAATTCCCGCTTCAGGGCCGCATTCGACAGGACCGGATAGTCTTGCGCCGACAAAAACGACAGCTTGTCGAACGCCGGTTCCTGCGCGAGCACTTGGCGCAGCGAGGCGAGCGTCGCCTGCACCTGGCTGTAAGCGCCCCAGCGCACGTCCAGGCGCGGGTGGATCTGGTGCGCGCGCCGATCCACTTGCTTCTCATCGACCTGCCACTTACGGTCGAGGTGGACGTACAGGACGAAGTCCGGGTCGCACAGGCGCGCCAGGAGCGCGTTGAGCTGGGCGAGGTCCTTGTGCGCATGGATCAGGAAAACCTGTTTCATGGCTGTCTAATCGTGCCGCGAGCCGGTGCAAAAAAAAAAGATGGGCGGTGAGGCCGCACCAACAAGCGGGACGCAAGGCGCGTCCGCTGTGGGAAAGCCTCAGGCAGAGGGCCCGAGGCTTCACGAGCCGATGCTGCTTATGCGTCGCCGCGCGAGCGCGCTTCGATCTTTTCCCAGCGCTCGAGGGTGTCGAGCAGCAGGTCTTCGATCTCGGCGAAGCGGGCGTTGATGCGGCGTGCGTCGGCCGGGTTGGTCTTGTAGAAGTCCGGCGCGTTGAGCTGGGCGGTGATGGCCGATTGCTCATCCTCGAGCGAGGCGATGAGTTTCGGCAGCTCGTCCAGTTCGCGCTGCTCCTTGTAGCTGAGCTTGACCTTCTTTGCCGCTTCGGCAGGCGCCTCGGCAGGCTTGGCGGCGGCGGGCTTGGCAGGGGTGGCGGTTTGCTGCGGCGCGGTCGCCTTGACGCGTTCCCAGTCGGTGTAGCCGCCAACGTATTCGCGCCACAGGCCCTCGCCTTCGGCAACGATGACCTGGGTCACGACGTTGTCGAGGAAAGTGCGGTCGTGGCTGACGAGGAATACGGTGCCGGTGTAATCCTCGAGCAGCTCTTCGAGCAGTTCCAGGGTGTCGATATCGAGGTCGTTGGTCGGTTCGTCGAGCACCAGGCAGTTGGCCGGCTTGGCAAACAGGCGCGCCAGCAGCAGGCGGTTGCGCTCGCCACCGGACAACGACTTGACCGGCGAACGGGCACGCTCGGGCGCGAACAGGAAGTCGTTCAGGTAAGTCATCACGTGCTTGCGCTGGCCATTCACTTCCACCCAGTCGCTGCCCGGTGCGATGGTGTCGGCCAGGCTCGCCTCTTCGTTGAGCTGGGTGCGCATCTGGTCGAAGTAGGCGACATTGAGCTTGGTGCCCAGGCGCGTTTTGCCGCTGTCGGCGGTTTCCTCGCCGAGGATGATCTTGAGCAGCGTGGTCTTGCCGGCGCCGTTCGCGCCGATCAGGCCGACTTTGTCGCCACGCAGGATGGTGCCGGTGAAGTTCGACACGATCACCTTCTCGCCATAGGACTTCGAGATGTTGTCGAGTTCGGCAACGATCTTGCCGGAACGCTCGCCCATACCGACGTCGAGCTTGATCTGGCCTTGGGTGTCGCGGCGCGCAACGCGTTGTTCGCGCAGCGCCTCCAGGCGGCGCACGCGGCCCTCGTCGCGGGTGCGGCGCGCCTGCACGCCCTTGCGGATCCACACTTCTTCCTGGGCCAGGAACTTGTCGAACTTGGCGTTTTCGACCTCTTCGTTGGCCAGCAATTCGCTCTTGCGTTCCTGGTAGGTCGTGAAGTTGCCTGGGAAGGACAGCAAACGGCCGCGGTCGAGTTCGACGATGCGGGTGGCGACGTTATCGAGGAAGCTGCGGTCGTGGGTAATAAACAGGACCGAGCCGCGGTATTCGCGCAGCAGACCCTCGAGCCACATGATCGACCTGAAGTCCAGGTGGTTGGTCGGTTCGTCGAGCAGTAGCACGTCCGGCGCCGAGACCAGCGCCACGGCCAGGGCGACGCGCTTCTGCATACCGCCGGACAGCGTGCCCATCTTCGCTTCGCGGTTCAGGCCAAGGCGGTCGAGCGTGGTGTCGACCTTGTTGTTCAGGTTCCAGCCGTCGGTGGCGTCGAGCTTGACCTGCAGGTCGTGCATGCGTTCCATCAGGGCGTCGTCGTCGCCCTGGCCGAACTGGCCGGTCAAGGCTTCGTATTCGGCCAGCATGCCTTGCAGTGCTCCCATGCCGGCGGCAACGGCGTCGAACACAGTCGACTCGGGATCGAAGGTCGGCTCCTGTTCGACATAGGCGATCTTGATGCCTTGCTGCATGACGAGCAGACCGTCGTCGAGCTTGAAGCGTCCGGCAATGGTTTTCAGCAGCGAGGACTTGCCGGTGCCGTTGCGTCCGATCAGGCCGACGCACTCGCCGGTTTCAAGGGAAAAATCCGCGTGATCGAGCAGCGCGACGTGACCGAACGCGAGTTGCGCGGACGAGAGGGAAATGACAGCCATAATCTGTGAACAGGCCATCCGCGAAGGTCTCGGAGACTCGCGGTGTGGCGGGGAAAGGTGAAAGAAGCAGCCATTGTACCGATTGCGGCGGCGACACTTCCAAATAACCTGCTTTCGTCGGCTATAATTGCACTCAGTTCACGATACCGGCCTGCTGCGCAGGGTCCGCTCGCCGAACCGCAGGCCCGGCCTGCTTGTCGTGTCGTCAATGGCTGCATCGCCACCGGCGTCGCGTGCGTCCTCCCCGTAGCACAATGGATAGTGCACATGCCTCCTAAGCGTGGGATACTGGTTCGATTCCAGTCGGGGGGACTCCCCCAAATTCGATTTATCGTTTGGAATCAACAAGTTATGTGAGTATTTGGCTTTCTGGTGTGATACAAATCGCACACAGAGCGTGATACATGCGCTCGGAAAGCAAGTCATGAAACTTCCATTAGGCATCGCAGTGTCCATCCAAGCCCGGTATCTCCAGCGACGCGGCACAGTCTTCCAGTTCGCCATGCGTGTCCCTGCCGATCTCGTTCAGAGGTACGGTAAGCAGTTCATTCGCGTCTCACTGAAAACCTCAGACAGTCTTGAAGCAGTCAAGAAGGCTGAAGTGCTGGCAAAGAAGTATTTAGCTCAGTTCAAGGCGCTTCAGGACAATCCCCAGCTCGTGCCAGTAGAAGTCACCACGACTGCAAGGGAACTTGCCGACAGCTGGGGAACCTTGTCCAACTTCATTGAGCATGTGGTGGAGCCAAAGCAGGACAGGTACGCGAACGGCGACGAGGACGTCTACCGCGAAGCTCCGCCCTCGGACTACTTAACGCCGCTTGAACTAGAAGCCGGTAAGCTGCTCCGCGAGGAGCTGGACACGACGGTTAGGTTGTCAACCGCTCTCGCCCTGTACTGGAAAAACCATCGACGAAGTGGAGACCCTGAATTTGTTGTCAAGGTCGAACGGGACTGGAAGAAGTTTGTGTCCTTCCTTGGCGACATCCCGATACTAGAGCTCTCTCGTGCCCAAGCTCGGCAGTTCATCGAGCATTTGACG
>JANNNC010000004.1:0-18211 GCA_031398335.1 Massilia sp.
AGTTACGGTGAAACGCGGTAACCTCCACTCGGAGCAATTCCAAATAGGCACGCGTTGATGTTGCTCGCGGAGCGTGCGGGTAGGAAGCTTGAGCGCCGGAGTAATTCGGCGCCTAGAGGAATGGCTGTCATAGGGGCGTCCCGCAAGGGAGACCACTACACAGAATCCGGCCTATCGGCCTGCTTTACACTGAATAATCCATATCCCAGCGCAGGGGAGACATCGTGCCTCAGTACGTCCTTGCTCTCGACCAGGGAACGACCAGTTCCCGTGCCATCCTGTTCGATCGCCAGGGTCAGGTCTTCGCCTGCGCCCAGCAGGAATTTCCCCAGCATTTTCCCCAGCCCGGATGGGTCGAGCACGACGCGCTCGACATCTGGAACAGCCAGCTCGCCTGCGCGCGCCAGGTGCTGGCCGACAACCGTGTTACTGCCGCCGACATCGCCGCCATCGGCATCGCCAACCAGCGCGAAACCACCGTCGTCTGGGACCGCGCCACCGGGGAGCCGATCGCGCGCGCCATTGTCTGGCAGGACCGGCGCACCGCCGGCGCCTGCGACCGCCTGCGCGAAGCGGGCCACGCGCGCCAGATCAGCCGCAGCACCGGCCTCGAACTGGACGCCTATTTCTCCGCCACCAAACTGCAATGGCTGCTCGAAAACGTGCCGGGCGCGCGCGAACGGGCCGAGCGGGGCGAGCTGTGCTTCGGCAGCATCGACAGCTGGCTGGCTTATAAACTGTGCGGGCGCCACGTCACGGATGTGAGCAATGCCTCGCGCACGATGCTCTACAACATCCACACGATGCGCTGGGATCCGTTCCTGCTCGACCTGTTCGGCGTGCCCGCCGCGATGCTGCCGGAAGTCGTGCGCAGTTCGGGCAAGGTGGGCTTGGCGCATGAGGAATGGTTCGGCGGACCGATTCCGGTCTCGGGCATCGCCGGCGACCAGCAGGCCGCTACCTTCGGCCAGGCCTGCTACGACAAGGGGATGGTGAAAAACACCTATGGCACCGGCTGCTTCATGATGATGCACTCGGGCTATGTGCCGCCGGTGTCGCGCAACCGATTGCTGGCCACCATCGGCTGGAAGGTCGACGGGCGCACCGATTACCTGCTCGAGGGCAGCGTCTTCATGGGCGGCGCGACCGTGCAGTGGCTGCGCGACGGCCTCGGCATCATCGAGGACGCAAGCGAGGTCGAGGCGCTGGCAACCTCGGTGCCCGATTCTGGCGGCGTGATGCTGGTGCCGGCTTTTGTCGGCCTCGGTGCGCCGCACTGGGACCCGTATGCGCGCGGCACCATCGTCGGCATGACGCGTGGCACCACCAAGGCCCACATCGCGCGCGCCGCCGTGGAGGCGATCGCCTACCAGAGCGCTGAGCTGTTGGCCGCGATGCAGAAGGATGCCGCTTGCCCGGTGATGGAAGTGCGCGCCGACGGCGGCGCCGCACGCAACGATCTGCTCATGCAGTTCCAGGCCGATTTATTGGGCGTACCCGTGGTGCGTCCGCTGGTGACCGAAACCACGGCGCTGGGCGCGGCCTACCTGGCGGGCCTGGCCGAAGGTTTCTGGGCGTCGCGCGAGGAAATCGGCGCCTTGTGGAAGGCCGAGCGCCGTTTCGAGCCCGACATGCCGGCGGAGCGCCGCGATCAATTGCGTGCACGCTGGGCGCGCGCGGTCGAGCATGCCAAAGGCTGGGTCGAGCACTGAGCTTGGTTGCAGGGTGGGCACGCTGAAGTGACCACCCTACGATTTCTCGACGACCTCGAGGTCGAATTCGTCGACCCCCGCCACTTCGCCATGCACCCGGTCGCCCGGCTGCAGGGCGCCGACGCCGCCCGGTGTGCCGGTGAAGATCAGGTCCCCCGGCGCCAGCGTCACCAGGCGCGACAGGTGGCTGATGATGTCGGCGATCGGCCAGATCATCTCGTTCAGGCAGCCGTCCTGGCGTACTTCGCCGTTGACCAGGATGCGGATGCAGGCGTCCTCGGCCGGATGGCCGAAAGCGCTCACCGGGCGCAGCGGTGTGCAGGGCGCCGACGCATCGAAGCCTTTCGCCATGTCCCAAGGCCGGCCGGCTTCCTTGGCCACCGATTGCAGGTCGCGCCGGGTCAGGTCGATGCCCACGCCGTAGCCCCACACCTTGGCCAGGGCCTCGTCGGCTGGAATGTCGGTGCCGCCCGCGCGCAGGGCGACGACCAGCTCGATCTCGTGGTGCAGGTCGTTCGTCGCCGGCGGATAGGGCAGGGCGCCCCCGGCCGGCACCACGGCGTCGGCCGGCTTGGTGAAGAAGAAGGGCGGTTCGCGGTCCGGGTCGCTCCCCATCTCGCGCGCGTGGGTCGCGTAGTTGCGGCCGACGCAGAAGACGCGGCGAATCGGGAAACGCGCGCTGCTGCCGAAAATGGCGAGCGAGGGCGTGGCGGGAGGCGTGAAGGCAAACTCGGTCATGGGGCTCTCAGGTGGACGATATGGCTTTATTCTAGCGCCGGCCGTGGGCACCGGGTGTTTTAGCGTGTCTGACGCTCCTGGACTGTGGGGCCCTCAGAATCCGATCCGCCCGCGCCCCGCCGGCACCCGCAGCCGCACGTCGCCCGCCGCCACATGCGCGCGTCCCTCGGCCACCGCATAGCCCAGGCTGTCGAGCAGGGTCTTGCGCAAATCGCGCGGCGCCACCGGCGCCAGGCGGTCGAGCACGGCGTCGGCAAGCTGGGCGTCGAACCCGGACAGGTTCAATTCCCCCAGCAGCGCCGCATACACGCGCTGGGCGATGCCGGCCGCCTGCTCCGGGGTCGGCGCCGGTACTTCATACACGGCCATGCGGTTGAGCAGCGGCGCCGGGATGCCCTCGGTCGAGTTGGCGGTCAGTACCCAGAAAATCTGGCTGGCGTCGATCTCGACGTCGATGAATTCGTCGCGAAAGGCCCGCGACGTTTCCGGTTCCAGCAACTGATACAGGGCGGCCAGCGGATCGGACTGCGAGGAGCCGCTCGCCTTTTCGACTTCGTCGAGCACCACCACGGGATTGGCGTACTGGCCGCGCACGAGCCTCTCGGCGACCTTGCCGCATTTGGCGCCGCGCCAGCTGGCCGAGCTGCCGGTGATGACGAAGCCGGCCGACAGGGCGTTCATGCTGATCAGCTCGCAATCGGTGCCCATGGCGCGCGCCAGGCGCTTGGCGAAATGGGTCTTGCCGACGCCAGGGTCCCCCAGCAGCAGGATCGGCATCACTTTGAACCCCTTGTTGCCGGCATGGGCCAGGCGCAGGTAGCGCGCCAGGTCGTCCAGCACGGCGTCGAAGTTCGGGCATTCCTCGCGCAGCGGGGAGAGGGCGTCGATGGACGAGGGGGTGGTGACAAAACGCTCGGGCCCGGCGCCCAGCATGCGTTCGTAGAAGGCGTCGAGTTCGGGCGAGCGTCCGCGGCTGCGCTCGAGCGCATCCTGCACGTCGAGCAGGTCGTACACGGCACGGGTTCGCGCAAGTGTCAGACTCACGTTGATCTCCTTGCTTTTTCAGCGACTTCAGCCCGAGTTCGCCAAACAGCCGGGCGGTGAGAAATCCTAACGCGTCCTGCATGAATTCGCAATTTCGCACTGTGCAGTGCGGGTGGGTTCCGTGGGTTGCGCGCGGGGTGATTGATACAAAAAAATTTTCCAAAAAGCAACGATGTGGCTCACAGGTCTAGATGAGGTAAGACTTTCACATATTTACCTAAGTGCTTAATTTTCCGAGAGATTTTGGTTTGACGCTACTTCAGCGTTGCGCGCTAAGTCCTTCATTTCATTAGAAAAATTCAGGTTTTTCCTACTGGAATTCGCTTGACCAGCAACAACGCTTCCTCTAAAGTGGGAAACGGTGTGAAAAAGTGCAGTTTTGTGGGAGAAGTTCAGTTCTCCCGGCGCCCAAAACAACTAAACTGATAACTCTCCAAAGCTAGGTATCTACGTGTTTCAAGGCGCGTCTGCGATCAATCTCGATGCGAAAGGCCGGATGTCGATTCCGGCAAAGCATCGTGACGCCCTCGCGCTGCAATGCGAAGGCCGCCTCACGCTGACCCGCCACCCGCACGGCTGCCTGTTGTTTTTCCCCCGCCCGGTGTGGGAAACCCACCGCGACCAGATCGCCGCCTGGCCCATGTCGGCCCGCGCCTGGCAGCGCATTTTCCTCGGTAACGCCTGCGATGTCGAGATGGACAGCGCCGGGCGTGTCCTGATTTCCCCTGAACTGCGCGCCGCCGTCGGCCTGGAAAAGGAAGTGATGATGCTCGGCATGGGCAGCCACTTCGAGATCTGGGACGCCGCCAGGCTGGGCGCCGATGAAGCATCCGCCGTTGCCGGTGGAATGCCCGATGTACTTTCCAATTTCTCTTTCTGAGGCACGGATGACGATCGCCACTCCGGTGCCCGAATTGCAGCATCGCCCGGTGCTGCTCGATGAAGCGGTCGATGCGCTCGACCTGACCGGCGCACGCGCGTCCGGCCTGTATATAGACGGCACCTTCGGCCGCGGCGGCCACAGCCGCCTGATCCTGTCGCGTTTAAGCCCGGCGGGCCGCCTGGTCGCCTTCGACAAGGACCTGCAGGCGATTGCCACCGCTGAACAAATTACCGATCCACGCTTTTCGATCGTCCACGACAGCTTCGCCACCATGGGGGCGGCGCTTGCCGCCCAGGGGGTCTCGCACGTGGACGGCATCCTGCTCGACCTGGGCATTTCCTCGCCGCAAGTCGATGACGCCACACGGGGCTTCAGCTTCCGCAACGATGGCCCGCTCGACATGCGGATGGACACGACACGCGGACTCTCGGCCGCCGAATGGATAGCCACGGCGACCGAACAACAACTGGAAAAGGTTATACGGGAATATGGGGAAGAACGGTTTGCTTTTCAGATTGCAAAGGCGCTTGTTGCTCGCCGGGCAGTCGAACCAATTTCAAGCACACGTCAGCTTGCCGCAATCGTGGCAAACACGGTCAAGACTCGGGAAAAAGGCAAGGATCCGGCCACCCGCACCTTTCAGGCTATCCGGATTTTCGTCAATAAAGAGCTTGAGGACCTCGAGGCAGGGCTGACGGCTGCCTACGCCATGCTCGCGCCCGGCTCGCGCATGTCCGTGATCAGCTTCCACTCGCTCGAAGACCGCATGGTCAAACAATTTTTCGCCAGCAAAGCCAATGTGCCGCAGCCGGACCGCCGCCTGCCGATCCGTGCCGTCGACCTGCCGCAGCCGCACATGAAACTGATCGCCAAGATCAAGCCCTCCGACGAGGAAGTGGCGGGCAATCCGCGCGCCCGTTCGGCCGTGCTGCGCGTGGCCGAGCGCCTCGAGGACGTGGCGAAGGGCGCCATTCAATGAGCAACAAGCTCAACATCGTGCTGGCGGCCGGCCTGATCGCCTGCGGCCTGACGCTCGTGAACGCGCGCTATCAGGCGCGCCATCTGTTCATCGAGCTCGAGCGCCTGCAGCAGACCTCGCGCCAGCTCGACATCGACTGGGCCCAGCTGCAGCTGGACCAGTCCACGCTGGGAAAAAGCGAGCGCATCGAGCAGATCGCGCGCACCGAACTGAACATGGCGCCCTTGACGCCGGCCCGTACCCAGTACCTGACGGCGGAAGGGGCCCGATGAAGCGCGACAAACCGTTCACCACCGGCCGCGTCGCCGCCGCGAAAGGCATGGCCTTCTCGAAAAGCCCGGTGCTGGCCGTGCGCCTGCCCGACTGGCGTTCGCGCGTGGTGCTGTTCGTGCTGTTCGCCGCCTTTGCCGCGCTCGGCCTGCGCGCGCTGTGGCTGCAGGCGATGTCGACCCAGTTCCTGCAAAAGCAGGGCAAGAGCCGCTACGAGCGCACGCTCGAACTGCCCGCCACGCGCGGCAAGATCATGGACCGCAACGGCCAGGTGCTGGCCTCGTCCTTGCCGGTGAAGGCCGTCTGGGCGATCCCCGAAGACGTGCTGGCCTCGCCGCCGGACAAACTGACCGCCCTGGCAGGCCTGCTCGAGATGCCGGAAGCCGAGATGCGCAAGAAACTCGATTCCGACCGCACCTTCGTCTACCTCAAGCGCCAGGTCGAGATGGACGTCATCGCGAAAATCGACAAACTGAAAATCTCGGGCCTCGACACGCGCAAGGAATACAAGCGCTTCTACCCGCAGGGCGAAGTCATGACCCACATGGTCGGCTTCACCAACGTCGAAGACGCGGGCCAGGAAGGCATGGAGCTGGCGCAGCAGAAGTCGCTGGTCGGCGTGCCCGGCAGCCGCCGCGTGATCAAGGACCGCCTGGGCCGCATCGTCGAAGACCTGGGCTTTTCGCGCGCGCCGCATGACGGCAAGGACCTGACCCTGTCGGTCGACAGCAAACTCCAGTACATCGCGTTCACCAGTATCAAGAACGCGGTCGAGAAGTTCAACGCCAAGGCCGGCGCCGCCGTGGTGCTCGACGTGCACACCGGCGAGGTGCTGGCGCTGGCCAACTACCCGACCTACAACCCGAACGACCGCAAGAAGCTCACCGGCGAACAGCTGCGCAACCGGGTCATTACCGACGTCTACGAGCCGGGCTCGATCATCAAGCCGTTCACGGTGGCGCTGGGCCTGGAAAAAAAGATCATCACCCCGAACACGGTGTTCGATACCGGTTCCGGCCGCATCACCGTCGGCGGGCGCACGATGCGCGACTCGCACCCGAAGCCGATGCTGACCACCAGCGGCATCGTCCAGAAATCGTCGAACGTCGGCGTCGTGAAAATTGCGCAGATGATCCCGCCGCAGGAAATGTGGGAGCTGTACACGAAACTCGGCTACGGCCAGGCCCCGCGCTTCGGCTTCCCGGGCCCGGCCGCCGGCCGCGTGCGTCCATGGAAATCCTGGCGTCCGGTCGAATACGCAAACATGGCCTTCGGCCACGGCCTGTCGGTCTCGCTGCTGCAGATGGCGCGCTCGTACATGGTCTTCGCCCGCAACGGCGACATGATCCCGCTCTCGTTCGTGAAACTGAACGAAGAGCCGGCCGGCCAGCAGATCATCTCGCCGAAAACGGCGGCCCAGGTGCGCACCATGCTCGAATCCGTGGTCAGCCCAGAAGGCACGGCCTCGCGCGCCCAGGTGGCCGGCTACCGCGTCGGCGGCAAGACCGGTACCGCGCAAAAGATCGTCGACGGCCGCTATTCGCATACGAGTTACGTCGGCTCCTTTGTCGGCATTGCGCCGATGTCGAAGCCGCGCTTCGTGATCGCCGTGATGATCGACGATCCGAAAGGCGCCGTCCACACCGGCGGCGGCGTCGCCGCGCCGACCTTCGCCGACCTGGCGTCGAGCGCGCTACGGGCCGATAACATTCCGCCCGATTCGTCGGTCACCGACATCATCATTCCTGAAATTCCACTCGAGGAGAGTTTGTGATGGCAATAAGTCAGCGCGACATCAGCAAGCACGACGTCGCCCGGTGGATTGTCGCTGCCTCCCCAGGCGGCAAACTCGTTTCCGACTCGCGCCAGGTGGAGCAGGGCGACGTCTTCTTCGCCTATCCGGGCGACGCCGGCGATGGCCGCCGTTTCATCGGCGCTGCGATCGACGCCGGCGCCGCCGCCGTCGTGTACGACCCGCGCGATTTCGACTGGGACGCCGCCTTGACGGTTCCGCATCTGGCGGTACCCGACCTGAAGCCCCAGGCCGGCATCATCGCGCACGCCGTGTTCGGCCAGCCCGATGCCGACATGTTCACTGTCGGCGTGACCGGCACCAACGGCAAGACCTCGTGCGCCGTCTGGCTCGGCCAGGCGTTTGCAAAGCTGGGCGAAACCGTCGCCGTGATCGGCACCCTGGGCGTGGCCATGTTCAAGGGCCGCGGCGAGCCCGAGTTCCAGGTCACCGGCTACACCACCCCTGACGCCGTGCTGCTCGCGTCGCGCCTGGCCGCCGTACGCGAAGCCGGCGCACGCACGCTCGCCATCGAGGTCTCCTCGATTGGCCTGGAGCAGGAACGCACTGCCGGCATGCACTTCGACGTCGCGATCTTTACCAACCTGACGCGCGACCACCTCGACTACCACGGCGACATGGAAGCCTACGAAGCGGCCAAGGCGAAACTGTTCGCCTGGCCGGGGCTGCAAACGGCGGTCGTCAACCTGGACGATCCAGCCGGCCAGCGCCTGGTCGCGCAGCTGCGCGCCACGCAGCCGGCACTGGCCATTACCGGCTACACCCTGCACGACGCCGATAGCCAGCCGGCCATCGACGGCGTCGCCATCCTGCGCGCGTCGAACAAACGCAGCCGTCCGGCGGGCAGCGAATTCCAGCTCGATGCGCCAGGCGGCAGCCTGCTCGTCAAAACCCGGCTGGTCGGCCACTTCAACATCAGCAATGCGCTGGCCGTACTCGGCGCGCTGCTGGCCAAGGGCGTCGAACTGAAGGCCGCGGTCGAGGCGATCGAAGCGCTGGTGCCGGCGCCGGGCCGCATGCAGCAGGTCGGCGGCCAGGACGCGCCGCTGGTCGTGATCGACTACGCGCACACGCCGGATGCGCTGGAAAAGACCCTGGGCGCGCTGCGCCAGGTGGCCGGTGAGCGCGGCGGCCAGCTGTGGTGCGTGTTCGGCTGCGGCGGCGACCGCGATCCGGGCAAGCGCCCGCAGATGGGCGCGATTGCGCAGGCGGCCGACCAGGTCATCGTCACCAGCGACAATCCGCGCAGCGAAGAGCCGGGCGCAATCCTGGCCCAGATCGTCGCGGGCATGGACCCAGGCGGACAGACCCAGGCGATCGAGGACCGGGCGACTGCGATCCTCGCCGCCGTCAAACAGGCCGGCAAACAGGACGTGATCCTGCTGGCCGGGAAGGGCCACGAGCCCTATCAGGAAATCAAGGGCAAGAAGCTGCCGTTTTCCGACGCCGACCACGCCGCGCTTGCCTTGAGCGCGCGGCTCACCATGATGAGGACTCACTAGCATGCGCGGTACGCTCGCCCAATTGATCGCGTCGATGCCCGGCTCGCTGCTCCTTGCGAATGCCTCGTTCGACAAGGTCTCGACCGACAGCCGTACGGCAAACGCCGGCGCGCTGTTCGTCGCATTGCGCGGCGAGACGTTTGATGCCCACGATTTTCTCCCGCAGGTGGCCGCCAATGGCGCCGCCGCGGTCATCGCCGAGCGACTGCCGCAAGGCTGGAGCCTGCCGGCCATCGTGGTGCCGGACACCCTGGCGGCACTGGGCCAGATCGCCAACCATTGGCGCCGCCAGTATGCGATTCCCCTGATCGGCGTCACCGGCAGCAACGGCAAGACGACGGTCAAGGAAATGATCGCGGCGATCCTGGCTGCCGCCTTCGGCGAAGAGGCGCGCCTGGCCACGCAGGGAAACCTGAACAACGAGATCGGCGTGCCGCTGACCCTGATGCGCCTGGAAGCCTCGCACCGCGCGGCCGTGGTCGAACTGGGCATGAACCATCCGGGCGAAATCGCGCGCCTGGCCGCCATTGCCCAGCCAACGGTCGCCATGGTCAACAACGCCCAGCGCGAGCACCAGGAATTCATGCACACCGTGGAAGCGGTGGCGCTGGAAAACGGCGCCGTACTGTCGGCGCTGCCGGTCGACGGCGTGGCCGTCTACCCGGGCGACGACACCTATACGGCACTGTGGCAGGGGCTGGCTGGCCACTGCCGCAGCCTGAGCTTCGGCTTGAGCGATGCCTGCGACGTGCGCGCAAGTTTTGTGAGCACGGGATTCGGTAACAATTTGAAAGTGACGACCCCGGGCAGCGATTTCGCGTTGAAACTGGCCGCAGCCGGCGAGCACAATGTGCGCAATGCGCTGGCGGCAGTGGCCTGCGCGCTGGCGGCGGGTATCGGGCAAGACGTCATCGTGCGCGGGCTGGAAAGCTTCGCGCCGGTGGGCGGACGGCTGCAGCAAAAGCGTGCCGCCAACGGCGCGCTGGTGATCGACGATACCTATAACGCCAACCCCGACTCGATGCGCGCCGCGATCGACGTGCTGGCCAGCTATCCGGCGCCGCGCATCCTGGTGGTGGGCGACATGGGCGAAGTCGGCACGCAGGGACGCGAGTTCCACGAAGAGATAGGCGCGTATGCACAAAGCCGCGGCATCGAGACGGTGCTGGCGACGGGTGAGCTGTCGCGCTACCTGGTGGCGAGCGGCGCACGACATGTAGAACAGTTTGACGATTTATTGGCAGCGCTGGACGAGCAACTGGGCGGCAATTCTGATGCAACTGTGTTGGTGAAGGGCTCGCGTTTCATGAAGATGGAACGCGTCGTCAATCACCTGACCGGATCCACACACACTGGCAAGGACGCCCACTAAATGCTTCTCTGGCTTGCACAATACCTGCAGGACTATATCGGTCCGATGCGAGTATTTAACTTCATCACCTTCCGCGCGGTGTTCGCCACGATCACCGCGACCGCGCTCGGCCTGTTCACGGGACCGGCCGTCATCCGCAAACTGACCGAGATGAAGGTGGGCCAGGCGGTGCGCACGCAAGGTCCGCAGACCCACCTGAAAAAACACGGCACCCCGACCATGGGCGGCGTGCTGATCCTCATTTCGATCGCCATCTCGACGCTGCTGTGGTGCGACCTGTCGAATCGCCTGATCTGGCCGGTGTTGATCGTCACGCTCGGCTTCGGCGCCGTGGGCTGGGTCGACGATTACCGCAAGGTGGTCTACCAGGATCCGGAAGGCATGCGCTCGCGCGAAAAATACTTCTGGATGTCGCTGGTCGGCCTTGCCGCCTCGCTCTACCTCGCATTCTCGGTGTCGGCCAAGTCGCCATGGGGCGTGGCCCAGCTGTTCTGGGCCTGGGTGCAGTCGGGCTTTTCGCTCAGCCTGCCGCCGAAGGCCGACCTGATCGTCCCCTTCTTCAAGACGATCAGCTATCCGCTGGGCGTCTGGGGTTTTATTGCGCTGACCTATTGCGTCATCGTCGGCACCTCGAACGCGGTCAACTTCACCGACGGCCTCGACGGCCTGGCGATCATGCCGACCGTGATGGTCGGCGCGGCCCTCGGCCTGTTCGCCTACCTGACCGGCAACGCCACGTTCGCGAAATACCTGTTCATTCCGCACATCGAAGGAGCCGGCGAACTCCTGATTTTCTGCGGTGCGATGGCCGGGGCGGGCCTGGCCTTCCTCTGGTATAACGCGCACCCGGCCCAGATGTTCATGGGCGACGTCGGCGCGCTGGCGCTGGGCGGCGCGCTCGGGACGATTGCCGTCATCGTGCGCCAGGAAATCGTCCTGTTCATCATGGGTGGCGTGTTCGTGGCCGAGACGCTGTCGGTGATCATCCAGGTGGCGTGGTTCAAATACACCAAGAAGCGCTACGGCACCGGCAGGCGCGTATTCCTGATGGCGCCGCTGCACCACCATTTCGAACAAAAAGGCTGGAAGGAGACCAAGGTCGTGGTCCGCTTCTGGATTATCACGATGGTCCTGGTCCTCATCGGCCTGTCCACCCTGAAGCTGCGTTGATGAACTACGAAGGCAAACTCGCCCTGGTCCTGGGGCTCGGAGAATCCGGGCTCGCGATGGCGCAATGGCTCGCCCTGTGCGGCGCATCCGTGCGCGTGGCCGACACGCGCGCCGAGCCGCAGCGCCTGTCCGCGCTGCGCGACGCCGTCCCAGGCGCCCAGTTCGTCGGCGGCGAATTCTCGGACGCGCTGGTCGACAGCGTCGATTTCGTGGCCGTCAGCCCGGGGCTGGCGCCGAACAAGGAACTGGCCCTGATCACGCCGGCGGCCCAGGCAAAGAACATCCCCGTCTGGGGCGAGATCGAACTGTTCGCGCAAGCACTTGGCGCCCTGAAGGCGCAGCGCGGCTATGCGCCGAAAGTCATCGCGATTACCGGCACCAACGGCAAGACCACCGTCACCAGCCTGACCGGCCTGCTGTGCCGCCGCGCCGGTTTTGACACGCGCGTGGCCGGCAACATCAGCCCGGCCGCGCTGGACGTGCTGCGCGAAGCCCTGGCTGAAGACAAGCTGCCGCAAGCCTGGGTGCTCGAGCTGTCGAGCTTCCAGCTGCACCTGACGTTTACCCTGAACGCCGATGCGGCCACGGTCCTGAACATCACCCAGGACCACCTCGACTGGCATGGCGACATGGCTGCCTATGCGGCGGACAAGGCGCGCATCTTCGGCACGGACACGACCCGCGTGCTGAACCGCGACGACGCCATCGTCATGGGCATGGCTGCGCCCGGCGTGCCGCAACTGACCTTCGGCACGGGTGAGCCGCAGGAAGCCGGCAGCTTCGGCCTCGTCAACGAGCGCGGCGTGCTGTGGCTGGCCAACGCCGCCGCCGGCGAAGCGAGCGAGAAAAAACTGAAAAAAGGCGAAGTCGCACCTGTCGTGGAAACCATCGTGAACCGCCTGATGCCGGCCGACGCCCTGAAAATCCGCGGCCTGCACAACGCGTCGAACGCGCTGGCCGCGCTGGCCCTGTGCCGCGCCGCCGGCCTGCCGCTGGCGCCCCTGCTGCACGGCCTGCGCGAATACGCGGGCGAGCCACACCGCGTGGAGCTGGTCGCCACCATCGAAGGCATCGATTACTACGACGACAGCAAGGGCACGAACGTCGGCGCCACGGTGGCTGCCTTGCTCGGCCTCGGTAAAGCCTTTAGCGGCGAAGACCAGCAGATCGTCTTGATCGCAGGCGGCGACGGCAAGGGCCAGGACTTCACGCCACTGGCCGAACCGGTGTCGCGCCATGTGCGCGCGGTACTGCTGATCGGGAAGGATGCGCCGGCGGTGAAAGCCGCGCTTGAGCCGTCCGGCGTGCCGTGCTTCGACCTCGATGATTTGCCGCAGGCAGTGCGCCGCGCGGCGGGCCTGGCGCGCGCGGGCGACAGCGTGCTGCTGTCCCCGGCCTGCGCCAGCCTCGACATGTTCACCAATTACGCGCACCGCGCGCAGGTGTTCGTCGATGCCGTTCGCGCGCTTGAGTTGAATCGCGCGCTGGAAAAAGGGATGGACCTCTGATGGCCTTCCAGATCCCTTTTAAATTTTCAAGCACGAACACCGAGGCCGGCATCGCCGAGCGTTCCCGGCCGTCCAAAATGATGGACTACGACCAGCCGCTGGTCTGGGTCACCTTGATCCTGATGCTGTTCGGGATGGTGATGGTATATTCGGCCTCGATCGCGCTGCCGGACTCGCCCAAGTTCGCGCACCTGCAAGGGCGCCACGAATACTTCCTGTTCCGCCAGATGGGCTTCATCGCATTCTCGCTCGTCGCGGCTTTCATCACCTTCCGTATTCCGGTGGCGGTCCTGCAAAAGATGGCGCCGCTGATGTTCGTCGGCACCCTGGTGCTGCTGATGCTGGTCCTGATTCCCGGCGTCGGCGTGGTCGTGAACGGCGCGCGGCGCTGGCTGTCGCTGAAAGTGTTCAACTTGCAGCCATCCGAGATGATGAAGATCGTCGCGGTGCTGTACGCCGCCGACTTCACGGTGCGCAAGCAGCAATACATGCACAAGCTGACCAAGGGCTTCATGCCGATGGCCTTTGCGATCGGCGTGGTCGGCCTGTTGCTGCTGCTCGAGCCCGACCTCGGGGCCTTCGGCGTCATCGTCTGCATCGCGATGGGCATCCTGTTCCTGGGCGGCTTCAACATGATCTGGTTCGGCGGCATCGGCGCCATCCTGGTCGTTATTTTTACTTCGATCATCGCACTGTCGCCATTCCGGCGCGCACGCATGTTCGCCTACCTCGACCCGTGGCAGGAAGACAATGCGCTGGACAAGGCCTACCAGTTGACGCATTCGCTGATCGCCTTCGGGCGCGGCGAGATCGCCGGCGTGGGCCTGGGTAACAGCGTCGAGAAGCTGCACTACCTGCCGGAAGCGCATACCGACTTCATCATGGCGGTGATCGGCGAAGAGCTGGGCCTGGTCGGCGTGCTGGTGACGCTGGCGATGTTCTACTGGCTGGTCAAGCGCGCCTTCGACATCGGGCGCCAGGCGATCGCCCTCGACCAGTTCTTCGCGGGCCTGACCGCCAAAGGCATCGGCATCTGGATCGGCGTGCAAACCTTCATCAACATGGGCGTGAACCTGGGCCTGCTGCCGACCAAGGGTTTGACCTTGCCCTTGATGAGCTATGGCGGCTCGGGCGTCGTGATCAACTGCGTGGGCCTGGCGATTTTGCTGCGCATCGATTACGAGAACCGCGTCCTGATGCGGGGAGGGCGCCTGTGAAAAAATTAATGATCATGGCGGCCGGCACCGGCGGCCACATCTTCCCCGGCGTGGCGATCGCGCAGACGATGCGCGAACGCGGCTGGGCCGTGACCTGGCTCGGCACCGCGCACGGCATGGAGCGCGAATTCGTGCCCAGGCACGGCATCGAGATGGACACTATCGATTTCGCCGGCCTGCGCGGCAAGGGCATCAAGCACACCCTGACCGGAGCCCTGAAAATGGCGGCCAGCTTCGGCGCCTGCCTGCGCTACCTCGGCCAGCGCAAGCCCGACGTCGTGCTGGGCATGGGCGGTTACGTCACCGTGCCGGGCGGCCTGATGGCGCGCGCGCGCGGCATTCCGCTGGCGCTGGTGAACGCCGACGCGGCCCTGCTCTTGTCGAACAAGACCCTGAGCCCGATCGCCCAGCGCGTGCTGTTCGGCTTCCCGGCCGACTTCGGCAATGCCGCGGGCAAGGCCATCGTCACCGGCAACCCGGTGCGCCAGGCGATCCTGGATTTGCCTTTGCCGGCCGAGCGTTTCGCCGGCCGCACAGGTCCATTGCGCGTGCTGGTCGTCGGCGGCAGCCTGGGCGCCAAGGTCCTCAACGACAGCGTGCCGGCGGGCCTGGCCCTGATCGACGCGAACCTGCGTCCCCTCGTGACCCACCAGTCGGGCAAGAAGAACATCGACGCCTTGCGCCTGGCGTACAAGCAGGCCGGCGTGGAAGCGAACGTGGTCGACTTCATCGACGACATGGCGGCGGCGTATGCGCAAGCCGATCTCGTGATTTGCCGTGCTGGCGCGATCACCGTATCGGAACTCACAAGCGCCGGCGTGGCCAGCGTGCTGGTGCCCTTTGTCGCCAGCACCACCAGCCACCAGCGCGACAACGCGGTCTGGATGGCGGGACAGAAGGCGGCGATCCACCTGGCGCAGGGCGACCTGTCGCCCGCGCGCGTGGCGGAACTCCTGAAAACGACAAGCCGCACCGACTGCCTGGCGATGGCGCAGGCGGCGCATGGCGTGGGCAAGCGCAACGCGAACGAGGAAATTGCAGACGTGCTGGAACAACTGGTAAAGATAAAACAATAACAATGAAACACAAGATCAAACACATTCACTTCGTCGGTATCGGCGGCAGCGGCATGAGCGGCATTGCCGAGGTGCTGCTTAACCTCGGCTATAAAGTATCGGGTTCGGACCTGGGCAGCAACGCGGCCAGCGCCCGTTTGAAGGACCTGGGTGCGCGCGTCTATCTCGGCCACGCGGCCGACAACATCCTCGGCGCCGATGCCGTCGTCACCTCGACCGCGGTGAACGAAGCCAATCCGGAAGTCATGGCCGCGCGCAGCGCCCAGATTCCGGTGGTGCCGCGCGCGATCATGCTGGGCGAACTGATGCGTTTAAAACGCGGCATCGCCATTGCCGGCACCCACGGCAAGACGACGACGACCAGCCTGGTCGCGTCCGTGCTGGCGCAGGGCGGGCTCGATCCCACCTTTGTCATCGGCGGCAAATTGACCAGCGCCGGCGCGAACGCGAAACTGGGCACGGGCGACTACATCGTGGCCGAAGCCGACGAGTCGGACGCCTCGTTCCTGAACCTGTCGCCGATGATCGAGGTGATCACCAACATCGACGCGGACCACATGGAAACCTACGAGCACGACTTCGAAAAGCTGAAGGCCGCGTTCGTGAATTTTACGCACCGCCTGCCGTTCTACGGGCGCGTGATGATGTGCATCGACGACCGCCACGTGCGCTCGATCCTGCCGCAGGTAACCAAGCCGGTGACCACCTACGGCTTCTCGGAAGAAGCGCAGGTACGCGCGCTGGACGCTTACGCCGACGGCGTGCACATGCATTTCACGGTGCGCCAGGACGGTTATCCGGACACCAAATTCGTGCTCAACCAGCCCGGCATGCACAATGTGCTCAACGCCTGCTCGGCCATTGCAATCGCCCGCGAGATCGGCATCGACGATGCCGCCACCGCGCAGGGCCTGCTGGAATTCCGCGGTGTCGGCCGCCGCTTCACGCGCTACGGCGAAGTGGAGATTGAAGGCGGCGGCAGCTTCACCCTGGTCGACGACTTCGGCCACCATCCGGTCGAGACCGAAGTGACGGTCGCCGCCGCGCGCGCCGCCTATCCGGGCCGGCGCCTGGTGCTGGCCTTCCAGCCGCACCGCTACAGCCGCACGCGCGACCTGTTCGAAGACTTCGTGAAAGTCCTTTCGGCGCCCGACGTGCTGCTGCTGGCGGAAGTCTATCCGGCCGGCGAAGCGCCGATCGTGGCGGCCGACGGCCGCGCGCTGGCACGTTCGCTGCGCGCCGGCGGCAAGATCGAACCGATTTTCGTGGAAACGATTGCCGACATGCCGGCCGCGATCCTGCAGGTGGCGAAAGACGGCGACGTCGTCCTGACCATGGGCGCGGGCTCGATCAGCGGCGTACCCGCAAAATTAACTGAGCAACTCACTATTCAAAAGGTTTCATCGTGAGCGACATCATCACCAATTTCGGCAAGGTCGGCGTCCTGTACGGCGGCCGTTCGGCCGAGCGCGACGTTTCCATCATGTCCGGCACCGGCGTGCTGCAAGCGCTCAAAAGCCGCGGCATCGACGCCCACGGCTTCGATCCGGCCGAGCGTTCGCTGGCTGACCTGGCGGCCGAACAATTCGACTGCGTCTTCATCGCGCTGCACGGCCGCTACGGCGAGGACGGCAGCCTGCAGGGCGCCCTCGAGCAGCTCGGCATTCCCTACACCGGCAGCGGCGTCATGGCCTCGTCGGTCGGCATGGACAAGATTACGACCAAGATCATCTGGCTGTCGAAAAACATCCCGACCCCGCGCTACGCCACCGTCGCCCCGGGCGACGAGCTCGACGCCGTCGTGGCCGAGCTGGGGCTGCCGCTGATCGTCAAGCCGCCGCTCGAGGGCTCGACCATCGGCATCACGAAAGTGGAAGCGGCCGAAGAGTTCGAGGCTGCAGTCAGCCTGGCCGCCGGTTTCGACGAGACCGTGCTGGCCGAGGAATTCGTCACCGGCCGCGAGTTTACGGTCGCCGTGCTGGGCTCGGGCAAGCATGCACGCGCGCTGCCGATCGTCGAGATCGTCGCCCCGGAAGGCAATTACGACTACCAGAACAAGTATTTTACGGACGACACCCAGTACCACTGCCCGGCGCAGCTCGACGAGGCCTTGACCGCGGAGATCCAGAAGCACGCGGTCGACGCCTACCGCGCGCTCGGCTGCGAGGGCTGGGGCCGGGTCGACGTGCTGGTGCGCGAGAGCGACATGCGCCCCTTCCTGCTGGAGGTGAATACCTCGCCCGGCATGACCAGCCATTCGCTGGTGCCGATGGCGGCGCGCGCGGTCGGGATCAGCTATGAAGACCTGTGCATCGAGATCCTGCGTTCGGCGCGCTGCAAGATGGTGAAGGCGTAAGGCTAAGCTTATGTGGCATGACGTACGCGCCCTCAACGCCACTGCCAGTACCATGCTGGCAGCGACGCTGCTCGCCGGTATCGCGTCGGGCGTGTGGTGGCTGTCGCAGCGTCCGATGTTTACGCTGCGCGAAGTGCGTGTCGAGAGCATTTATCGGATCGATTTGAAGCACGTGAACGAACTGACGGTCAGGAACAGCGTGCTGGGCAAGATCCGCGGGAATTTCTTCACGACGGACCTGGAGCAGGTGCGCACGACCTTCGAAGCGGTGCCCTGGGTGCGCCGCGCAACGGTGCGCCGCGAATGGCCGAGCGGTTTGATCGTGGAAGTGGAAGAGCATGAGGCACTCGGTACCTGGGGCGAGGGACGCCTGCTGTCGGTGAAGGGCGATGTCTTCACCGCCAACCTCGCCGAGGCCGACGACGACCACGAGCTGCCTGCCTTCGTGGGCCCGGCCGGCAGCGAGAAGGACGTGCTGGCGCGCTTTTCCGAATTGCGCGCGTGGTTCGCGCCGGTGAAGCTGGTGCCGCAGCAGTTGTCGCTGTCCTCGCGTTATGCCTGGACCGTCAAG
>JANNNC010000040.1:0-17166 GCA_031398335.1 Massilia sp.
CGTCATGTTCTACTCGGTGTTCAAGCACCGCAAATCGCTGGGCCACAAGCCGGCCACCTTCCACGAATCGACCGCGGTCGAGATCGCCTGGACCATCGTTCCCTTCCTGATCGTCATCGGCATGGCCCTGCCTGCCACCAAGACGGTCGTCGAACTGAAAGACACCTCGAACGCCGACCTGACCATCAAGGCCACCGGCATGCAGTGGAAGTGGGGCTACGACTACCTGAAGGGCGAAGGCGAGGGCATCAGCTTCCTGTCGAACCTGTCGACCCCGCGCAGCCAGATCGGCGAGCCGGGCGTGGCGCCGACCGAAGCGCGCACCGAAAACTACCTGCTCGAAGTCGACAATGAGGTCGTCGTCCCGGTCGGCAAGAAGGTCCGCATGGTCCTGACCGCCAACGACGTGATCCACGCCTGGACGGTTCCGGCGTTTGCCATCAAGCAGGATGCGATTCCCGGATTCGTGCGCGACGGCTGGTTCAAGGCCGAAAAGATCGGCGTCTACCGCGGCAACTGCGTCGAGCTGTGCGGCAAGGACCACGCCTTCATGCCGATCGTCGTGCGCGTTGTCTCGGCCGAGGATTACACTGCCTGGGTGAATACCAAGAAAAAGGAAATGGCCGCGCTGGCGGACGATCCGGCCAAGGTCTGGACCATCGACGAACTGAAAACCAAGGGCGAAGCCGTGTATGCCGCCAACTGCGTGGCCTGCCACCAGGCCAACGGCAAGGGTGTGCCGAATGCCTTCGCGCCGCTCGACGGTTCGGCCATCGTGAATGGTCCGAAAGCGGCGCAGATCGACGTCCTGCTCAACGGCCAGGATACGCCGGCCTATCCGGGCGCGATGCCGCCATGGAAGCAGCTGTCGGACTCGGACATTGCGGCAGTGATCACCTACACCCGCAATACCTGGTCGAACAAGGCCGCCGAAAACATCGTCCAACCGGCCGAAGTGCTGGCTGCACGTAGCAAGTAACGTAGCAAGTTAATGAGTTCCCAGGATACTGACATGACTACCAGCTCTCTCGACCAAGCGCACGACGACCATCATGGCCACGCTCATGATCATGATCATGCGCACGACACTCCCACCGGCGCGCGCCGCTGGCTGTTCGCCACCAACCACAAGGACATCGGTACCCTGTACCTGTGGTTCTCGTTCATCATGCTGCTCTCGGGCGGCGTGCTGGCCCTGATGATCCGCACCGAACTGTTCCAGCCCGGCCTGCAGTTCTTCCGTCCCGAGTTCTTCAACCAGCTGACCACGATGCACGGCCTGGTGATGGTGTTCGGCGCGATCATGCCGGCCTTCGTCGGCTTCGCCAACTGGATGATCCCGCTGCAGGTGGGCGCTTCCGACATGGCGTTCGCACGCATGAACAACTTCTCGTTCTGGCTGCTGCCGCCGGCGGCGCTGCTGCTGGCAGGTTCCTTCTTCGCACCGGGCGGCGCCACCGCCGCCGGCTGGACCCTGTATGCGCCGCTGTCGACCCAGATGGGCCCAGGCATGGACATGGCGATTTTCGCGATGCATATCATGGGCGCCTCGTCGATCATGGGTTCGATCAACATCATCGTCACCATCCTGAACATGCGCGCACCCGGCATGACCCTGATGAAGATGCCGATGTTCTGCTGGACCTGGCTGATCACCGCCTTCCTCCTGATTGCCGTGATGCCGGTGCTCGCCGGCGCCATCACCATGACCCTGACCGACCGCCACTTCGGCACCTCGTTCTTCAACGCCGCCGGCGGCGGCGACCCGGTAATGTACCAGCACATCTTCTGGTTCTTCGGCCATCCCGAGGTCTACATCATGATTCTGCCGGCCTTCGGCATCGTCTCGCAGATCCTGCCGGCCTTCGCACGCAAGCCGCTGTTCGGCTACGCTTCGATGGTCTACGCGACCGCCTCGATCGCGGTGCTGTCCTTCATCGTCTGGGCCCACCACATGTTCACCACCGGGATGCCGGTGACCTCGCAGCTGTTCTTCATGTACGCCACCATGCTGATCGCGGTGCCGACCGGCGTGAAGGTGTTCAACTGGGTCGCCACGATGTGGAAGGGCTCGATGACCTTCGAGACCCCGATGCTGTTCTCGGTCGGCTTCATTTTTGTCTTCACGATGGGCGGCTTCACCGGCCTGATCCTGGCCGTGACCCCGATCGACATCCAGGTCCACGATACCTATTACGTGGTGGCGCACTTCCACTACGTGCTGGTCGCCGGCTCGCTGTTCGCGCTGTTCGCCGGCTTCTACTACTGGGCGCCGAAGTGGACCGGCCACATGTATCCGGAAGGCCGCGGCAAGATGCACTTCTGGCTCTCGCTGATCACCTTTAACATCACCTTCTTCCCGATGCACTTCCTGGGACTGGCAGGGATGCCGCGCCGCTACGCCGATTACGCCGTGCAGTTCACCGACTTCAACATGCTGGTCTCGGTGGGCGCCTTCGGTTTCGGCCTGTCGCAGGTGTACTTCCTGTTCGCGGTGGTGCTGCCGACGATCAAGGGCGGCCCGAAAGCCGACGCCAAGCCATGGGAAGGCGCGGAAGGCCTGGAGTGGACCGTACCGAGCCCGGCGCCGTTCCACACCTTCGAGAACCCGCCGCTGGTGAAGTAATGAACGGACCGAAGAAGCCGCATCACAGGCCGAGTAACGGCAAGACGGCCCTGGTGCTCTGCGTGGTTGCCGCGTTCTTCTTCGCGGCGGTCATCATCAAGCGCACCTGGTTTATGTCGTGAGCTACAGCCCGAAAGAGCGCCTGCGCCTGAACCGCTCCACCCTCGGTAAACTCGTGGTGGTGGCGGTGGCGATGTTCGGTTTCGGCTATGCGCTGGTGCCGGTCTACCGCCAGATGTGCGAGGTGCTCGGCATTAACGTGCTGACCCAGCAGGACGGCATGGTCGAGCGGCCCGAGAATACGCAAGTCGACAAGACGCGCCTGATCACGGTGGAACTGGATGGCAATGCGCAGGGACCGTGGCGCTTCCGTCCGACCACGCGCTCAATCCAGGTCCATCCCGGCGAGCTGGCAACCGTGACTTACGAGGTCGTCAACACCCAGGCGCGCGCGGTCAAGGCGCAGGCAATCCCGAGTTATGCGCCGCAGTCGGCAACGCCGCATTTCAAGAAGGTCGAGTGCTTCTGCTTCCGTGAGCAGATGATGAAACCGAACGAGGCGCGCCAGATGCCGGTGGTATTCTTCATCGATCCGAAGCTGCCCAAGGAAGTGAAGACCATCACGCTGTCGTACACCTTCTTCGAAATCGCGGGCGCGGTGGCGGCGAACTGATGGAACCGAACGAAGCGCCGAAAAGGAAGGCGTCGTTCCGGGCGTCGATGAAGGCGGTCTTCTGGTCCTTTTTCGGGGTGCGCAAGCGGCGCGATTACGAAGATGACGCGGTGAACCTGAACCCGTTCCACGTGATCGTCGCGGCGCTGCTGGGCCTGGCAATATTTATCGGCGTGTTGTTGTTTTTGGTGAAATTAGCGGTCTCGCAATAGAAGTTTTAGCATTTCAATTCAACGCATTAGAACAACGTTCCAGGAGATGAAGATGAGTGTGTCAAAGACCGCGCCGCATTATTTCGTGCCGGGCCCTTCCATGTGGCCGATGGCCGGCGGCATCTCGATGCTGGTGACCATGCTGGGCGCATCCGGCTGGGTCAACAGCGCCTCCTGGGGGCCTGCCGTCTGCCTGGCCGGCATCGTGGCGATGCTGATCGTGCTGTACTTCTGGTTCGGCGACGCCATCAAGGAGTCGGAGTCCGGCCAGTACAGCCGCAACATCGATTCTTCCTTCCGCTGGTCGATGAGCTGGTTCATCTTCTCCGAAGTGATGTTCTTCGCCGCCTTCTTCGGCGCGCTGTTCTATGCCAGAGCGATCTCGATGCCCTGGCTGGCCGACCTCGACCACAAGGTGCTGTGGCCGGACTTCGCCGGCCAGTGGGGCAATACCGGTCCCGCCGGCGTGGTCGACGCGTTCAACACCATGGGCCCGTTCCCGATCCCGACCATCAACACGGCGCTGCTGCTGCTGTCGGGCGTGACGCTGACGATCTCGCACCACGCGCTGCGCGCCGGCCACCGCCGCAACACGGCGTTCTGGCTGTTCGCCACCATCCTGCTGGGCGCGATCTTCATGGGCTTCCAGGTCTATGAATACATGCACGCTTACCAGGAACTGAACCTGAAGCTGACCTCGGGCATCTATGGCTCGACTTTCTTCATGCTGACCGGCTTCCACGGCTTCCACGTGACGCTGGGCGCGATCATGCTGTCGGTGATCCTGTACCGCGTACTGCGCGGGCACTTCACGGCGGATAACCACTTCGGCTTCGAAGGCGCGGCCTGGTACTGGCACTTCGTCGACGTTGTGTGGCTGGGCTTGTACGTCGTGGTCTACTGGTTGTAATTTAAAAGCAGGCTGGGATAGCGAGGGACAGCCTGCTGGCTGTCCCTTGTCGCATCTGAGCTTGAAGCAGTCAGCGGATGCCGGTGGGCTGGATCCAGCCCATCTTGTAGGACGCCAGCAGGATCAGGAACAGCGTGATCGACAGGCCGACGCGCATCGCCAGTGCCTGCACCGTGCGGTTGCTGCGGCCCTTGTCCTTCATCAGGAAGAACAGCGCCGAGCCGAGGCTGGCGATGATCAGGATGAAGGCGATGGCGACGAAGGTTTTCATGGTCTGGCCGGCGGTAACGAGTAAAGGTTGATTGTAATGGCGTTCCGGTTCAGGGTCATACCGTTTGTGGCGACGGTCGCGCTGGTGGTGCTTGGGGTTTTGTTGGGGAACTGGCAGACGCGGCGGGCAGAAGAGAAACTGGCCGTTGCGGCGCGTCTCGTCGAGCGTGGTGCGGCCGCGCCCGTGGTGTTGGGGGGCGCTGGTGGTTTGCCGGAGCACGAACGCGTTGGCACGAGTGCCCACCCTACGGTGATCGAATATCGAAGGGTGCGGCTGACGGGGGAGTGGGTGGCGAACTGGCCGCTGTTCCTGGAGAACCGGCCGCTGAACGGGCGGGCGGGTTTTATCCTGGCGATGCCGTTTAAAATAGCGGGGTCAAGCCAGCACGTGCTGGTGCTGCGCGGGTGGTTGCCGCGCGATGCGCGCGAGTATGGGAAATTACCAGGCTTCGCGACCCCGCCGGGCATGGTGACGATCGAGGGTGTGGCCACCCTCGGTGCGGGCAATCTCATGCAGCTCGGTACGCCGGGCGCCTTGAAACCCGGGGCGCTCGTGCAAAACCTGACGACCGGCGAGCTGGCGGCGGCCAGCGGCCTGGCCCTGCACCCCTTCTTCCTGCAGCAGGCCGGACCGGGGCAGGGTGAAGGGCTGGTGCGCGAGTGGCCGGCCTCGGGCACGGGCGTCGACAAGCACCGCGGTTACGCGTTCCAGTGGTATGCCTTGGCGGCGATGGCTGCCTTATTTTTTGTGATGACGGGATTTCGAAGTGGAAGAAAACAAGGTGCTTGAACAAACGTCGACGTCGAATAAGGCCCGCTGGAGTGGCCGCCTGAAATTGCTGGTGCTGCTGCTGGTCTGCGCGGCGCCGATCATCGCCTCGTATGTGACCTACTACATCATCAAGCCGAGCGGGCGCACCAACTACGGCGCCTTCATCGACCAGCGCGCCCATCCGATGCCGAAACTGGCGAGCACCACGCTCGACGGCCGGCCGGAGACGCTGGAAAAATACGCCGGCAAGTGGATCATGGTGAAAGTGGGCGGCGGCGCCTGCATGGATGCCTGCGTCAAGCAGCTGTTCTCGATGCGCCAGTTGCGCACCATGCAGGGCAAGAACATGGACCGCGTCGAGCGCGTCTGGCTGATCACCGACCAGGAACCGGTCGATACCATGCTGATCCGCCATTACGACGACATGCACATGCTGCGCGTATCGCTCGAGCAGCTGACGAAATGGCTGCCGCTGGACGCCGGCGGCAAGCTCGAGGACCACATCTTCCTGATCGACCCGCGCAGCAACCTGATGATGCGCTTTCCGAAAGAGCCGGACCCGCGCCGCGTGCACAAGGACCTGGCCAAGCTGCTGCGCGCCTCGGCGATCGGTTGAGCGGAAGATGAACATGAGCGCGTCGACCCTGTTCCAGCTCGCCCTGATGGGCCTGTTCGTCGCCAGCATCCCGCTGACCATGGTCTGGCTGTCAAGCGATGCCAACAAATACCGCAAGCTGGTCTGGGTGATGGCCTTCCTCACCTTCGACCTGATCGTGTTCGGCGCCTTTACCCGGCTCACCGATTCGGGCCTGGGCTGCCCCGACTGGCCGGGCTGCTACGGCGCGGCCAACCCGTTCATCGCCCACGAGCAGATCGCCGCGGCCGAGGCGCTCATGCCGACCGGGCCGGTCACCAAAGTCAAAGCCTGGATCGAGATGATCCACCGCTACCTGGCGATGGGCATTGGCGTCCTGATCATGGCCCTGATGTTCCAGTCGATCCGCCAGTGGAAGAAAACCCGCCGCGCGGCCTTCGCACCCGGGCTGCCGGTGGCGCTGTTCCTGTTCGTGTGCGTGCAGGGCGCGTTCGGCGCCTGGACCGTAACGCTGAAGCTGCAGCCGCTGATCGTTACCATCCACCTGCTGCTGGGCATGGGCCTGCTGGCGATGCTGGCCTGGCTGGGCGGACGCGAAGATTATCTGTTGAAGCCGCCGGCCCAGGTGCACGATCCGCGCAACCTGGCTGGCCTCTCCGCGCTGCGCACGCTGGCGCTGGTTGCGGCCGTCGTGCTGGTCGTGCAGATCGCGCTCGGCGGGTGGGTAAGCACTAACTACGCGACCATGGCCTGCGACGAATTCCCCCTGTGCGACGGCAAGTTCGTGCCGGAGATGGACTTCGAACATGGCTTTACCTTGTGGCGCGAACTGGGCAAGACGGCGGCCGGCCACTACCTGCAATTCCCGGCCCTGGTGGCAATCCACTGGGTGCACCGCAATGCCGCGATCGTCGTCACGCTCGTGCTGGGCCTGGCTGCCTGGCGCGCCAGCCGCCAGCCGGCGCTGCGCCGCACCGGCGGCCTGATTGCGCTGGTATTGCTGGCGCAGCTGTTCACGGGCATCGCCACCGTGTTTTTCGACTTCCCGCTGGCCATCGCCGTGTTGCATAACGCCGGGGCTGCTCTCCTCGTCCTGTTGGTGACCATGTTAAACTACAAGGTCAAGCACCTGCTCGACGTGTCGCAGCGCGCACCCGCGCATGACCACGCTCCCGCGAACTCGTATCGATGACCACCCAGACCGCCCTCCGACCGACCAGCCGCATCTCCCAGTACTGGACGCTGACCAAGCCCCGGGTCACCCAGCTCGCCGTCTTTTGCGCCATCATCGGCATGTTCCTGGCGACCGACGGCTTTCCCGGCTGGCGCGTGCTCATTGCCGGCACCGCCGGCATCTGGCTGCTGGCCGGCGCCGCCTTCGCCGTCAACTGCCTGATCGAGGCCGAGATCGACGCGCGCATGGCGCGCACCGCCCGCCGCGCCACCGCGCGCGGCGACCTGACGCGCAACCAGACGCTCGTGTTCTCGGCCGTCATCGGCGGCCTGGGCATGTGGGTGCTGTACGCTTTCGTCAACGCGCTCACCATGTGGCTGACCTTCGTCACTTTCGTGGGATATGCGGTCGTCTACACCATCTACCTGAAACCGGCGACGCCGCAGAACATCGTCATCGGCGGCTTGTCGGGCGCGATGCCGCCGGCCCTCGGCTGGGCGGCGGTGGCCAATGAGGTGCCGATGCAGGCCTGGCTGCTGGTGTTGATCATTTTCGTCTGGACCCCGCCGCATTTCTGGGCGCTGGCCATGTACCGGCGCGACGACTACGCGCGCTCCGGCCTGCCGATGCTGCCGATCACCCACGGCATGGACTACACCGGCCACCAGGTGTGGCTGTATTCGCTGGCGCTGTTCGCGACCACCATGCTGCCGTTCGCGGTGCGCATGAGCGGCCTGATCTACCTGGCGGCGGCCGTCGTCCTGAACCTGCTGTTCCTGCGCCACGCCTGGCGCGTGCACAAGCACTACAGCGACCAGGCCGCGCGCAAGGCATTTGCCTATTCGATCCTGTATTTGTCGCTGCTGTTCGCGGCGCTGCTGGTCGACCATTATTTTCGGTTTTAATTCGCAGGTTCTGACATGAAACGACTGATCACCGCAGGCATGCTGGCACTGTCCCTGCTGACCGCCGGCTGCGACAAGCTTTCCTCGAAGCCGGCCGCCTTCCAGAATACCGACCTCACCGGCCTCGATTACGCCAAGGGCTTTTCGCTGACCGACCATACCGGCAAGGCGCGCACCCTGGCCGATTTCAAGGGCAAACTCGTCGTCCTGTTCTTCGGCTACACCCAGTGCCCGGACGTGTGCCCGACCACGATGGCCGAAATGGCGGCCGTGCTGAAGGAGATGGGACCTTCCGCCGACGAGGTGCAGGTCCTGTTCGTCACGCTCGACCCGGAACGCGATACCCAGGAATTGCTGGCGTCCTACGTGCCGGCGTTCGACAAGCGCTTCCTCGGCCTGCGCGGCACGCCTGAGCAGACGACGCAGACGGCCAAGGAATTCAAGGTGTTCGTCTCGAAGGTGGCGGGCAAGGAGCCGGGCAGCTATACGGTCGACCATACGGCCGGCAGCTATGTGTTCGATAAGGAAGGGCGCGTGCGTTTGTTCCTGCGCCATGGCCAGGGTCCGGCGCCAATTGTCCACGACCTGCGCCAACTGTTATGATTGCCTTGTAAAGACAACTTATCACCGTTGGAATGGAACAGCCCTCCGGCAGAAACTACACCCGCATCGCCACGGTCGTCCTGCTGACGCTGGGCTGCCTGTTCGTCCTGAAACCCTTCCTGCCGGCGATCCTGTTCGCGGTCGCCGTCGTCATTTCTTCCTGGCCGCTCTACCTGCGCCTGCTGCACGCGATGCGCGGGCGGCGCTCGCTGGCGGCGCTGACGATGACGCTCTCGCTGACCCTGCTCGTCATCATTCCGCTGGCCACCGTCGCCTACAACCTGGCCGACGACGTCGCCTCCACCTTCGGCCAGATGCGCTATGCGCTCGAACATGGCGAACTGCTGCCCCCAGGCTGGATCCGCGAGCTGCCCTTCGTCGGCGAGTCTGTCGATAACTACCTGCGCCAGCTGGTCGCCAGCCGCGAGCAGATGCTGTCGCTGGCCCGGCGCATGCTCGAACCGGCGCGCCACTACCTGATGGCCGGCGGCCTGATGCTCGGTACCGGCGTCGTGCAAATGAGCCTGGCCGCTTTTGTCAGCTTTTTCGTCTACCGCGACGGCCATTCGCTGATCGCCGTCACGTCGAGCATGATGACCAAGGTGATGGGCGAGGGTGCCGAAGCGGTCACCGACATCATCAGCCAGACCACGCGCGGCGTCATGTACGGCCTGCTCGGCACTGCCCTGGCCCAGGCGCTTGTGGCGGCGATCGGCTTCGCCATCGCCGGCGTGCCGGCGGTGCCGCTGCTGTCGGTGCTGATCTTCGTGACCTCCCTGGTGCCGGTCGGCCCGCCCATGATCTGGGGCAGCGCCGCGATCTGGCTGTTCGCCCAGGGCAGCACCGGCTGGGCGATCTTCATGGTGATCTGGGGCACGGTCCTGATCAGCGGCGTCGACAACGTCGTGCGGCCGATGCTGATCAGCCGCGGAACCAGCTTGCCCTTCCTGCTGACGCTGCTTGGCGTGCTGGGCGGGGTGATCGCGTTCGGGGTGGTGGGGATGTTCATCGGGCCGGTGCTGCTGGCGGTGGGATATTCCCTGATGAGCGAGTGGACCGGGACGCGGGATCCGATCGTGGTGCAGAAGGGGGACGTGTCGCAGGGATAAATTGCGGCAGTTGCGCGAATGCCGTAACGCGTGGGCTCGAGAGCGGTTGGCCGCCCGGCCCACCCTGCGGTGCACATCAGTCTCGACTGGTAGGGTGGGCACTCGTGCCCGCGCGGTTCAACCTGTCCGCAATCGAAACGCGTCATTCCCGCGCGAGCAAGGCCCGCAACTTGTCGAAATCAATCGGCTTGGTCAGGTGATGATCGAACCCCGCCGCGAACGCCAGCTGCTTGTCCGACTCCTGCCCCCAGCCGGTGGCGGCGATCAGCAGCAGGTCGGCGCCGCCCGGCAGGAGGCGCACGCGGCGGGCGAGTTCGTAGCCGTTCATGTCGGGCAGGCCGATGTCGAACAGGGCGACCTCGGGCGCGAATCCGGCCAGCGCATCCAGCGCCGCTTGCGCACTATGCACCGCGCGCGCCGTGCAACCGTAGAGTTCCATGAACATGACCAGGGTGTTGGCGGCGTCCTCGTTGTCGTCGACGATCAGGACCCTGCGTGGCTGCACGACGCCGGCGGCGGCCGCCGCAGCCTGCGCACGCGCGAGCGATGCCGCCAGCGGCAGGCGCACGGTGAAGGTGCTGCCGAGGCCTTCTCCCGCACTGTCGGCGCTCACGCTCCCGTCGTGCAGGGCGAGGATGCCGCGCACCAGCGCCAGGCCAATGCCGAGTCCCCCCATGGAGCGGTCGAGCGCCGGCTTGAGCTGAGAGAACATGCCGAACACGCTGTCGAGCGCATGCGCCGGGATGCCGATGCCGTTGTCGCGCACTTCGATGATTGCCTGTCCGTCCTCCTGCCAGCAGCGCAGGCTGATCGCGCCGCCATCGGGCGTGTACTTGGCCGCGTTGGTCAGCAGGTTGACGACCACCTGCGTCATCCGGGTGATGTCGGCGTCGACGATCACGTCCGGGTCGGGCAGGGCGACGCTCAGCGTGTGCCCGGCGGCCGTCATTTGGGATTGCGCGTCGTGCGCCGCGCTGTGCAGGATCGCAGCCAGTCCGATCGGGCTGCGGCGCAGCTCCATCCGGTTCTGGGTAATGCGCGAAATGTCCATCAGGTCGTCGACCAGGTGCGTCAGGTGGTGCAGCTGGCGGTCGAACACCGCCAGCAGGCGCGCCGGAGGCGGACCGTCGGCGCGGCCCAGCTTGAGCACTTCGATGGCGCTGCGCATCGGCGCGAGCGGGTTGCGCAATTCGTGCGACAGGGTTGCCAGGAATTCATCCTTGCGGCGGTCGGCGTCAGACAGCGCATCGTTCAGCGCACGCAGCTGTTGCTCGGCTTCGAGCTGCGCGGCCAAGGCGCGTTCGGCTCCCTTGCGCGCCGCGAGCAGTTCCCGTTCATAGGAACGGCGGTCCCTGGCGACGAACAGCGCCCATTCGTCATACACCCGGTCGCCATGCCGGCGCCGGGCAATGTTGGCCAGCATCGGCACGCGCTGCTTCTGGCGGTCGAACAACTCCAGCTGCAGCTCGGCCAGCGATCCCTGCATTTGCAGAATCGGTTCGCAATGGGTCTGGTGGAACAGGCGCGCTCCGACCGGCAGGCGATCGTGGATCCGAGCCTGTCCCACCAGCTCGTCCGCCGTGAAGCCGAGCCAGGCGCACAGGGTCGCGTTCACGCGCAGGATCAGCCCCTTGGCATCGGTGACGAGCAGGCCACAGCCGGCTTGTTCGTACAGCGCGTCAAGCGGGGGCAGCGCTGCGTCGGTCATTCCAAATGGGCGGCGAGAAAGTCGTGGATTGCCTGCGAACTGGCAGACGGCGCGCTCATGTGCGGGCAGTGGCCGATATTCTCGATCACGTTCAGGGTGCTGCGCTGCAGGTGTTGCGCCAGATAGTCGCCGACGGCGCGCGGGGCGATCAGGTCGTCGCTGCACTGGAGGATCAGGGCCGGGGTCGTCGATTCCGGCACATCCGCGCGGTGATCCGACAGGAACGTCACCTTGGCGAAGTGACGGGCAATCTCCGGATCGTTGCGGCAGAAGCTGCTGGTGAGCTCCTCGGCCAGCTGCGGCTGGTCGGGCGCCCCCATGATGGCCGGCGCCAGGTTGCTCGACCAGCCGAGGTAATTCGAGTCCATGGTGTCGAGCAGTTCGTCGATGTCGCTGCGGTCGAAGCCGCCGACGTAGTCGCCGTCGTTGATGAAGCAGGGCGACGGGCCGATCATGACCTGGGCCGCGAAGCGCTGCGGCGCGGCGATCGTGGCCAGCATGCCGATGGTCGCGCTGACCGAATGGCCCACGAAGATCACCGGTCCCTCGGCACACTCGGCAACGATCTCGAGCAGGTCTGCCGCATGGCCGTGCAGGCTGCCGTACTTCTGGCGGTCGTAGAAGGAAAGCGCGGAGCCGCCGCTGCCCATCAGGTCGTACTTGACCACGCGAAAGCGCTCTTCGAAGGCGGGCGCCATCATCCGCCACATATCCTGGTCGCAGCCAAAGCCATGGGCGAAGATGATGGTGGCCTTGCCACGGCCGGAGACGGACACATTATGACGGGTAGAGACGGACATGCTGTTTTCCAATGCGAAAGCGCCGCGATGTTATCAAGCAATCATTATAGCCCGCTTGCCCGCCTGAGGGCGCTTGGCTGGCGGGTTAACCGGCGTCGTCTTCGTCCTCGCCGCGCGCCAGGCGCGGAATGACTTTCACCAGCAGGATGCGCGGCCCGTTGGTCTTCTTGACGACCACGTCGAATTTCGGAAATTCGATGCGCTGGCCCTGCTTCGGGATGTCCCCCAGCTTCGCCATCAACAGGCCGCCGACCGATTCGACGTCGTCCAGGCCCATTTCCTCGTTGTCGATGTCGATGCCGAGCAGGCGCTCGAGCGAATAGATCGGTAACGATGCCTTGCCGATATAGGTGCCGTCCGATTGCGGCAGCCAGTCGTTTTCGTTCATCCGGAATTCGTCGCGGATCTCGCCGACCATCGCGCCCAGCAAATTGTCGAGCGTGATGAAGCCGACCGGGCGCTTGCCCTTTTCGCCGATCAGCGCGAAGTGCGGCGCACCGGTGCGGAAACGCCGGAAAATGTCCTGGGCCGGCGTGCGCGCCGAGATCGTCTCGACCGGACGCAAAAATTGCGACAGGTCGCTGATGTCTTTCCCTGCCTGCCGGGCGAAGAACAGGTCTTTCAGGTGGATCACGCCGAGTACTTCCTCGCCTTCCTCGTCGAAAAACGGATAGCGCGAGAAGCGGTTGCGGCGCACCGTGTCGAGGTTTTCCTCGATTGACAGGTCTTCGTGCAGGGCGATCACTTCGTTGATCGGGCGCATCAGGTCGGACACGGCCATTTCGGAAAACTCGAGCGACTGGGCCAGGATGTGGCGCTCGTCGTGGGTGAACTTGTCGGCGCCGGCGCCGGCGCCGGTATTGGTGCTGGTATTCGTGCGCAGGATGAGTTTCAGTTCGTCGGTCGAATAATGGGTGTCGTGGCTGCCGCTGCCGGCCAGGCCCGCCAGGCGCAGGACGCCGTTCGCGCTTTTGTTCAAGACCCAGATCGCCGGATACATGGCCCAGTAAAAGCCGAAGAGCGGCAGCGCGCACCACAGCGCGACCGATTCCGGCAGGCGGATCGCCAGCGTCTTCGGCGCCAGTTCGCCAACCACGATGTGCAGGAAGGAGATGACACTGAAGGCAACGACGAAGGAGACGCCGTGGATGAGCTCCGGGGACGTCACGCCGACGATCGCGAACAGCGGCTCGAGCAGGCTGGCAAAGGCCGGTTCGCCGACCCAGCCCAGGCCCAGCGAGGCGAGCGTGATGCCGAGCTGGCAGGCCGACAGGTATTCGTCGAGCTGGCCATGGACCTTGGCCAGGATGCGTCCGCGCAGGCCGGTGGTCTTGGCGATGGCGCGTACGCGGGTCTTGCGCAACGTGACAATGCCGAATTCCGCCGCCACGAAGAAGCCGTTCAGGGCAACCAGGAACAGTGCCAGAACGACAAATATAAGATTTTCCATATAAATGCAGAGTTGATAAAGAGCAAAACTGACAGGCATTGTACAAGGTACATGCGCTCAACCGCCGCCTAGCCCTCCATGATGCGCCGCGGACAAGATTGCCTCGACTGCCGGATGCTGGATCTTGCGCTCGTTCGAGATCGCATAAAACTGCTCGCGCACCTCGGGAACCCGTCCCACCAGCACCGCCTGCAGCTGTTCGAACAGGTCGCCGGCCAGCGCCGCGGGCGCGAAGAACAGGCCCAGGCCGCGCCGGCCGAAGGTATTCAGTAAAGCGTTGTCCTCGAATTCGCCGACCACGTCCGGATGCACGCCCTGCAGCTCGAACCATTCGTCGATCTTGCCGCGCAATGCATTATTCCTCGTCGGCAGCAGGAAAGGCGCGCCATTCAGTTTCTTTGGGAAATCTTGTGCATAGGTGGCCGCGAGGTCCGCCGTGCCGACCACCGTCATCTCGCTTTCGAACAGCATGTGGCTGAACACGCGCAGCGTGCCGCCCGAGGGCAGGGCGCGGTCGGTCAGCACCACGTCGAGTTTATGCAGGGCAAGGTCGGCCAGCAGCGCTTCGTACTGGTCTTCCGAGCAGACCAGCCGCACCGGCGTCGCCAGGCGCGTGGTCGCTTCCAGCAGGCGGTAGGCCGTCAGTTTTGGCAAGGAATCGGAAATGCCGACCGACAGACGGGTGCGCAGGGTCGAGCTCTGGTCGAGCGCGTCCTGCATCTGCTCGCCCAACAGAAAGATCTGGTCGGCATAGGTAAGCGCCAGCCGGCCCGCTTCGCTCAGCAACAGGCGCCGTCCCTGCTGGGTGAACAGCGATTTTCCGAGGGACTGTTCGAGCAGGGTAATCTGGCTGCTGACAGTCTGCACGGCAAGGTGCAATCGTTCCGCAGCCCGGGTAATGCTACCCTCCTTGGCGACGACCCAAAAATAGTACAAATGGCGGAAATTGGTGCCTGCGTGTTTCATGTGTTCCGTTTTCTCGAAGTAATGCTTCGATTATCTTCGCTTTTTCAATAGCTTGTATAGCCGTACACTGCGTCCCATCAATTCAACATTGAAGGAAACATAATATGTCGAACTTTTTAATTGAAAGGAAATCAACATGAAGCACTTTAGAGGATCTTTCCTCGTCACGATCATCTGTCTGGCCCTGGCCGCGTGGTGGGGTTACGAGCATGGCGGAATGTCCGGCGCGCTGACGGCGGTCGGTATCGCGACCATCCTGTCGGTCATGGAAGTCTCGCTATCGTTCGATAACGCCGTGGTCAACGCCTCGGTGCTGAAGGGCTGGAACGAATTCTGGCTCAAGCTGTTCCTCGGCCTGGGCATGATCATCGCCGTGTTCGGTATGCGTTTGGTGTTTCCGATCGTCATCGTCGCGGTAGCGGCCGACCTCGGCATGACCGAAGTCTGGAACCTGGCGATCAACGATCCAAAGTCGTTCTCCGGTCACCTGACGGCGCACCATGCTGAAGTGGCGGCCTTCGGCGGCATGTTCCTGCTGCTGGTCTTCCTGAACTTCCTGCTGGACGAGGAAAAAGAAATCCACTGGCTG
The DNA here is from genome assembly GCA_031398335.1 of Massilia sp. Lineage (GTDB taxonomy): Bacteria > Pseudomonadota > Gammaproteobacteria > Burkholderiales > Burkholderiaceae_D > Telluria. The sequence continues at coordinate 15,363 of JANNNC010000040.1, forward strand.
GGCAATTTCGAGAAGAAGCTCGGTTCGTTCGGTAAAGTGTCGTCGATTTCGGTCATGCTCGCACTCGCGGCCCTGCTGTTCGCTTCGACCTTCGTCGAAGGCGCCCAGCGCATGATTGTCCTGGTCGCCGGTATTTACGGCATCCTGGTGTACGTCGGTGTGGACATGATCAGCAGCCTGCTCGAGAAGAGCGAGTCGGATGAAAACAGCAACGTCGGCGACATGGTCAAGACCGGCGGTATCGGCGGCTTCCTGTACCTCGAAGTGCTCGATGCATCGTTTTCCTTCGACGGCGTGATCGGCGCGTTTGCGATCACCAGCGACGTCGTGATCATCATGCTGGGCCTGGCCATCGGCGCGATGTTCGTGCGTTCGATGACGGTGTACCTGGTCAAGAAGGGCACGCTGGACGAGTTCGTGTACCTGGAACACGGCGCGCACTACGCGATCGGTATCCTGGCCGTGATCATGCTGGCCAGTATGAAGTTCCACGTGCCTGAGCTGGTGACCGGCTTGACCGGTGTGGCCTTCATCGCCGCCTCGCTGTGGTCGTCGATCCAGTACAAGAAGAAGCATGCGGCGCTTGAGTCGCATGGCGCCAAAGAGCTGGCGTAACTAGCTTGTCGGGCGGTGGCGATGGTTGCCACCGTCTCGATAAGGACACGGTGTAGCGTAAAAACAGCTGCACAGAATTTCGCGAGAGCGCCACGAGCGCCTCGCACAACGAACCGCACGGCGAATGGCAGAACACCAGTTCGCTGCGCGTGGTACCACCGGTGTTCATAAGAAGTACTCACTTACTAGGAGATACACATCATGGCAATCAGTCTGCAAAAAGGCGGCAACGTCAACCTGTCGAAAGAAGCCCCTGGCCTGACCAACCTGAAGGTCGGCCTCGGCTGGGATACGCGTGCCACCGACGGCGCTGCTTTCGACCTCGACGGCGCAGTCTTCCTGTTGAACGCATCGGGCAAAGTGCGCTCGGACGCCGACTTCATCTTCTACAACAACCTGAAGTCGGCCGACGGCTCGGTCGTTCACTCGGGCGACAACACCACCGGCGCCGGCGAAGGCGATGACGAATACGTCAGCGTCGACCTGACCAAGGTCCCGGCCGACGTCGACAAGATCGTGCTGGCCGTGACCATCCACGACGCCGAAACCCGCCGCCAGAACTTCGGCATGGTCGGCAAGGCCTTCATCCGCTGCATCAACGCCAGCGGCGACGCGGAAATCGCCCGTTACGACCTGTCGGAAGACGGCTCGACGGAAGCGGCAATGGTCTTCGGCGAGGTGTATCGCAACGGCGCCGACTGGAAGTTCCGCGCCATCGGCCAGGGCTTCGCAGGCGGCCTGGGGCCACTCGCCAAGAATTACGGCGTCAACGTCTAACCAACTACCTGAAGGGGTCTCGAGAAAGCGTAGCGAGCGGAAGAAGTTTTGGCTGAGAAGCGCAGCTGTACGGCGTACAGCGAGCATCGCAAGCCAAAAATTCGACGCGCAGTAGCTTTATCGGGATCCCGACCAAAAGGAAGCCATTTAATATGCCAACTTTTACCGTGACCGGGGATGTCGATCCCTTCCTGCATGTCTCGATGCGACAGGGCGAAACCATCTATTGCGAATCCGACGCGATGGTGATGATGGAATCGACCCTCGACCTGAAGGGCAAGATGCGCGGTGGCCTGGGCAGCGCGCTGATGCGCACCTTCGCCAACGGCGAGTCGTTCTTCCAGCAGCACATCGAAGCGACGCGCGGTGCCGGCGACTGCCTGCTCTCGCCGACGCTGCCGGGTGCGATGCA
>JANNNC010000080.1:0-17203 GCA_031398335.1 Massilia sp.
CGTTGCTACTCGGGCCACCTTGGCTGGCGACAAGCTTCAAGCAGCCGAGCGAGCAATGCGAGTGAACATCTCCAAAAGTCAGGAAGATACAAACTACCTGACGCCGGTCCAACAGCACTTCGAGTTAAGCGTGACTTCGTATCGAAAATACAAGGATGAGCAGTGTTCGTTGCGAGAAGCACTGGCTTCAGTGGGCAATGGTGCTGCTGAGATGAAGCTTGCATGCGCGGCAGAGCTTGATTCAGCTCGTACCGAGCAACTCGAATCGGGTATGTGGTGGCTCAAGTAATGAGCGGCCACAGAAAAGCGTAATGTAGGCGTCTGCTTAGGGTCGGGAGCTGCCTGTCGCAACACTTCGCGATTTTTCTCGTTGGCAATCTGCTATGCTGGATCGACTGGCTCGACTGGCTCGACTGGCTGGAATCGGCCAAGAGTGGGCTTCCCTCTATTGGTTATTTGCGGCTCTCACACACATAAGAATGCCCACGACTGACATTCAGATTTCCTACCAGCCGCCGTCACACGGATGGCTGACTATTTCCATTTTGGTTGGTGGGAAGACTGTGGAGATTGATGCTTCGGATGTCCCGAATAACCCTGTTGAGGACCTGCTTGTGGCACTCGATCTTGCTGCTAATGGTGTTCCTTCGAGCGTTTGGTGGCACTTGGAACCTGATGGCTATTACATGTACTTCACGCCCGATGGCGATGAGATTCAGTTTAAATTAGTGTTTGCTACAGAAAGCGGCGGCGCTCGCGGCAGAGAAGTCGCAGAGACCCGAGGTAACGCTGCGCAAGTCCTTCTACCCTTCTGGCGCTTTGTTCGCGAATTTCAGTCACATGAATTTCAGGAACCGCACTGGCCGGTCACCGATTACAAACGTATTCATGCCGTGAAAGACGATATTCGGCTGTCGCGTGGAAAATCTTAAAGCTCAGAGGTCACTGGGTTGTAAGTCGCGGTCGCACGAACGGGTGGGCATTGGGGGCGTCTATTATGGTCTGGGCCGGTAACAAGTGCCTACGGGGTGTCCGCTATGGGTCGGGAGCTGCCTGTCGCGACACTTCGCGATTTTTCTCCTTGGCAATCTGCTATGCTGGCTCGACTGGCTGGAATCGGCCAAAAGCGGACATTAAACCGTCACTATTAGCTAATTCTCCTCGCCCCTTGCGGCAAGTATGCAGGAACGACTAGCACGGAACGGTCCAGCGTCGGCCTCTCATGACAGCTCGTTCTTCTATGCTGGATTGATCCTGGCCAGCAGTTCCACCAGGAGTTTCGGATTGGCAGGCTTGACGAAGTAGTAGTCGAAACCTGCGGCAATCGAACTCTCCTTGTCATACTCTTGGCCATAGCCCGTGACGGCAATCAGCGTCGCATGGGCCGATTGGTGGCTCGCGCGAAGACGCCGCGCCAGCTCATTCCCGTCCATATCGGGCAGTCCGATATCAAGCACGAATACATCGTATTTCTCGACCGCAGCCTTCTCCAGTGCGTCCGCCGAGCTGTATTGCACGATCACCCGATGCCCTGAGGTTTCCAAGAACATGCCCAGGAGGTCGGCAGCATCGACATTGTCGTCTACTACCAGCATCTTCAACGGCTTCGACGGCACTGACAAGCTGCGCATTTCCGATAATGATTCCTGCGGCAGCGAAGCAAGCAACGGCAGCGAGACCGTGAACGTCGATCCGCGTTCCGGGCCATCGCTTTGATCCTGCACCTCGCCGTTATGCAGAGCGACCAGGCTCTTAACGAGCGCTAAGCCAATGCCAAGACCCCCTTGGGTACGATCCGACGAGCCACGGGGCGAGGCAATCTACCTTCGAGCCACTCGGATGTCGTTCTCGGACCTTTGGAAGAGCCGTCGGCAACCCAAAGCGAACGGTCACGCGGCACCTTCATGGAGGCGGGGGCCATCACGCTTCAGGCCGATGGCGGACGAGAGGTAGTGCCCCTGGCGACTAACTGCGCCGCCCATACGTCGCACGTATTCTCGCTTGTTCTTTGGCCAATTGTGCAGACCCCCTGGAAAATTTCGCTACTTTGTAGCAAAACACCCCTAAGAAAGGCCCTACCATGACCGCATATCCTCCAATAACCATCATTCCTTCTGCCCACTGCGCTCTTGGGAAACTGATGCAAAACAGCAGCATGGGAAAAGTAGAAGTGAAAATACCAATCAACCATAACGGCATGTTAGAAAAGAGGCCCAGCAAATAGCTGATGCATATTGCTGCCAAAAACATTCCCGGGATAGCGAGCATTTTAATATCCATTTCACCCTCTGTTTTGCATATGATTTTTCTCGTATAGCTTGTGAATGTCAGCTCTTGGCCGGCAGCAGACTTATTGTAACGTCCGCTCACGACCCGAAGCAGACCTTCGCCAGTCAGTTGAACTCAACCCCACATCCCCATGACGATGGCGGAAATCAAAATTACAGCAGACATCCCCAAGAAGAGCGCGATCAAAGAAGCATACAAAAGCTTCGAACTTCTAAACGCCACTTTCTCAACGAAAAGCAGGTACGCAGCGATGTACAAAGGCGACATACCGATTAATAGGAAAGTCAATCCGCTCCCTATCGAGGCTATTGCTTGTCCTGCAATGAGGAATATAGACCTTAAAAAGGGTTCCATGCTGGTCAAAAGTAGTAGTTGGGAACGTCTGCTCCTGGCCGATTGCGGACTACATTGTACTGTCCGCTAACGACCTGAAGCGGACCTTGTCACGCTATATGCTCAGTCGTGCAAAGCAAACCGGACTTTGACGCCGCGCGCGTCTTCTAGCGCCCGAAGAAAAACGCGGAGCATTCGACTCTCATCCTCGAGTTCGCCGGTAGCGCTCGGCATTCCACGGATGAGTACACAGTTTGGCATCGCTACCTCGGTAGAACTACAGAGCCTGTCTTGGAGAAAATCCCACGTTAGCTCTTGGTCGAGAGGAACGCCAAAAACGACTGCAACTGATTTACGGATGAATAACGCATTCTTCGCGTACGTTATGTCAATCGTCTTTCGCGTATCGCTCATGTGTGCCTTGTCTCCCATCTTGAGAACGAAGGTAGAGTCCAGCTATTCTAGAACGATTTCAATACTCGACTGGCCCGAAATGGCCACGATAGCCAACTTGGGTGAGTATCAGACGATTGATGCAGTCGACGCTAACCAAGCCGCTTTCTATTGGCTTCCCAAACAGGGCAAGATTGCGAATGGTGCATCCCTCGACATACTGATTTCGCTCCGGATGGTGTCGACGAATCGACATGCCGTAGACGGTTTCGAAAGGATGCGCGCCGGTGCGAATCAGGCTGAAAAACGACGGATAGATCACTCCGTCAAACCCAGCCTCCTTCGCAGCAAGAGCAATGTCACGGGCGATTTCGTACGAGTGAGAGCGGGCAAGAAACAACATGTGAACCGCCATATCTAGGCTTTCGAACTCGGTCACCGTTTCCGCCAAGGGGTGAGTCAGGTCTAGTAGTCGCAGATCCCGCTCACTCTTTAAGGTTGCGACATAAAGTTCGTCTTCTGCCGAAGCCCTGCACTCATGAATACAGACATCAAGATCTTGTGATCCGTACATCACGGATAGACCTGGAGAGTCCAAACGCCCCCTACCTGCGAAAGCTACTGGTGGGCTGTCATATTCTGAGGGCTCTGCTGGACGTCCTGGGCCGACGCGCAACCGGTAGAATTTGCTGCCCTCGCTGAGTGTTTCTCCCGGGTATTCCCTCAAAATACGTTTAATGATTTGAGAACGAGTCTTTGGATCCTCCAACGCCTTGAGTGGCTCGACTTCTCCAACCATCCACAGCCTGGGCCCATAATTGAACAGTCCAATCTTAGCGGACTCCTCAATAAGCTTGACGTCATTCTGGAGCCATGCTGATGGGACAATGTTGCTTCGACCGTAATGGTGCTCGTTGGACTGAATCACCGGCGCTGCGCCGTACTCACATCGAACCATGGTTCCACTCACGAAGAAGCGCCACGCTAGACTTTCAATGTGATCTCGAGTCAGCTTTTGCCCATTCGCGCTTTTACAATTCGGGCATTCACCTTGTAGCGTAAGGCCGTTTTTTGCTGCATCGATCCGCAGCCCTTCATCTGTGAAACAGTCAGAGCAGAGCAGAACTTGATTGGTTGACTCAGTTTGATCAGACATATAGGCTTTCTGTGCTTCTACTCTGTTTAATGAGTATTTAGGCCTGGAGTTCGTGAACGCTCAATGACCTCTTTTGGCCGATACCAGAACGTCGGATTTCATGACTAGCCTGCTCTTGGACTCGGACTAGACACGTTTCATCAGATCACTAAATACGCTGTATCGGGGCTTTTACTCCGACCGGAGCCCTGCCCTTCATTATTTCCTCTTTTGCTAACGCCGCTAAGTCAAGTTCGCTGTAGCGTTCTCGATTTGCAATCGGGTATGTTTCATATACATGCCTTATGAAATCTTTCCAGTAGTAATTTTTAGTCTCCCCGATTACGCTGTTTATAATCTGTTCTTGATAATTTTCTAATTTTGAATCCGAGGCACCCTTTTTGATACGTACTAACTCTTTCGGTTCTCGATACATGTTCTCAGTTCGTATAACATCGAGTCTCGAGCTAATTCGCGCGGCCTCAATCACGTCCTCCACATAAGGACCGAAATTATGGAAAAACCATTTGATTCCGGTAAGAGGCAGTCCGGTTTTCAAGGCTGCCTCCCAGTCCGCCAAATAAACCAGTTTCGTTATCCGAGCTTTCGACAGTTCGTCGGGGTGTGGATAGTGCTTGCAGATATACACAAGCACGTCTTCAATATTTAACATTATCCAGCCCGCCCGAAAGGATTTAACTGCGAGTCCAACGCAACAATGTGCTTTACGTACTTTGCCATCTGATTTTTTTGATCGGCAAAAACTCTTAATATTTCGTCTTGGTCCAAGCGCCCTTTCTTCACACACTCTAATACCAAAACAGCAAATTTCTGTCCTGACTCGACGTCACGAATCGAAAAGCCAAAGTAACAATAAGATTTCATCCGCAGTCGCGCAATGACCGCGGAATCGATTGACGTATCGAAGTTCTTCAGAAATAAATTTACTTCCCTGCAATATTTTGGGGAGCCTGGTTTCTCTGCAAAGCTTGCAAATAAGTGTTCGCCCGCCGCCAATACGGCGCCAGCGAACCCTTCGCCGGCAGCGAATGCAACGCGCCCTTTAGATTCATACCGGGAAAATGGAGCGTACCGAAAAACCATCCTAAGCAAATGGGACTCCCCGTCGTAACGATAAACGCTGGCGCGGCAGCTTTCATCGAAGCAACTTAATTTGCTAGCAAAGAGACGTACTAGGTGATCATGTATGGAATCGTAGTAATATTGCTGTGTCTCCGCGTGACTCTCCTGCTCCCTTTTAAACTCATTTTCTTTTAGTTCGAGGTCACTTAGTCGAAAAGCTGCGGCTACTGAGCCGATGCCGCCAAGCAGGGTTAAGATGAGCGAAACGAAAGTAAGCGGTACTGGAGTGCGAAGAGACAACCCGTCCGTTGAGACGGTCCAGAAGTCTGGTTTCGACACAGTTCTCTTAGCTTCAATTGATAATCGTTGCTGCAGCTCAGCTTGAGCATCGGGAAACCAGGCTCCGTACCACAGAGAACCGATGCCTAAGCCAATCACGCTTGCCACTTGAAGAAACGCGAACCATCGAGCGTGCTTATACAGAAAATTCAAAAGGTCCCCGGAGTATGACTAGTGGTGATGAATTTATGGCATGCATCTTACCACCCGGCACAGAAATTAGCTCATCAAGATGAACTAAAAGTTACTTGGCTGCGTGGAGTGTTCTGCGCGCTGTGGCATACGCGGCGTAAGTTGCCGGTGCGACGCTGCTGTTGCGGAGCTCGTCCATCCAGATCAACGCCAAGGGCGTTATGTAAGATCGGGAATAGTGAAGCGGCCATACGTCGCTGCTACTGCTTTGGGTCTACGATCTTCTTCCAGGCAGCTAGCTTATCTTCGAACGACATATGAGCGTAGGCTGGCGATGAGGAGGGCAATGCCAGGGTTTCGAAGCCTGCTATGCTAAAGCGTTGCTCGGATTTGCCAGAGGTCTTACCGTTGAAGCAGACACGGAAAAGATGGGGGCTGTGCCGTAGCAAAACGCCGAATTCGTTGGCCTGTGCCTGGCGAATAGCAGTGTCCAAGCTTCCTTCACGTTTGCAAGCAGCGATGGTGTCCCACAAGCCGATCTGATGAGCAAGTAAGCAAGCCAATCGCTCGTCGTAATCCATGTCTGCGAGAGGTTCATTGGTCACTGCAGACATAAGCCTCCAGAACTGATTCCTTGAATGTGCATAGTATCGCTTTGCCGAAAGCGAAGCCTCACCAGGAAAACTTCCAAGAATAACGATACGGGTTTGCTGATCAAGAACGGGAGGCAAGCCAACTAGCATAGGGACGACTTTGCGTGTAGTAAGTTAAACATAGCGTCGTGCGAAATGAACACTTCTTCTCCGGATTTTAACTGTGTAAATGAGTCAAGGCCGGACTCCATGCGGGTTTCAGACCCATTTTACATACACACTGAACAAACCTCCTCACACATAACGGGATGCGCGTAGTACTGGGCGGCGGCGAGCGACTGCGCGCCCGGAAAACTGCCGAGGATGAGGATGCGGGTCTCAAGATCGAGTACCGGCGCCAGGCCGGTCAGCAGGGTAGAGTCGAAAGGTGCCGGAGTCGTCATGCGCCGATTGTAGCCGCACATAAAAAAATGCGGCGGACCCGGTTGGATCCGCCGCAAGGGGCACATTTAATCAGGCTTAGCGCATCGCCAGCGGCGCCGCGGCGTCAAGCGCCGGCGCATCCCAGCCTCCGCCCAGCGCGCGGATCAGGGCGACGGTGGTCAGCGCCTGGTTGCCGCGCAGCTGGACCGCGCTGCGTTCCACCGACGCCAGGTTGCGCTGGGCATCGAGCAGGTCGAGGTAACTCGAGCGGCCGGCGTCATACAGCTTGCGCGCCAGTTCCGCCGAGCGCCGCGCCGAGCGCACCGCGTCGTCGACCTGCGCGCCCTGCTCGGCCAGGATGCGCACGCCGGCCAGGTTGTCCTCGACCTCGGCGAAGGCGGCCAGCACCCGTTCGCGGTAGGCCGCCACCGATTCCTCGAGGGCTGCTTCGCTGCGCGCCACGTTCGCCTTGTTGCGTCCGCCATCGACGATCGGCAGCGACAGCAGCGCGCCCAGCACCCAGGAGCGGCTGCTCCATGCAAACACCTCGGCCACCGTGCCGCCAAGGCCACCGCCGGCCGCGTTGATGTTCAAGGCCGGGAACATCGCCGCGCGCGCCACGCCGATGCGGGCGTTCGCCGCTTCCATCGCACGCTGGGCGGCGGCGATATCGGGCCGGCGCTCGAGCAGGTTCGAGGGCAGCCCGGCGGGAATCGCGGGCAAGGCGACACTGCCGGGCAAGGGGCTGGTGCTGGCGGTAAAACGCGCCGCCGGTCGGCCGAGCAGGACGGCGAGTGCATGTTCGGCATTCGTGCGCTGGCGCTGCAGGCCGATCGCCTCGGCGCGCGTGGCCGACAGCTCGGTCTTCGCGCGCGACAGGTCGAATTCGCCGATGTCTCCCAGGTCGAAGCGGCGCTGGTTGACGCGCACGCTTTCCTCGCGCAGGCGCAGCGCGCCGTCGACGGTGGCCAGCTCCGCATCGAGCGCGCGCAGGCGGAACCAGGTCTGGGCCACGTCCGCCTGCAGCGACAGCAGCACCGACCGGTAGCTCGCTTCGCTGGCGCCCGCATCCTGGCGCGCCGCCTCCACGTTGGCGCCCACGCGGCCGAACAGGTCGACCTCGTAACTGGCACTCAGGCTGGCGCTGTAGCTGTTGTGCGGAGCGACCGGGCTGCCCTGCGGCAGGCCCGCTTCCAGTGCGGAGGGCCGGACGCGCTGGGCCTGGACCGCGACGCCCACTTGCGGCACGCGGTCCGCTTGCGCAATCCCGGCGATCGCCCGCGCCTGTTTGACACGCGCGGCGGCCACGGCCAGGCTGGCGTTGTTGCGCGTCGCCTCGTCGACCAGTTCGGTCAGGCGCGGATCCTGGAAGGCGAGCCACCACTGGCCGCGTGGCTGCTGTTCGGCCGGACGCGCCACAGTCCAACGGCTGCCATCGACGGCGGTCCTGACTTCACCAGCGGCTTCCTTGAAGGCGGCCGGGGTGTCGATGGCAGGTTGCTTGAAGACCGGCGCCGCGCAGGCGCTCAGCAGCAGTGCGGCCAGCAAGGGCGCGACGCCGCGTGCAATCATCGTTCTCATTGGTGTACTCCTTCGGCACGCACCACGGCAGCGGCGGCGGCGGGTTGTTCGAAGCGCCTGGCGAACGTGCGCAGCAGGACGTAGAACAGGGGCGTCAGGAACAGTCCGAAGAAGGTCACGCCCAGCATGCCGGCGAACACGGCGACACCCATCGCGTGGCGCATCTCGGCGCCGGCGCCGGTCGAGAACACCAGCGGCACGACACCCATGATGAAGGCGATCGAGGTCATCAAAATCGGACGCAGGCGCAGGCGGCTCGCTTCCAGCGCGGCGTCGACTACGCTGCGGCCATGGTGTTCGAGTTCCCGCGCAAATTCCACGATCAGGATCGCGTTTTTCGAAGCGAGGCCCACCAGCACGAACAGCGCGATCTGAGTGAAAATGTTGTTGTCGCCGCCGGTCAGCTTGACGCCGACCAGCGCGCACAGGATCGACATCGGCACGATCAAGATCACGGCCAGCGGCAGCGTCCAGCTTTCGTACTGGGCGGCCAGCACCAGGAACACCAGCAGCACGCACAGCGGGAAGACGTAGACCATGGTGTTCCCCGACAGGATGTTCTGGTAAGTCAGGTCGGTCCACTCGTAAGCGATCCCCTTCGGCAGCGTCTCTTTCGCGATCTGCTCGAAAATGGCTTGCGCCTGGCCGGACGAGACGCCGGCTGCCGGGCCGCCGTTCATGTCGGCCGAGACATACGCGTTATAGCGCTGCACGCGGTCCGGGCCATAGCTGTCCTTCACCTGCATCAGGGACGACAGCGGGATCATCTCGCCTTTCGTGCTGCGCACCTTCAGCTGCGCGATCTGGTCCGGCTGCGAGCGGAACTGGGCGTCCGCCTGCACCCGCACCTGGTAGGTACGGCCGAACTGGTTGAAGTCGTTCACGTACAGCGAACCGAGGTTCACTTGCAGCGTCTGGTAAATCGTCTGCAGCGGCACGCCGAGCTGCTTGGCTTTTACGCGGTCGACGTCCGCGAACAGCTGCGGCACGTTGATCTGGTAGCTCGAGAACACGCCGGCCAGGCGCGGATCCGCCCAGGCCCTGGCCTGCATCGCCTGCGCCGCCTTGTACAGTGCGTCGTAGCCGAGGTTGCCGCGGTCTTCCAGCATCATCTTGAAGCCGCCGGTGGTGCCAAGCCCGTTCACGGGAGGCGGCGGCAGCACCATCACGAAGGCGTCTTCCACGGCGCTCATGCGCTTGTTGATCTCGGCCGCAATGGCTTCGGCCGATTGGTCCTTGCCTTTGCGCTCGCTGAACGGTTTCAGGCCGGTGAAGACAATGCCGGCGTTCGGCGCATTGGTGAAGCCATTGATCGACAGGCCGGGGAAAGCGATCGAGGACTCGACGCCCGGGATCTCTTTCGCGATGGCCGACATGCGGCGGATCACGGCGTCGGTACGGTCGAGCGAGGCGGCGTCCGGCAGCTGGGCAAAGCCGATCAGGTAGGCCTTGTCTTGCTGCGGCACGAAACCCGGCGGCACCACCTTGAACATGAATACCGCCGCGATACCGAGGATCGCATACACGCCGAGCGACAAGGTCTTGCGGCGCAGGACCGTCTGCACGCCGCCTTCGTAGCGGTGCGAGGCGCGCCCGAAGAAGCGGTTAAAGGCAGCGAAGAAGCGGCCGAAGACGGCGTCGATGCCGCGCGTGAGGCGGTCCTTCGGCGCGCCGTGCGGTTTCAACAGGGCCGCCGACAAGGCCGGGGCGAGCGTGAGCGAAGCGAAGGCCGAGATCACGGTGGAGATCGCAATCGTCAACGCGAACTGACGGTAGAACTGGCCGGTTAGGCCGGATACAAAGGCGATCGGCACGAACACGGCGCACAGCACCAGCGCAATCGCGATGATCGGGCCGGACACTTCCTTCATTGCCTGGATCGTCGCGTCATGCGGGTTCAAGCCGTTGCTGATGTTGCGCTCGACGTTTTCGACCACAACGATGGCGTCGTCGACCACGATGCCGATCGCCAGCACCAGGCCGAACAGGGACAAGGTGTTGATCGAAAAGCCGAACATCAGCATCACGGCGAAGGTGCCGACCACGGATACGGGCACCGCCAGCAGCGGAATGATGGAGGCGCGCCAGCTTTGCAGGAACACGATGACGACCAGTGCGACGAGCACGATCGCTTCGAACAGGGTGGTGATCACGGAGTCGATCGACTCGCGCACGAATTGGGTCGGGTCGTACACAATGCTGTATTCGACGCCTTCCGGGAACTCGTCCGACAGCGCGGCCATGGTGGCACGCACGTCGGTGGATAATTGGAGCGCATTCGCGTTCGGCGCTTCGAAGATCGGGATCGCGACCGCCGACTTGTTGTTCAGGAGCGAACGCAGCGCATACGAATTGGAACCCATCTCGAGGCGCGCCACGTCTTTCAACAAGGTGGTCGAACCGTCCTCGCCGACCTTGACGATGATGGCGCCGAATTCCTCCACGCTCGACAGGCGGCCTTGCGTATTCACGGTCAGCTGGAAATCGGCGCCCTTGCTTGGGCCCTGGCCGATGACGCCGGCCGCGACCTGCACGTTTTGCTCGCGGATGGCGTCGACGATGTCGCCCGCCACCAGGCCGCGCGCGGCGACCTTTTGCGGATCGAGCCAAACGCGCATCGCATAGTCGCCCGAGCCGAACAGCTGCACTTCGCCCATGCCCTCGATCCGCGCCAGGCGGTCCTTGATGTTCAGGGTCGCGTAGTTGCGCAGGTACAGGTCGTCGTAGCGGCCGTCCGGGGAATTCAGGTGCACCACCATCGTCAGGTTGGGCGAGCTTTTGACGGTGGTGACGCCGATCTGGCGAACCTCTTCCGGCAGGCGCGGCAGCGCGCGCTGGACGCGGCTCTGCACTTGCGTCTCGGCCTGATCGACATTGGTGCCGATGGCGAAGGTCACGGTCAGCATCAGGGCGCCGTCCGAGGTGTTTTGCGAAGACATATACAGCATGTTCTCGACGCCGTTGATCTGCTCTTCCAGGGGCGCGGCCACCGTTTCGGCAATGACTTTCGGATTGGCGCCCGGATACTGGGCGCGCACCACGATCGAGGGCGGCACCACGTCCGGGTATTCCGAGATCGGCAGCTGAAAGATGGCGATCAGGCCCGACACGAAGACCAGCACCGACAGCACGACGGCGAAGATCGGCTTGTCGACAAAGAAGCGGGGAAAGTTCATGGCTTACTCCTTGGCGGCGGCAACGGCGGCCAGCGCCAGCGGCGCGGCGGAATCCATCGGCACGATCTGCAGCGCTACCGTCGCGCCGGGACGCACGCGCTGCAGGCCGTTGACGACGATCTTTTCGCCGGCTTTGACGCCGCTGCGAACGACGCGCAAACCGTCGACCACCGGGCCCAGGGTCACCGGCCGGTATTCGGCCTTGCCGTCGGCCCCCACCACGAACACGAATTTGCGGCTCTGGTCCGTGCCCACCGCGCGCTCGTTGATCAAGACCGCGCTGCGGCTGTCGGCCGCGCCCAATTGCACGCGGGCGAACAGGCCGGGCACGAGAGAACCGTCCTTGTTCTCGAAGGTGGCGCGCATGCGCACGCTGCCGGTGCGGGCGTCGAGCTGGTTGTCGACGAATTCGAGCTTGCCCTCGTGCGGGAAGCCTTCTTCGTTGGCCAGGCCGACGCGCACCGCCACCGGGGCGCCGTCGCGGGCACGGGCGCCGACGCGCAGATAGGTGTCCTCATCGCCGTCGAAGCTGGCGTAGATGCGTTCCAGCGAGACCACCGAGGTCAGTACCGCCGTGGCGTCGACCAGGTTACCGAGCGTGATTTCGGCTTTCGAGACGCGGCCATCGATCGGCGAGACGACGCGGGTGTAAGCGAGATTGAGGCGCGCCGCTTCGTACTGGGCTTGCGCGGCGCCGGCGTTCGCTTCCAGCTCTTTCTGGTTGGCGGCGGCTTCGTCGAATTCGCGGCGGGCAATCGCCTTGTCGGCCATCAGGCTTTCGGCGCGCGCCAGTTCGCGCCTGGCGAGATCGGCGCGGGCACGGGCCGACGCGGCGGCAGCTTGCGCACGGGTGGCTTCGGCCTGGTAAGGGCGCGGGTCGACCACGAACAGTACCTCGCCCTTTTTGACTTCGCTGCCCGGCTTGAAGTTGACGGCGGTAATAAAACCGCTGACACGCGAGCGGATCTCGACCCGCTCGATCGCTTCCAGGCGGCCGGAGAATTCCTGGGTTTCCGCGATCGGCCTTTCCAGCACGATGGCGGCCGAGACGGGTGGCGCGCTTGGCGCCGCAGGTGCGGGTTTTCCGGTCGCGTCCTCGCAGCCGCTGAGCGTGCCGGCGAGGATGCCGGCCGCGACGAGTGCGACGATCAGCGGCCTGGCGGCGCTTGTAAATTGTGTCAGGTTTTTCATGGCGGCCCCTTTTTCTTGCAAGAATGTAAATAGCTTGGCGACACCCGTCCCGCCCACGACGAATCGCGGGAAAAGCGGGCTCAGCCGCACCAAAATGGTGCGGTTGTCCAGTTCGTTAGTGTTGGAAAATCAGGAAGGTGCTGACTTAGGTGTGAAGGGCTCCCTGCCCTTCGAGATCAGCGATGAAATCGGCGATGGCGGCCAGTGCCGGCCCCTCGCAGGCGCATTCGTTGCGGTCGTCGGCCAGTTGCGGCGCCGGCAGCATGCGGCGCACGGTCGTCGGCACGCCGAAACTGGCCAGCTTGGCGCCGTAGGCTTCGGCTTCGTCGCGCAAGGGGTCGTCCTCGGCGGACAGGATCAGGGCCGGCGGCAGGTTTTTCAGGCGGCTCGATTGCAGCGGCGAGGCATACGGGTGGGTGCGGTCGGCCGCGTTCGGCAGGTAGCCGCGGTAGGCGGCGGCGCAGCCGTCGGCCAGCTTTTCCTGGTCCGGGCAGTTGGGCATCTCGCGCATCGAGCAGGTCGACAGGCCCGGGTCGAGCATCGGCATGATCAGGATCTGGCCGGCCAGCCTGGGCGCGCCACGGTCGCGCGACATCAGGGCGCAGACGGCCGCCAGGTTGGCGCCGGCCTCGATGCCGGACACCAGCAGGTGCTTGCCGTTCCAGCCCAGTTTCGTCTTGTTCTTTTTCGCCCAGAGCAGCACGGCGTGGGCATCCTCGACCGCCGCCGGGAAGGGGCGCACGGTGGCCAGCGTGTAGTTCGAGGCCAGCACCACCGGGGTGTGGCTGACGCCGGCCAGGTGGCGCAGGAAACTGTCGGCGTCGTCGAGTTCTCCGCTGACGAAGCCGCCACCATGGAAGAATACGACCAGGGTATCGCGCTTGCCCTTCTCGCCGCTGGCGTACAGGCGCGCTGCCAACGGGCCCTGCTCGCCGGCCACTTCCAGTTCGCGCACCCGGACCGCGTCGGCGGCGGCGTTCACAATGTCGAGGCGGTCGTTCATGGCGCCACCTCCGGCGCGACCGCGGCCAGCGTCGCCACCGGCGCCGTCTCCTTGCACAGCGTTTGCGCAACTGCCGTCGACAACGCATGCACGCCGCGCGCCTCGGCTCCCGCTGCCTGGGCATAGGCGCCGCTGCCAACGACCCCGGCCATTGCCAGGGTACCGATCGCCATGGCGATGCTTGCAACGATGCTGTCCGGAATCTTCATGTCCTGCTCCCGCTTGCGAATAAGTTTTGCTGCAATGCGATCACTATAGACACGATCCACAACGAGATAAAGATGGCAATGTCGAATTGATTGTTCGGATATGGCGAACAATAAGCTTAAATTCCCATTAAAATGGCGGGAAGGAGGTGCTTATGAACAAACTGCAAGCCATGGAAGTCTTCGTCCAGGTGGTCGATACCGGCAGTTTTACGCGCGCGGCGCAGATGCTCGACCTGCCGAAGGCAAGCGTCTCGACCCTGGTGCAGGCGCTGGAAGCTTCGCTCTCGGCCAAGCTGCTGCACCGCACGACCCGCCAGGTGACGGTCACCTCCGACGGCGCTGCCTATTACGAGCGCTGCGTGCGCATCCTGTCGGACGTGCGCGAAGCCGAGGAATCGCTGTCGCGCATGCGCATCAACCCGAGCGGACGCCTGCGCGTCGATACCCCGACCGGCTTGTCGAGCGAGATCCTGATACCGGCCCTGCCTGCCTTTTTCGAGCGCTATCCCGACATCACGCTGGAAATGGGCAGCACCGACCGCCCAGTCGACCTGGTCGAGGAAGGCGTCGACTGCGCGGTGCGCGGCGGCCCGCTGCTTGACACCAGCCTGATCGCGCGGCGCGTCGGCATCATCAACTTCGTTACCGCCGCCGCTCCCGCTTACCTGGCGCGCTTCGGCATGCCGCAGCATCCGAACGACCTGGCCAAACACCGCTGCGTGAATTATTTTTCGGCCAAGACCGGTAAAGTCTACGACTGGGATTTCAACCGCGACGGCGAGCGCATCGAAGTGCCGATGCCGGGCGTGATTGCCCTGAACGATTCGAATGCCTATGTGCAGGCGGGCTTGGCCGGCCTGGGCGTGATCCAGATGACCGATTACCTCCTGGTGCGCCACGTCGAGGAAGGCCGCATGGTGCAGGTGCTGCCGGACTGGATCAGCGATCCGCTGCCTGTGCACATCGTCTACCCGCAGAACCGCCACATGTCGGCCAAGGTGCGCGTGTTCGTGGAATGGGTGTCGGAGGTGTTCGCCAACCATCCGCAGATGCGCCTGGGCGCGCGGCCGGCGTTCGCGCCGCAGGAGGGCGTCGCGGCCTGATTTTTTACCGCCGCGCCGGTGTAGAATCTTCCGCATAACAATCACGGCCGGAGACACCCTTGGACCAGACCCGCACCATCCACGCCCTGCTCGCCCAATACAGCGAGAGCCACCGCAACCCGACCAATGAACTGATCCACTTCGTCTGCGTGCCGCTGATCGTGTTTTCGCTGCTCGGCATCCTGTGGGCCATCCACCCGGTCGCCGCGCTGGCCGCCGTCGGCTGGGCGATGTGGTACTACCTGCAGCTGTCGAAACCGTTCGCGGTCGGCATGCTGGCCATGTCGATCCTGATGCTGGCGATCCTGGCGGCGATGCCTTTGATGACCGTGCTGCCGCTGTCGATCGCGGTATTCGTCGTGTCCTGGATCGGCCAGTTCATCGGCCACAAGATCGAGGGCAAGAAGCCATCCTTCCTGGACGACCTGCGTTTCCTGCTGATCGGCCCGCTGTTCGTGCTGGGCTTCCTGTACCGGCGTTTTAATTTGGTCTACTGAGGCGCCGACGCGTGTGGCGCGGGCCGCTTTCGAGGAGTAAGCTTTCCTGGCAGCGCATCGCGCTTTTGGAGACTGCCATGAAAACTTCCCTCACTTTCGTTTTCGTCGCCCTGCTCGCTGGCTGCGCCACGCCGCCGCCGTCCGGCAGCGTCTACCGCGCCTACCAGACCCAGAACGAGCAAGTCATCCGCACCGGCACGGTCGAGTCGGTCCGTAACGTCGTCATCGTCAATCCGGAATCCGGCATCGGCACCATGGGCGGCGCCGCGCTCGGCGGCCTGGCGGGCTCGCTGGCCGGGAGCGGCAACGGCTCGGCGGCGATGAGCATCGTCGGCGCCATTGCGGGCGGCCTGCTCGGGCAGCGGGTCGAAGCGGGCGCGAATACGCGTCCCGGCTTCGAAATCACGGTCAAACTCGACAGCGGCGAGCTGCGCGCCGTCACCCAGGCGGCAGACGAGCTGTTCCGTCCTGGCGAGCGCGTGCGCCTGCTGAGCAATGGCTACAATACGCGCGTGACCCACTGATCAGTCCCCGCGCTGCATCGCCCGCAGGCTGATGCAGCGCAGCCGCAGCGCGGCGCCAGCCCCGCAGCCGGCCCGTGCCTTTCCAAGTTATAGACGGCAGGAAACAGGGAAAGCACGTATACTTCCGCGATGTCTTCTCCCGTCCTGTTCATCATCGCCTCGCTCATCTGGGGCTCCACCTTCTGGGCCATTACCTTGCAGCTGGGCGAAGTGCCGCCGGCGGTGTCCGTGGTCTACCGCTTCGCGCTCGCGGCAGGCGTGTTGTTCGTCCTCTGCATCGGCCGCGGCGTCAAACTGCAGCTGCCGTGGCGCACCCAGAAGTGGCTGATGCTGCAGGGCATGGCAACCTTCGGCTTATCCTATATTTGCACCTACCAGGCCGAGGAAGTCGTGGTCTCGGGCCTGGTCGCCGTGCTGTTCGCGCTGATGGTGTTCTGGACGCCGCTGCTGGGCCGCGTCTTCCACGGTACGCCGATCGCACCGCGCACCTGGAGCGCCGGCGCGGCGGCCATCTGCGGCGTCGGCCTGCTGTTCTACCACTCGATCGGCAACGCCTGGCAAGACATGCAGCGTGGGGGCAGCGGACAGTTCCTGCTGGGCGTGGTGCTGGCGCTGGTCGCGACCATCGCCAGCTCGGCCGGCAGCATCGTGGTCGGGAATATCCGCAAGGAGTCGAGCAACGTGATGCTCACCACGGCCTGGTCGATGCTGTGGGGCACGCTGATGGTCGCGCTGTACGTCGTCCTGACCGGCCAGCGCTTCGTGGCGCCGCCCACCCTCACGTATACGCTTGGCCTGATCTATCTGTCGCTGTTCGGGTCGGTCATCGCCTTCCTCGCCTACTTCACGCTGATCAACCGCATCGGCCCGCAGAAAGCGGTGTATATCGGCGTCATCACACCCGTGCTGTCGGTTCTGCTGTCGATCCAGCTGGAAAACTATCGCCCCGGCCCCGTCGAGTTCCTGGGCATGATCCTGTGCCTGGCAAGCGTGGCCTGGGCCCTGCGCGCACCTGCGGCCAAACCTGTCGCTCCTGCAACCCTCAACAATGTCAACAACGCCATCGAAACCCCATGACCGCCGTTACCCATTTTTCCATTCGCCCCGCTGAACCCGCCGACGTCACCTACATCCACGCGATGATCGTCGAACTGGCCGTGTTCGAAAAACTCGAGCACATGGTCGTCGCCACCGAAGCC
>JANNNC010000117.1:0-1627 GCA_031398335.1 Massilia sp.
GTGGCGCCCGGCGTGCCCGGCTGGGTCGGCAAGCCCTGCGCCGGCAGCGGCGAGGCCGCCAGCGGCGGCGCCGGTACCGGTTCCATCTTCGGCAGGTTGCGGCGGCTGGCGCCGTGCGCGGGCGGCGCCGGCGGTTCCGCCGGACGCGGTGCGCGCGCCACGGTCGACATCACGATCAGGAGCTGGCGGTTGCGGTCGACGCCGCCGAGCGGCTGGCACACCACGCGGCCAAAAGCGCCGGCCGCGACTTTTTCGACCTGCACCACCTTGGCCACGGCCAGGCCGGCCGGGTACATGCCGTCCAGGCCCGAGGTGACGATCACGTCGCCGACCTGGATGTCGGCGTCGGGCGCGACGAAACGCAGGTCGAGCAGGCCGGAGCGTCCGCGGCCGTACGCAATGCTGCGCAGGCCCGAGCGCAGCACCTGCACCGGAATGGCCTGCTCCTTGTCGGTCAGGAGGGTGACTTCGGAGGTGAACGGGAACACGCGCGTCACTTGCCCGATGACGCCGGCGTTGTCGATCACCGGCAGGCCGGGCTGCACGCCGTTGCGGCTACCCCGGTCGAGCACGATGCGCCGGGTCGAGGGATCGCGCGCGTCGTACAGGATCTCGCCCATGATCGAGGCCACCGGCAGGTATTCGCGCGCTTCGAGCAGGCGCCGCAGGTGGGCGTTCTCGGCCATCTGGAGCTGGGCCTGCTGCATCGACTGGGCCTGCGCCACCTGCTGGTTCTTCAGGTCGCGCACTTCATTCTGCAGGCTCGAGAGCGAGGAAAAATAGCCGCCCATGCTGGCGACGGCGTCGCGCGGCATGAGGGCGGCCATCTGCAGCGGATAGAGGACGGTGGCGGCGACCTGGCGCACCTTGTTGAGCACATGCATGCGCGCGTCGACCACCAGCAGTACCAGCGACAACAGCGCAAATACCGTCACCTTCACCCGCGCGGGGGCGCCCTGTTTGAATAGCGGCGGAGGACTGTAATCCATGAATCTCAATGTTGACGGCTAAGTAAAAGCCGCGAGCGATCAGCGCAGGCAGGCGGCCGGCGTTGCACCGGCCAGCTTGCCCAGGGTCTTACACCATCGAGCAGCCGAGCTCGGGCTTACTCGTACGAGAAGATCGAGCCTAGCTTGTCATTGTGTTCCAGCGCCATGCCCGAGCCGCGCACCACGCAGGTCAGCGGGTCTTCGGCCACCAGCACCGGCAGGCCGGTTTCTTCCATCAGCAGACGGTCGAGGTCGCGCAGCAGCGCGCCGCCGCCGGTGAGCATCATGCCCTTCTCGGCGATGTCGGCGCCCAGTTCCGGCGGGGTCTGCTCGAGTGCGTTCTTGACGGCCGAGACGATGTTGTTGAGCGGGTCGGTCAGCGCTTCCAGGATCTCGTTGCTCGAGATGGTAAACGCGCGCGGGATGCCTTCGGACAGGTTGCGGCCCTTGACTTCCATTTCCTTCACTTCCGAACCCGGGAAGGCCGAACCGATGGCCTTCTTGATCGCTTCGGCGGTCTGCTCGCCGATCAGCATGCCGTAGTTGCGGCGGATGTAGTTGACGATGGCTTCGTCGAACTTGTCGCCGCCGACGCGCACCGAACCCTTGTACACCATGCCGCCCAGCGAGATGATGCC
>JANNNC010000119.1:0-17206 GCA_031398335.1 Massilia sp.
GCCCTTGTCGTCGATCAGCTTGACCTTGCTGAAAGCCGGCTCGAGAGGATCGCCGAACTGCAGGCGCAGCTGGGTCGGCGCCTTGGCGAGCACCGCGTTTGCCTGGGGCACCGAGGACGCCAGCTTGGTATGCGCAAGCGCTGGAACGCCCAAGAGGAAGCCGGCAGCGGCCACGATCGATACGAACAGTTTGGTGGTTTTCATTCGATTATCCTGTCGGGGCCGGCGAATCAGGGCGCCTGGAGCTGGACGATCGTCACGGCGCCGTCCACCCGGTCGGCCGCGAACTTGACCAAGCTGCCGACCTTGACCTGATCGAGCATGGCAGGGTCCTTGACCCGGAATACCATCGTCATGGCGGCCATGTTCAGGTTTTTCAGCGCGCCGTGGCGCAACGTGATCTTTCCGGTCTCCTTGTCGATTTTTTTCACTTCGCCGTCGGTCAGTTCGGCATGCGCGGCGGCCTGGTGGCCGGCATGCGCGGCGTGGCTGTCGTGCGCGTCTTGCTGGGCGTTGGCGATGGACGCGCTGGCGGCCAGTGCGATGGCGATCGTGAGAGTCGGGAATGCATGCATGGTGGGTTCTTTCTTGGTTTGGTTATGAAATTGACTTCAATGATGACCCTGGTGGCCAGTGGGCTTGCGAACGGTCATCTCGACCTCCGCGGGCTTCACGGCAGGCATGGCCTGGCCACCGGCTGCCTGGCTGCGCACGGCGCTTGGTGCTTCGCCCTGCCACTCGTAGGCGACGGTGCCGGGCGGGTGCTTGTACCAGCCGGGATCGGCGTAATCGCCGGGCTTCTGGTCCTTGCGCACCTTCAGGATGGTGAACATCCCGCCCATTTCGACGCCGCCGAACGGTCCCCGGCCGGTCATCATCGGCAAGGTGTTTTCCGGGATCGGCATCTCCATGTCGCCCATCGAGCCCCCTTTGTCGCCCATCACCATGTAGTCGGGGACCAATTTGGCGATCTTCTCGGCGACGCCGCGGTGGTCGACGCCGATCAGGGTCGGCACCTCGTGACCCATGGCGTTCATCGTGTGGTGCGATTTGTGGCAGTGGAAGGCCCAGTCTCCCGGCTCGTCGGCGACGAACTCGATGGCGCGCATCTGGCCCACGGCGACATCGGTCGTCACCTCGGGCCAGCGCGACTCGGGCCGGGTCCAGCCGCCGTCGGTGCCGGTCACTTCGAACTCGTGCCCATGGAGGTGGATCGGGTGGTTCGTCATCGTCAGGTTGCCGGTGCGGATGCGTACACGGTCGCCCTGGCGCACGTTCATCGTGTCGATGCCCGGGAAGACGCGGCTGTTGAAGGTCCAGATATTAAAGTCGAGCATCTCGTTGACCTTCGGCGTATAGCTGCCGGGCTCGATGTTGTAGGCGTTGAGCAGGAAAACGAAGTCGCGGTCCACCGCATGGTGCTTCGGATTCTTCGGGTGGGTCACCCAGAAACCCATCATCCCCATCGCCATCTGCACCATCTCGTCGGCATGCGGGTGGTACATGAAGGTGCCCGGGCGCCGTGCCACGAACTCGTAGACAAAGGTTTTACCGGGCTGGATGCCGGGCTGGTTCAGGCCCGTGACGCCGTCCATGCCGTTCGGCAGGCGCTGGCCATGCCAGTGAATACTCGTGTGCTCAGGGAGACGGTTAGTCACGAAAATGCGGACGCGGTCGCCCTCGACCACTTCGATGGTCGGGCCCGGGCTCTGGCCGTTGTAGCCCCACAGGTTCGCTTTCATGCCGGGAGCGATTTCACGCACCACCGGTTCGGCGATCAGGTGGAACTCCTTGACGCCATTGTTCATGCGCCAAGGGAGCGACCAGCCGTTCAGGGTGACGACCGGGTTGTACGGACGGCCGTTAGGAGGCAGCAGCGGTGGCTGCGTCGCAGCGGTGGTCATGATCGGCGCCTCTGGCAGCGTGGCGGCGCCTGCACGGCTTACCAGCCCGGCACCGACCAGCGCTGCGGCGCCGGTGAAGAAATCTCGACGAGAACTCATTACTAATTCCTTGTTTAATGTTCGGGGGCTGCTTCGGCAGAGGAGCTTGATGCCAGCGAAACGGAAGACCCTCCGCTTCCGCTGATGGCAGCCTGCAGATCGGTTTCGGCGATCCAGTAATCGCGCTGCGCTTCGATGGCAGCGTTCACGCCGGTAATCTGGGCGCGTGCATCGGCCAGCAGCTCGAAGACACTCATCAGCATGCCGTTGTAGCGGAGCAGGGTCTCTTCGGAGATCTTTTTCTGGAGTGGGACGACTTCGTCGCGATAGTGCCTGGCGACGTCGTACGTGGTCCGGTAGGCCGAATAGGCTTCGCGCACCTGCGAGCGGGCGACAGTGGCGGTATCGGCCGTGCGGTGCACCGACTGCATGTAGAGCGCCTCGGCCTTGGCGGTGCGTGCGCCGCCCCAGTCGAAGATGGGCAGGGCCAGCTCGATCTCGTAGCCGTTCTCGCGCGGGGAGCCCGACTTGCTCGCGTTGGCGTAGCCGGCGTCGAGGACGTTGACGAATCCAGTCGCTTTCGTCAGCCCCAGTGCGCGCGCCGTCGCCTCCGTGTCCAGCTTTGCCAGACGCACGTCGAGACGCTGCTGCATTGCGGTCGCCTCGATATTGGCGGCATCGCGCGGAGCTGCCGGCAGTTCAGGGAGCTTGTCTGGGAGCTGGAAAGCCGTGTTCGCTCCCCAAACGCCCATCAGCCGCGTGAGCTGCTCGCGCGCCGCCGTTGCGTTGTGGCGGGCTCGGGCGAGCTGGGCTGTTGACTCGGCAGAGAAGGCCTGCTCGCGTGCCTGGTCGAGGGCGCTGAGGTTGCCGACCTTGGCCATGCGCTGCGCCAGTTCGGCACTTGCCTGGGCTGCGTCGCGGACCTGTTCCGCGTAGCGCGCCGCCTGCACAGCCGCCACGGCGTTGAAGTAAGCCTTGCGTGTGTCGGTAGCCAGGCGAACCGCTTCAGTAGCCGCAACGAGCTTGGCGCTTTGGAAGCGGCGCGATTCGATATCTCGGCGCAGTGGAATGGTGACCAGACCGACCAGGTCGATCATGACGCTGCGCTCGATCTCGGTCTCTCCGCCGCCCGACATGCGCCCAAAACTGAAGCTTGGGTTGCTCATGCGGCCCGCCTGCACGAGGTCGGCCTCAGCTACGCCCAGGTTGGCGAGCGAGGCGCGCAGGCCCCGATTGTTAAGAAGGGCGATACGTACGGCACTGTCGGCCGACAGCGGCTGCTTCAGCATTTTAGCAAGCTCAGCCTGCGCAGGCTCGCTCTCGCCAGTTGCTCTCGAGAGGCGGATGTCCTGGCCTGTGCGCTCGGCCGTCAAAGTCGAGACTGCGTCGAGGCCGCCGTCCTTCGAGAAGGTAGCGCAACCGCTCAGAACAAGGACCGCAACGCTTGCAGCAATGGCACGCAGTGAGGGAATTGGTGGCTTTATTGTCATTGGTGCCTTGGTTTAGTGATGTTTGCTGTGGTCGGCAGCATGCTGAACGGCTGGCTTCGCAGCGGGTGCCGGCGCCGCATGCCCCGCGTGTGCCTGGCTGCTTGCTGGCGCAGGGTTGGTCCCGTGCGCGGCCCCATGCCCCGCATGCCCGGGGCCTCCAGCTACGGTGTCGTTCGCGGTTCGCCAGACCTTGTCAGGCGTAACATCGCTTTCTTGCGGCCGAGGCAGGGAAACGCTCGTGAAGGCGGATTCGTACAGTGCAGGGGGAACGGCAATACGTGGATCTGCCGGGTCAGGCGCGTGGTCGGATTGCTGGGCCAGTGCGGAAACAGGCACAGTCAGCAGGGCACCAATAGTGGCGGCCCAAAGCTTGAGTTTCATTGTCAGTCCTCAAAATCGGAAACGGGCGTGCGTAAGCATGCGCTGATGCTCAAGAGGCGCAACACCGGCGGCTGCAAACAGCCGGGTCAGCTCTTGTTTCGATTAAGCGGATTGGTGCCGGGGAGGGCGCTGAGGGCCGTCCTGGATAAAGCCCACCGCAAACGCGGCAGGCGAGGGGAGAACAACGTCAGAACCGTCGAATGAAGGAACGGTGAGATCAGTTGAAGGTGGCGCGACTGCGCCGAGGCAGAAAGCCGAACAGGCACTGCAGGAAGTGTGTGCTTGCTTCTCAATATCCGGGGCAAGCGGATCGGCTGCAGCGGTCGAATCGACCACATGGCCTGCATGCTCCGCGCCATGGTGAGCATGTGCACCAGTCATGTCTTCCTGCTGAGGCACACCGGTGACAGTCGGTTCTTGCATCTGCTGATGAACCGGCGAGCAAGACATGCCAAGGCTGCCAGCGACCGCGTTGAGCGGTAGCACGGCAATCAACAGCCAGAGCAGGAATGTCTTCAGAGTGCGGGTCATGGTCGAGCGGAGTATAGCACGACAATTTTCGGCCAGTCATGGGGCTTAAGGCGGATTAAAGGCAGCATGCACGCTGGCCAGGACCAGCATCGAACGTAGCATGGGTGTAGATGCATCAATGTCAACATAGGGTGCGTTAGCGCACAGCAGACACGTGTTGAATCCTCACAGAATCGGCACGGACGTGCTGCATTCGGGTGTTCCTGCGGCACGCTGACCAATCTGAACAAGGAGATCAAGATGAAAAACTTACAGGCACGTATCGCTCTGGTTGCAGGGGCAGTCGCACTGACTCTTGGCGCTGCGGGAAGCGCGTTCGCCCAGTCCGGGCAGCATGACCAACATGCCCAGCATGGAACTGCCGCTGCCACGGCATCGCAGCCAGGTAATATGTCTCATCAGGAAATGATGAAGACCATGCAGGACATGCATCAGAAAATGTCGACCATGACGATGACGGGCGATCCTGATCATGATTTTGCGATGATGATGCGCTCCCATCACCAGGCCGGTGTCGACATGGCCAAAGCACAACTCAAGAATGGCAAGCATCCCCAGATGCAGGCTATAGCGAAAAAGATCATCGCGGATCAGACGAAAGAAATCAAAAAGCTTGACCAGTGGATCGCGAGGCACCATCCGGCGCCTAAGTAAATTGTGGCTTTTGTTTTGGGGCACCGGACGAAGTGTTGCTCCGAATCGGTGCCTCGATTTGGTACTTCCAGCCT
Source organism: Massilia sp. (assembly GCA_031398335.1). Lineage (GTDB taxonomy): Bacteria > Pseudomonadota > Gammaproteobacteria > Burkholderiales > Burkholderiaceae_D > Telluria. The sequence continues at coordinate 5,074 of JANNNC010000119.1, forward strand.
CTCATAATGCCCGACTCCAAGGTGCTGTTGTTTCCTGATTGGCAGCGCAGCCGCTTGTCAATGAACAGTAGGAATGACTACGAAAAACCGACAACGATGACTCAGCTTGCTGATATTCAGCGTACGCTAACGACTGCGCCGGCATCCGTGCTGGACGGCTTCGCTTTCACTCTGACCGAGTAGGTTTCCTGAGAAGCTTCGCTATCTCAGACATCACTTCGTCGTCGTGGCCAACCCAGGTATGCCCTCCATTGTCAAAGCCGATAAACCGTGAACCAGCAATTCCGTTGGCGGTGTATTGGGCGCTGGCGTAGGTTCCATACCGATCGTCACGCGTACTGATGACCAGCGTCGGCGCCTGGACAGATGCCAAGCTCGCGGGCGCAAGATGTTTGCCCGCTGCCGTGTCATGGGCCAAGCCTTTTGCTCGGCCAGAAACCGGCAAGATGTTTTCCAGCATTGCATTGACCCGCGCTCGTTCGTCGGGAGTCGCACCAGCAAGCAACTCAGGTGGTGTCGCCAGCACGACCTTAATCAGTTGATTGCGCGCCAGCTGAATCGCAGACCAGAACAAGAAGTCCGAGCCAATCATGCGCATCATCGCTTTCTCCACCAGCGGCGGCAACGGTGGTGCCGAGTCGGCCAATGTTGGTGGCTTGAAGGCCAGCGGAACCATCAATATGAGCGCATTCACCCGCTTCGGGTGTCGGATGGCCAACTCCAGCGCCGATGGCGCGCCGGCTGAGCCGCCCAGAACGCTGGCCCGACTGATACGCAGCGCATCGAGCAGGCATACATGGGCATCGGCCTGCGTTGCCGCCGATACGTCAGCGGGCATTGGCGTACGCAGGTAGCCGAAACGCGACATTGCGATCACGCGGATCCCCTGCTGTGTCAGCGCGCCTGCGAAGGCCATGCCCTGGTCGTATCCGCCGCCGCTGCCGTGAACAGCGAGGAGCGGGACGCCCGTTCCGACTTCTAGGTATTCGATGAGGCCGCAGCGGGTCGAGACGAGAACGCTGCCGTGCGCGACGCGGGCGCGGGCCCGCTGGATGTCATTGTCGAAGCGCCACCAGATCGCTAGCGCTGCGATTCCGATGACGGCACCAGCAACGAGGCCCATGCGCGTAATAGGCCGTCTCACGGCGCGAACTCGTAGCTGACCGCAGTGACAGTACCGACAAAGTACGGCTTGCGCCCTTCAGGGCGCATCCACGCTACCTCGCCGGTGGACGGCACGGTCATCCCGTCACGCGTCCGGTAGTCTGACCAGCTGCCTTCCCATGGAAGCATGATCATTTTTTTGCCAGCCATGGCGCCGCCTCTCGACTCGGCACGCAAGGAGTCGATCAGGTTTGCGTCGTTGAACCTAAACAGCAGCGTAAGCGCGAGTGAACCGTCCTCGATGGTCGCGCTTGCCGCGCGGTCGTCGAACGCTTCCCATCGCACCCCTTGGCTGGGCAGCAGCGCGGTCGGGTAACAGGCCGCTTCGGCGAAGAAGCGCATGAACTCTCCACGTGCAATTTCACCGCGTCCACTAAGCTTGGCGATAGTAAATAAGCCCATGATAGCGGCACGCAGTGCCCCTTTGCCGGCGATGTAACTGTCGACCACACGCACGTTCAAACCCGGCAGCATCGCGATTTGTGCATTCCACAAGAATCCCGGACGGCGCGTCACAACGCATTGCTGCGAAATAAGAGGCTTCCACTTTTGCCCCGTTGCCGACATGTTGAAGGTGCCGGCAAGTTCGATAGACGCGCCAGCAATGATAGGCTGCCCCTCCGCCAGGACTGCGCGGAAATAGCACTGCACCGGCGCGGGCAAGCCTTCGAGTTCGCTCGAGTCATAGCGAATCGGACCTTGTATATCGTTATGAACGTCTCTTCGACCTGCTTCCAGTCCTCTCGCCAGGATCTGCATCGCGCCGTCCCACCGTCTGGACCCAAAAGGGGAGAGGCCCAAAGCAGAGACCGCCAGCAAACATAAAGCCAGGCCTGACCACAGCTGCCAAGTCATGTAAACTCCTGTGTGCCGATCCACGGCACGGATAGACACTTTGCAGTATGCGCGCATTCGTGCAAAGCACCCGCCTTCTCCAATCACCGGCGGCCTGCGGGCAAAGCCGGCAAGAGCAGCTCGTCCTTGGTTTTCAGTTGTGCGTAGAGTTGCGACCTGACGACAGCTTTCGTGATACTGATGTCCAGTAAGTTTATGTTCCGGCCCACGAAGCGCCTATCTGGACGAGAGATGCCAATTCCAAACACAATCGAAGATTTTTCGCTTCAAGAGATCGATGGCGTCATCAATGCACTCAACACTGATCCTGAAAGCGGCCTGACATCGGACGCGGTGAAGCGTCGACTGGCGGAGGATGGACCTAACGAACTACGCGCCGCACCACGCCAGCCGCTCTGGCGACGATTTATGTCGCATTTCCAGGATCCGCTGGTCTACCTGTTGCTGGCCGCAGTGGCAATCTCACTGTCCGCCTGGCTCATTGAAGGTTCGGTAGGGTGGCCCATCGACGCGGGTGTCATCGGGGTCATCGTGCTTCTAAACGGCATCCTAGGCTATATACAGGAAGCAAAGGCCGAGAACGCCGTTGCGGCGCTGGGGAGGATGACCGCAGTTTCGTCTTCGGTAATTCGTGAGGGAAAGGTGATTCGTGTACCCAGTGCCCAACTTGTGCGCGGCGACCTGCTTTTGCTGGGGGAGGGAGATGCAGTAGGCGCCGATGCGCGCCTCGTTGGCACTGCGTCCTTGCGCGTCCAGGAAGCATCGCTCACCGGCGAAAGCGAAGCCGTGCTCAAAGACCAGTCGACACTGCCCGGCCCGGTTTCGATTGCGGACCAGGCGAATATGGTCTTCAAAGGCACGGCGGTCGTCCAGGGAACCGGTCGCGCTATCGTCACCGCGACCGGCATGGCAACACAAATGGGCTCGATCGCCGGAATGCTTGACGCCACGAAGGAAGAGCTTACACCCTTACAGAAAGAGATTGCTCGGATCGGTCGTATGCTCGGCATGGCGGTTGTCGTAATCGCCGTGATTGTGGTCGGGACGATTCTGTTGCTGTCCGATATTCGAACGAGCAGCGACGTTGTTGATGCTTTGTTAATAGGCGTCTCACTTGCTGTCGCAGCGGTCCCGGAAGGGCTTCCAGCAATCTTGTCTGTCGTACTGGCGATGGGGGTGCGGCGGATGGCAGCCCATAACGCCATAGTCAAAAAGCTGTCATCTGTAGAAACGCTGGGGTCCGCAACCGTCATTGCGTCCGACAAGACCGGCACCCTGACACGTTCCGAGATGACCATCGAGCGCATCATAATGGGTTCGGGCACTACCTACGTCACCGGTGTCGGCTACGCTCCAGAAGGCAAAGTCGAGGACCACGGAATGGCTCTGGGCATTGGACCGTTGCTGGCAGAAAATATCGTTCTTCTCAGCGGTGGAAGCCTTGCAAGCAACGCGCAGCTACAAGAGACAGGGCCGGGAAAATGGGAAATACAGGGCGACCCGACTGAAGCCGCGTTCCTCGTCGCCGAGCAAAAGCTGGGTGTTGCCGGGCGGCGTCAATGCCGCTTTTCGCGTATGAGAGAAATCCCGTTCTCATCCGAGCGAAAAATGATGTCCAGCCTCGAAGTGGACCATGAACATAATGATGAGCTCGTTTTAGTCACCAAGGGTGCCCCCGATGTACTGCTGCATCGGTGTACCAGAATGAGGATCGGCGCCGACGTGGTTCAACTCGACGACGATCTGCGCAAGCGCATTCTGGGTGACATCGATACGCTTTCCGATGCCGCGCTGCGCACGCTGGCAGTGGCTTACAGGCCACTCGTACCAGGCGAAGACACCGCTGCCGACGAACTGCTCGAGCAGGAGCTCATTTTCGTTGGTACGGCGGGCATCATCGATCCGGCCCGCGAAGAAGCGGGCCAGGCAATTCGGGAGGCGCGCCGGGCCGGCATCCGAACCGTGATGATTACCGGCGACCATCCACGCACGGCCGGCCGGATTGCCGCTGATCTCGGCATCGTCGAGGCCGGCGCCTTGGTGCTGACGGGTCTCGATATCGATAAGCTCGACGATGCCGGGTTCGCCGAAGCGGTGCGCAAGACGTCCGTTTACGCGCGGGTAGCTCCACAACACAAGTTGCGGATCGTAGACGCACTCCAGGCCGACGGCAATGTGGTGGCGATGACCGGCGACGGCGTCAACGACGCCCCGGCGCTGAAATCGGCAGACATTGGGATCGCAATGGGCGTTACCGGAACCGAGGTCACCAAGGAGGCCGCAAAGATGATCCTGGCCGATGACAATTTCGCGACCATCGTCCGCGCAGTACGAGAAGGTAGGGGGATTTTCGACAACATTAGAAAATTCCTGCGTTACCTGCTGTCTTCGAATATGGGTGAGGTCTTGACAGTTTTTCTTGGCGTGGTGTTCGGTGGGGTTATCGGCCTTACTGACGCAGGGGGAGCGGTAGCACTTCCCCTTCTGGCAACCCAGATCCTGTGGATTAATCTGTTGACCGATGCAGGCCCCGCTCTTGCCATGGGCGTCGACGCGCAGACCGATGACGTCATGGCGCGCAAGCCCCGGCTGCTGAGCGATAGGGTGGTTGACGCGAGCATGTGGATAAGCGTGCTCCAGACGGGCCTTGTCATGGCGCTTGTTACGCTTTTGACGATCGATATATATCTGCCCGCCGGGCTGATCGAAGGGTCGCGAGATATCGATAGTGCCCGTACCGCCGGCTTTACAGTGCTTGTATTCGCACAGTTATATAACTGCTTTAACGCTCGATCGCACACCGAAAGTGCCTTCCGCCATCTGTTTGCGAACCGGTGGTTGTGGGGAGCGGTTGCCTTGTCATTTGTCCTGCAGATCTGTGTGGTCCACCTGGGGTTTCTCAACACTGCGTTCGGCACGGTTCCGCTGGACTTCGATCAGTGGCTGGCATGCGCGGCGATGGCCAGTATAGTCCTGTGGTCGAACGAGCTGCGCAAGCTACTGAGTCGGGCAGCGCGTCGCTGAGTGCGGGTGTTCCAGGGCTGGCTGCGTGCCATCGCTACCGAGCGTGATACGCCGTCATGGCAGCGATGCACGACCATGCCTGCGTCGACCTAGCGCTCGAGTACGTAACGCCCGGGGGCGGGTTCCAGACCAGGCGCTGGCTCACGCGCCGTCACCACTGGCGCTTTCGACACCCGTTCCAGCCACGCCGTCCATGCAGGCCACCACGAGCCCTCGCATTCCTCCGCCTGGTCCAGCCATCGCACGGGATCGACATAACCGCTGTCTTTGGCATGCCTGGATTTGAAGTAGCGTCGTCCCTTGTGGCCCGGCTCGCTGATGATGCCTGCGTTATGGCCGCCGCTAGTAAGTACGAAGTCGATGTCGCATGACGAGAGTAGATGCAGTTTGTGGACCGAGCGCCAGGGTGATACATGGTCGCTGACGGTTGCCACTCCAAACAAGGGAACACGGATGTCGGACATAGCAACTGGACGCCCATTGACTCGGTAGCGGCCGGAAGACAGGTCGTTCTCAAGCAGAAGCTCGCGCAGGTATTCGCTGTGCATGCGGAAGGGCATACGCGTGGTATCAGCATTCCATGCCATTAAATCTGTCATGGGTGCACGTCGGCCCAGCAGGTACTGGTTGACCACCAGGGACCACCCCAGGTCATTGGAGCGCAGCGCGCGAAAAGCCCCGGCCATCTGGCGATTGTCGAGATAGCCTTGCTGCCGCATCAGGTCTTCCAGCCAGTCGATTTGACTCTCGTCGATAAACAGCATCAGCTCACCAGCTTCGGAAAAATCGGTCTGCGCTGCCAGAAGGGTCATGGAGTTGATCAGGTGATCGGTATCGCGGGCCAGGGCCGCTACTGCAATCGCCAGCAAAGTGCCGCCCAAGCAGTAGCCGACCGTGTTGATGGGCTGCCCGGGGAGCAGCGCTCGGATGCAATGCAGCGCGGCGTTAACGCCGTCGTGCAGGTAGTCGTCCATCCCGAGATCGCTGTCGGCTTCACTTGGGTTATGCCAGGAGATGACAAACACGGTGTGTCCCTGGCTGACCAGATGACCCACCAGCGAGTTGCCGGGTGAAAGGTCCAAAATATAATACTTCATGATCCACGCAGGGACGATCAAGAGCGGCTCAGCGTGAACTGTTGTCGTGGTCGGGGAATACTGAATAAGTTCCATCAGGCGGTTACGAAAGACCACCCGGCCTGGCGTCGTCGCCACCTCGATTCCCGGCCGAAATTGCTCAGTGCCCACTGGCGGCTCGGCCGACCGTGCGCGTCGGGCATCCTCAAGAATGTTCGACAACCCACGCACAAAGTTAGCGCCTCCTTCCGCGAATGTCGCTTCGCAGACCTCGGGGTTGGTCGGTATGAAATTGACTGGCGATGCCAAGTCGAGCATCTGACGGGCCATGAACGACACCATGTCCTGATGGTGATTGCTGACGCCGTCGATGCCGGTAGTGGCATTGTGCCACCACTGTTGATTGAGCAGGAATGCCTGCTGCATCAGGTTGTACGGCCAGCGCTGCCATGCCGGGTTGTCAAAGCGCCGGTCTTGCGGTAGCGGAGCAATGCAAGGCTCGGCCGCTGCGCCCATCGAGGCGCGCGCCGCATAGTTTAACCAGCGCAGGTCTTTCCGACGCGCCTTGTCCAGAAGTTGATTCCACTTGCCTGGCGACTGCGCCAAGTGCATTCCCCAGTCCATCCATGCCAACCCGAGCCCGGTAAGGGAGACACCCTAGGTCACTTGCGCCAGGTTGCCATGCAGAAGGCGGTCCAGGGCGCCGGGTGGTTCAATGTCTGTCTGCTCGATCGCGCGCGCACGCTCGCGTAGCGAGAGCGGGGCAATCGTTCCGTCGGTTCTAGTCAAGGTGGGGGGCAAGGCTTCGATGATGATCTCCTCGTGTCGTGCGTTAGCAATGATGGCCCACGCCATAAGCTGTAACAGTCGAAGTTCGAGACTGCGCTCGATCGAGGCGCACGTCAATCAAGGCCCACGGATAGCGAGACCCACCTTGCGCATTGTTCGCACTCTGCATCGCCTTGATTTTCTTTGTTCACCGGCTGCTGCCGGTCGGGCCGGGTCGACTCTAGGAGAGATCCGCGATGTACCGTTTGAAATGCCGAGTCGCTTTCTCGACGTCCTCAACGCCGCTAGGCATCGCATGGGTTCGCAATCGAGTGGCTGCACCGGAGTCGATTAAATAAATCCAGCTCAATGTTTGTTTTCATCCCTATCGACGGCGACCTTGAGCCCATTCCACTCGAAGCAGTGGGCAGTCATATTAAGATTTCTTGAAGAACAAGCGCCATGGCTGCACCTATGACGTCGCCATACGGGCGATCTAATGTGTTACGCAGTTGTCGTAGATCCGCCGCCGGCCAGGCTGCCTCAGCACCCGAAAAACAGTCTCAGGCGGCACGCCAGCTTCGCACAGCATGCGCGCTGCAATGTAGAATCCGTGCGATCGTAGGACGTTGATTGACGCATCGATCAACTTGGCGGTTTTATGGTTATGACGAGGTTTCATTCACGGACTATAGTCCCGCTTTGGCAAAATGTGTAGCCTCGTTCAATGGCGCACTGCAAGGTTGTACGCATTTAGCGCTACCAGTAGGCGCGGGCATTAGGAATATCAGCCTATGACAGAGTTGATTGGTAGGGCCTCCGCTGGCGTTATATAGTCGAGCGGATCCCTTAGGCAATGCTGGTAGAATCCGAAGATCCAATTCAGCGTGGCCATTTCTAGGGTATGGCGCGTTTTCTATGGAGCGCGACGGTGGATTTTAGCTAAAAGGGCGAACATCGGGTCGCGCGCGGCCGGCTAAGCGATGCTGCGCAACGACCGCCGCGCCGCCAAAGGCAGTGCATTCGCGCCGTCGCTAGGCGCCGCGCTGCCCCGTCAGTGATGAGCCAATGGTGTTATCGGGAGCGTTTACTCGCGCGATCTATTGATCAGCATGTACAGTCGCGTGTCCACACCGCAATCTCATCAATAGCGTCATCATGTATGCGAAGCAGCCAGCCACTCCTATTTTTTTTCCACCTGTCGTTCCGCCGGCCGGTAGACCATAACAGGAACTGGCGAGTAGGCTAGGACTCGCTGCGTCACGCTTCCCGCGATCAATCGACTTAATCCACGGCGACCATGGGAGGCGATGAAAATCAGATCGCATTCTGTGCGCGTCACTGCATCGACGATTTCATCAGCAGGCGAAATCCCATAACATGTCATTTTCACACACTTGACGCCGGCTCTCGCCGCGGCTTCCGCAACACGCTCGACATACTTCTGTCCCTCTTCCATTAGGACGTCAACTCCTAGAATGCTTATCGCAACCGCTCCTTCGGCGGACGGGAAGATCGGCTCGGGTTGGACAACCGAAAACGCAATGATCTCGCTGTTGCATACTTTCGCGAAAGCAATTGCGGCATCGGCGGCTACAGCCGAGATGTCAGAACCATCTGTTGGAATCAGAATGCGCTCGTACATATTTGCCTCCGGCATATTAAGGTAGTTGCTGCACAAATAATCAAGATGCACATTGGGGGGCTGATTATCCGGTCCATGATGCAAATCAAATTTCTACTAGTCGCACGGCGAAGCGTTGTGCTTGTTTCATCGCTGTATTTCAGACTAACTTTACATTGTATCGACGCCTTCAGTCGCTGGATCATATTTCGAGTCTGCTTAAGCAGACTGGCATCAGGCGAGATGAAATGCTGACCCGTAACCGTACAGCGTATATCTGCTGCAATTCCACGCGCTGTCGCGTCATCGATGACATTGACGACCGGATGCCGCTTCAAAAATTGTCTTGTTTCGCTGTCGACAAGCGGCATGACATCGGTGATAGCCCGTCCATATGCCTTCTCGCGGCTCCAGCCTGTCAGCATTTCCGCTACAGGATTTAGGCAAGTGACGTTCCCCTCCATGCCCAGGGAGATAACGGCATCACCAATACAGTTAAGCGTTGCTTCAGCGTGGGCGCGTTCCCTGTACAGCTCTTCCTCGACGGCTTCGCGCCCGATGATAGTGCGCAGTGCCTGCGGGACCAAGGAACTCGAATAATGCCCCTTAGATAGGTACCCTTGAGCACACGGCTGTATCGCGTCCCGAGCGAGCGTCTTTCCGTCGCGCTCGGCTAGCGTCATGATCGGTACATGACTCGCCAGCGCGAACAACTGATCGAACGTTGCGATACCACTGCTATCAGGTAAATCAAGTTTGGCCAGGATGATATCGACACCTCCTTTGGCGATACGGTCCAGTGCAGCCGAGAGCACGGTTTCGCATTCCGTAACGAACAGTCCATCTGAGGCCTCTGCAAGCGTAGCGACCAACACCTGAGCCTGGTTGTTGTCGGTGACGATAAGAACGTGAGAGATTCTGCACTTTCGATTGATAAATTCCAGAGTTCGGACCGATGCTCAATGCGGAGGCGGGGCCGAAGAGCAGCATGTGGGAGGGACCCATAAGCCTAGAGTACAGGTACTGGTACGAATATCATGCACGAATGCGTGCAAGGCATCCTTCCTGGGCAGGCATGGGCAAATGGCGGAGCTACGATTTGAACAGAATTCCGACCTGCTTATGGTCGGGCCTCCTGTCTTGTTTTCTAGCGCCGCCGTAACTTAACGGTGCGAGCGGCATGTGCGGACACTATTATTTCGCTAGAGCATTGATCTTAAATAGTTTGCTATTTTCGTCTGTGCTCCTGATAAAAGGCGCATAGTGTCACTTGTTTGCACAAGCCGTTTGCGAGTGCCGAATCCGCATAGCGACTCGCAATTATCTTCACGGCTCGCCCTTCGCAATGTACAGCGATTGGCTGGCTTGACCGTGCGAGAGCAATCGCAGCTCAAGCGGTGTCTTCTCCCACCGCTTGCCGCCCCCCCCGAGCCGCTGTCCTGCCATCCCCTAAAATTTATAAGGAATGCCATGCGTACCATGAAAGCAGCGGTCTTTCTCCGGCCAGGGAAAATACAGTTGGCACAAAAGCCTGTTCCGACTGCTGGGCCGGGAGAGGCTGTCGTAAAAATCACGACTACCACGATTTGTGGAACCGATATCCACATCCTCAGCGGCGATTACCCGGTCAAGGAAGGACTAACCATCGGTCATGAGCCTGTTGGCGTAATCGCCGAGCTTGGTGCAGGCGTCACGGGCTACGACGTTGGACAACGGGTGGTAGTCGGTGCCATTACGCCGTGCGGACAGTGCAGCCCCTGTCTCGATGGCCATCAGGCGCAATGCGGAGGCAAGGCAGCGGGGGGCTGGCGCTTCGGCAATACGATCGACGGATCGCAAGCAGAATACCTGCTTGTACCCCATGCGATGGCAAATCTTGAAAGCATCCCGGACGGGCTCACTGACGAACGGGTGTTGATGTGCCCGGATATCATGAGTACCGGGTTTGGGGGAGCAGAGAGCGGTGGCATCCGCATCGGCGATACCGTTGTCGTCTTCGCGCAGGGCCCGATTGGTCTGTGTGCAACTGCCGGCGCGAAACTCAGGGGCGCCAGCCTAATCATTGCGGTTGATGGGATCGAAGCACGCCTGGAGGTATCGAAACGGCTGGGTGCTGATGTCGTAATCGACTATACCAAGGTCGACCCGCTCACCGAGATCATGCGCTTGACGGGCGGGCGGGGTGTGGATGTCGCCATCGAGGCGCTTGGTACCCAGCAAACGTTCGAGAGCTGCCTGCGTGCGCTAAAACCCGGCGGCACGCTTTCGAGCCTTGGCGTCTATTCGGGAAAGCTATCCTTGCCTCTCGACGCATTCGCCGCCGGCCTCGGCGACCATCGTATCGTCACCACGCTTTGCCCTGGGGGCAAGGAGCGCATGCGCCGGCTCATGAATGTCGTGGCCTCGGGACGGGTGGACCTGGAGCCGATGGTAACCCATCGCTTCAAGCTCGAGCAGATCGAAGAGGCCTACGATTTGTTCGCGAACCAGCGCGACGGCGTCCTGAAAGTCGCGATCACGATGTAAGCCTGCGCTCGGCCGACATACCTATTTCGAATAAAGGCTGCAATGAGCGTACGAAATCTTGAATACTTCTTCACCCCGCGTTCGGTAGCGGTCATCGGTGCATCCGACAAGCCCCACAGCGTGGGTGCAACCGTGCTGCGCAACCTAGTCGAAGGCGGTTTCCAGGGCAAAATCTATCCCATCAATCCCAAGCACGATGCGCTGGCAGGCCGCAGGACCTACCCCAGCGTCGCCATGCTGGACGAAACGTCCGACCTGGCGATCATCTGCACCCCCCCGGGCACGGTGCCTGGCATTATTGCCGAACTCGGTGCGGCCGGAACGCGCGCCGCGATCATCCTCACTGCCGGTCTTGGCGCTCTGCGCGATGCTTCAGGGCGGACCTTGAAGCAGGCCGTCCTGGATGCGGCCAAACCCTACCTGCTGCGCCTGCTTGGGCCGAACTGCGTCGGTTTGCTTGTTCCCGGCATCGGCCTGAACGCCAGCTTTGCACACACCGGTGCACTGCCGGGCCGGATCGCTTTCGTGTCGCAGTCCGGCGCGCTGGTGACTGGCGTGCTGGACTGGGCCCGCTCACGCGGCATCGGTTTCTCCAAGTTCATATCGCTTGGCGACAGCGCCGATGTCGATTTTGGCGACATCGTCGATTACTTGGCCAGCGACCCCGGTACTGACGCCATCCTTATGTATATGGAAGACCTGAAGCACGCGCGCAAATTCATGTCGGCCGCGCGCGCGGCGGCCCGCAGCAAACCGACTCTCATCCTCAAATCCGGCCGGGCGCCAGAGGGGGCGAGGGCCGCCGCCTCGCATACGGGCGCGCTGGCCGGTGCCGACGATGTCTACGGTGCAGCGATCGCGCGTGCGGGCATGTTGCGTGTCTTTTCCACCGAAGACCTGTTCGGTGCTGTAGAAACCCTGGCGCGTGCGCATCCGCTGCACGGCGAACGGCTCGCCATCCTGACCAACGGCGGCGGCCCCGGCGTCATGGCGACCGATGAGCTCGTTTGCAGTGGCGGCAGCCTGGCAAGCTTGTCGCCGGTCACGCTAGCCCGGCTCGACGAGCTGCTGCCGGCCACGTGGTCACATGCCAATC
>JANNNC010000130.1:0-3305 GCA_031398335.1 Massilia sp.
TTTTATTCGTCCGCGGCTCAGTTGCCGGCACGAATATTTACCGGATCTAGTGAAGATTTTCTTGGCCTAGCGTGCCGATGCGCACGTGTGAAATCAAGGAGATGCGCGCTAGCGTAGTGACGATTTTATTCATTCACTACACCGGCGGCGTGTACGACGTCCTCGCCGACCTCTTCGCGCTCGAACGCAACCCCGCCTTCGAGGACGACGCCGCCGTGCTGCACCGGGTGGCGGCCTGGCTGCGCGGCCTGGTGCTGCGCGCGCTGGTGGCCGCGCCCGACCTTGCCGCCACCTATGCCGACGTGGTCAACGAAATGCTGCGCTTGACTGGCGAGGACGGCAAACCGGCGGCCTACGCCGAGTCGATCCGCCACCAGTTCACGATCCGCGAAGTCGTCGGCGAGCCGGAAGTTACGGAAGAAACGCCGGTTCCCGCCGAACCCGCAGGCGCAAGCGCGTCCACGACCGCGCCGTGCACCTTCAGGCGTCTGGCGGCGGCCGTCTGCGACGCTCCCGGCGCCCAGCAGGACCGGCGCGCCTGCTGCGGCACCATGAACCTGGCCGAGTACTACAACATCGAACGCGTGCTCGACGCCGAAGCACAGGCACTGGCGCGCTGGTGCGCCGAGCGCGGGCGCAATGGCCCGGCCGGCGAGGAACTGCCGCTCGAGCCGGCGCCCGAACCCGCGGACCAGCCGCAGGCCGCCGTCGTCCGTCCCGTCCCGTTCGCCTCGTGAAGATCCGCGCGAAAATGGCCGGCGGCTTCGCCGGCATCGCGCGCTGCATCGACCTCGACACCGCCTGCCGCCCCGACGGGCCTGCGCTCGAAACCCTGGTGCGCCAGGCCGGCTTCTTCGGCGCCGCCCCCAGGCTGCCGGTCGGGGCCGACCTGCCGCGCTGGGAAATCACGGTCGAGGATGGCGAGCGTTGCCATTCGGTGCTGCTGCTCGACGATGACGCGGTCGACGCGGCCGGCTGGCCGGCATTGCTGGCCCACCTGCGCCCGCTTGCTCAGGCAGCAGGCGGTATGCCGGCCTTACCCCGGGGCGGTGCCCCGGGCTTCCCGGCGCAGACTCCGGTTCGGTAAACGAAATGCAGGCGTCGTCGAGGCAAATCGCGCGTCACGCATCACATTTGCTTATGTATATTGTGTCTAAGCGTGATTTGTAGGAAAAGGCGAATTGCCCTAAAATACAGTGCTTTGCCATGTTGGCGGCCCCATTTTTCGCCCTGACGCCGCGGCACCCACCATAGATAGGACTGTTATGACCCACGTTGTCACCGAATCGTGCATCAGCTGTCGTTACACCGACTGCGTCGATGTATGCCCGGTCGATTGTTTCCGGGAAGGCCCGAATTTCCTCGCGATTGACCCCGACGAGTGCATCGACTGCGCCGTGTGCGTGGCCGAATGCCCGGTGAATGCGATCTATGCCGAGGAAGACGTGCCGGGCGACCAGCAGCAATTCATCAAGATCAACGCCGACCTGTCGCGCGCCTGGCCGTCGATCACCAAGACCAAGCCGGCCCTGCCCGACGCGGATCAGTGGAAAGACGTCAAGGACAAGCTGGAACAGCTGGCCCGCTAACCAGCGGCCGTGCAGCGCCTGCCGGGGCCGGTGTTCGACCGTCGCCAGCAAGCGCGCGTCTTCCATGGCACACTAGCGGCCATCGCATGATCGGGCAGTGCTTCAGCGCCCCTCCATTCAAAAATCAACAGGACCTTTGCGCATGACTATCAGTGCCACCCACGATGCGGGCAGCATCGCCCCCAACAGTTCGTTCGCCGACGCCATCGACGCCGACGCCGTCATCATCGGCGCGGGCCCGGTTGGCCTGTTCCAGGTCTTTGAACTCGGCCTGCTCGAGATCAAGGCCCACGTCATCGATTCGCTCGCTGCCGTCGGCGGCCAGTGCGTCGAGCTGTATCCCGACAAGCCGATCTACGACATCCCGGCCGTGCCTGTATGCACCGGCCAGGAACTGACCGACAACCTGCTCAAGCAGATCGAGCCGTTCGAGCCGACCTTCCACCTCGGCCAGGAAGTGACGACCGTGCAGCGCCGCGAAGACGGCCGCTTCAATGTCGAAACCTCGGCCGGCACCCGCTTCATCACCAAGACCATCTTCATCGCCGCCGGCGTCGGTTCGTTCCAGGCGCGCACGATCAAGGTCGACGGCATCGACAAGTTCGACAACAGCCAGCTGCACTACCGCGTCAAGGATCCATCGATCTTCGAAGGCAAGAACCTGGTCATTTGCGGCGGCGGCGACTCCGCGCTGGACTGGGCGCTGAACTTCGTCGGCAAGGCCGAATCGGTCGTGCTGCTGCACCGCCGCGAAGACTTCCGCGCCGCGCCCGCATCGGTGGCCAAGATGAAGGCCCTGTGCGACGAATACGAAATGCAGCTGATCATCGGCCAGGTCACCGGCTTCGACGAAACCGACGGCAAGTTGACTGAAGTGAAAGTCACCGGCGCCGACGGCGTCACCCGCCGCGTCCCGCTCGACATGCTGCTGGTCTTCTTCGGCCTGTCGCCGAAGCTCGGCCCGATCGCCGAGTGGGGCCTGGACATCGAGCGCCGCCAATTGAAAGTGGTCGACACCGAGAAGTTCGAAACCAACGTGCCGGGCATCTTCGCCGTGGGCGACATCAATACCTACCCGGGCAAGAAGAAGCTGATCCTGTCGGGCTTCCACGAAGCGGCCCTGGCTGCCTTCGGCGCGGCGCCCTACATCTTCCCCGACAAGAAGATCCATATGCAGTACACGACGACCTCGCCGAAGCTGCACAAGATCCTCGGCGTCGAGACGCCGGTCTTCGACTGATGCGTCGAGTGACTTGAAAACCACAATGCCCCGGTCCTCCGGGGCATTTGTTTTTATGTGTGCCGCATCACCGACGGCCTACCAAAATCAGGTGTATAACCGCGTTAAGCGTGCGCCATACGGAGCTTGCATGAGCTTATGATGGAAGCCGACATTTCCATCCATCAAGCAACTTGCCCTATAATTTGGCTGATTAAATTTCGCGCATCAGGCACGGAGCCGACAAGGCCGTCTTGCCGGGCGCAAGGGTCCGGGCAACGCGTCCGGACAAGACGCACTACACGAAGGATTTACTATGCTTTATCAACTGCACGAGATGCAACGCTCCTTCCTGACCCCGCTGATGCAATGGGCGGATGCGTCGTCGAAAATGTTCTTGAACCCGGTGTCCCCGTTTGCCCACACGCCGTTCTCGCAGCGTATCGCCGCCGGGTACGAGCTGATGTATCGCTTGGGCAAGGATTACGAAAAACCGG
>JANNNC010000154.1:0-25351 GCA_031398335.1 Massilia sp.
CGTCGTGGCAGGCAAAGTTGCGCTGCTCGCCGTGCCTGGGGTAGCGCTCAGGCTGTCATAACCAGTCAGGCCGACTTGCGCCGAGGTTTGCGCGCTGGCGCCAGTGGCTGCGAGCGATGCGATCAGTATCAAACGCTTAAAACAGTTATTTTCTGCGAAATCGAACAGAACCATGACCCATGTCGTGTCCGAAGCAGCAACTAAAGCCAAGGCACTCTTGTCATACATGAACCAAATATCAACTGCGACTTCGCGCGAGGACACCGATGGGCATTTATATGCAACTACGAGACACGCTGAAGGAAGGCGAACACTACGCCGGCGTCATCCTTGGCAAGGACGGCGAACCCGACCACCATCTGATCCTGCTGCCGGGCGATGCAGCCGATGTCGGCTGGCCCGGAGCGCTCGAATGGACGGCGGCCCAACGCGGCGAATTGCCGAACCGGCGCGAGCTCTCCCTGCTGTTCGCGAACCTGCGCGAACAGTTCGAGCGCGAATGGTATTGGTCGTCCGAACCGCATGAAACGCGCTCGCAACTGGTCTGGGGCGAAAACTTCGCCAGCGGCATCCAGACCGTGTACGGGCGGCCGTTCCGCGGCCACGCCCGCGCCGTCAGGCGCGTGCAGATCGAATGAAGCGCTAAGCCCGGGGCCGGCCAACGAGGCGCCATGGCGCACGATGGAAATCGTGCCGCCAGGCTGCTGCGTCATCGCGTCGTCGCGCTGTAAGACATCGTCACGACGATTACGACACCTGCCTGCGGCACGCCGCGCCGGGCGAACCGGACAGGCGCGGCCCGATCAGGTCGGTCATGTCCGCCATGCGCTCCCATGCGTAGTCGCTTTTCAACGCGGTATCGCAGATCTTCGCGAGCGCGGCCGGATCGTTGCCGGGGCTGGCGGCCTGGGCGGCGCCAACGAACAGGGCTGCGGCAAGGAGAGCGTGTGAAAAAATCGTTCGGGGCAAGGCGCATCGCCGCATCGGCGGACCGCGAAGACAGTACACTAATACGGCGAGACGAATGCAACGCAGCCATGGCGATTTTTTTCACACGCTCGAAGGGTGGGATGGCGGAGACGGTTCATACGTTCGGTCTTTCGAATGGAGAGGCGTCGAAGGTTAGCGCATCCGGCAACTTTTTGCTGTCCCTACATGGCCGGCACCAGCCGCAGCAGCGTGATCTCCGACGGCGCGCCGAAGCGCTTCGGCGGTCCCCAGTAGCCGGTGCCGCGGCTGGTATACACCCACAGGCGGCGCTCCCGGTGCAGGCCCGCAACAAACGGCTGCTGCAGCGGCACGAACAGGTTCCAGGGAAAGAACTGGCCGCCATGCGTGTGCCCCGAGAGTTGCAGGTCGAAGCCGGCGGCGGCGGCCGCCATGGCGCTGCGCGGCTGGTGCGCCAGCAAGATCCGCACGGCCAGCCCGGGCGGTGCGCCGGCGGCGGCCAGCACGGGGTCGCTGCGGTGGGCCGGATTGAAATGGTGGGCCGAATAGTCGGCCACCCCGGCGATCATCAGCGACGCCCCGCCGCGTGCACGCACGACGTGCTGGTTCAGCAGCACCGTCAGGCCAAGGCGCCGCAGCTCGACGATCCACTCCTCGGCGCCGGAATAATATTCATGGTTGCCGGTCACAAAAAAGGCGCCATCCGGCGCCGTCAGGCGCGCCAGCGGCTGGGTGTGCGGCGCCAGGCGCTGCACGCTGCCGTCGACCAGGTCGCCGGTGACGGCGATCGCATCGGCTCCCAGGGCGTTGACGCGCTCGACGATTGCATCCAGGTAGGCGCGCTTGATGGTCGGGCCGACGTGAATGTCGGAAATCTGGGCAATCGCATAGCCGTGCAGCGCGGCGGGCAGGCCATCGATCGGCACGTCCACCTTCACCACCCGCGCCACGCGCCGCGCGTTGACGAAGCCGACGGCGGTCACCGCCAGCGCCAGCAGCGGTACCGCCAGCGCACTGTAGTAATTCAGTTGCGCGCTGCCCAAGCCGGCCAGGACGGCCGCCAGCAGCAACAGGTCGCGGAAAAACGTCAGCACGATCAGGGACGAGAACAGGCCCATCGCCACCAGGCCGACCCAGGTCAGCTGCTCGGACCAGCGGCGCCTGCGCAGCGACGAGGACAGCAATCCCAGCGCGACCAATGCGGTCGACAGCAGCAGGCCGGCGCCGCCAGCCAGCATGCCGGCCAGCCCCAGTCCCAGGTCGGGCATCAGGCGCAGCCCGATGTACACGTGCAGCAGGACCAGCAGGGAGAGGACGACAAGCAGGTTACGGCGTGCGGACATGGGAGCTCGGGGAAAGGTCGCTAAGCAGACCAGATGGGGAGTTGTGGTCGATCTGCAAGGCTTGCCAAACGAATGTTACCGGGGACGGACCAGTTGTAAGAATCTGTATTAGCAGGTGCCGCGCGCGGCGCCGCCGTCTATAGTTCGTTCCATGCCCTGGCGTCACTGCGATCATGTCGATCCTCGTTGAGGCAACAAAGGAAAAGCCATGTTGAACAAAAAATGCTTTGGTGCGGTGATCCTGGCCGCTGTCGCCGTCTCCCCCTCGGCATTTGCCGGCGACCGTGACACGAATACGGCGGTCGGGGCTCTGCTCGGCGCGGCAATCGGCGGCACCGCTGCCGGCGGCGGCGGCGCGATCGTCGGCGGCGTCCTCGGCGCGGCGGTCGGCAATTCGATCGGTGGCCACAACAATGGCCGCCACTACGACAACCGCGGCTATGCCTCGGCGGACTACTACCAGCCGGCGCCGGTGTACCACCAGCCACGTCCGGTGTACCACCAGCCACGCCCCGTCTACTACGAGCAGACGCAATACTACCGCGAACCGGCAGTTGTGTACGTCGAGCAACGCGGCCGCCGTCACCACGGCTACCATCGCGGCCATGACCGTGGCTGGGACCACGGCGGCCGCGGTTACCGCGACCGCGACGGTTACCGCGACCACGACGGCTATCGCGACGGTTACCGCGACCGCGACGGCTATCGCCGTTAATCGGGCCATGCTGTAACAAGACCGCGTCCTCCGACGCGGTTTTTTTTCGTCGCGCGCTTTTCCTCGTTTCGCCCTCCCCCCGCTAGCTGTGCGCAGCGGCATCTCGCCGCATTCTTTCGGGGGAAGCATGATGGGAGGCGGCGACATCGTGACGCTGGGCGCGGGCCATTACCGGCTGCGCGAACAGCTGGCCGGCTCCAGCTACGGCGTGGTCTGGCGCGCCGAGCGCGACGGCTTCAGGCCGGTGGCGCTCAAACTCGTCAACCGCGCCCAGATGGAGTGCGCCGACCCCAGCCTGCACGCACGCTGGAGCGACTGCGCGGCGCGCGAAATCGCTTTCCTGTCGCAGCTCGCCCCCTGGGACACGCGCCACATCGTGCGCCTGCTCGACCATGGCATGCACGACGGCTTGCCCGCGCTCGCGCTCGAACTGCTCGACGGCGACCTGGCCGCGCACATGGCGGCCCGCACCGCGGCCGGACAGCGCCTTGGCCTGGCGCGCGCGCTGGCCTGGCTCGGCCAGGTGAATGCGGCGCTGGCCCGGGTGCACCAGCACGGCTGGCGCTACCTCGACCTGAAACCGGCGAACCTGCTGGTCGACGCGGCTACCAACAGCCTGAAACTGGCCGATTTCGGCACCAGCCGCAGCCTGGCCGACAGCCGGGCGCATTCCTACCTGGGCACCGCCAGCTGGCAGGCGCCCGAGCAGTTCTTCCCCGCGCTGCCGAACGCGCCCCTCGGCTATGTCACCGGCACGCGCACCGATTATTTCGCCCTCGGCGCCCTCTTTTATTATCTCGTGACCGACGGCGCCACCCTGCGCTATGGCAGCGCCTGCGGGGACGCCTTTCGCGCCCACGGCCGCGCCGCGGCCGGCCAGGTGCAGGGTGTCCTGCCGCCGATCCTGGCGCAGGACGAAGCGGCGCGCTTTCTCGCCTGCGCGGACGGCGAAGGCGATGCCGCGGCAGCCCTGGTGCTGCTGCGCGCCCTGCTCGCACAACGCGCGCACGACCGCCCGCCCCATGCGCTGGCGATCAGCCGCCTGATCGCCGCCGCCCAGGGGCAGCAGGCGCGGAGGGCCGCGTGATGCGCGCATACGGTTTGAAGACCATCGCCGCCGCCGTGCTGGCACTGCTGTGCGTCCTGCAGGCGCTGGCCCTGCTGCGCATGGCGCCAGGCTGGCTGCCGGCCGCGATCGACATCTCCCTGGCGCACGGCGCCCAGCGTGTGCTGGGACGCGCCGAACTGGCCGCGCCCCAGGCCGGCGCCACCCACCTGCGCCTGCGCCGCGATGCGCTGGGCGCCTGGTACGCCGCCAGCGCCGACGGCGTGCAGGGATTGCGCTTCGAACGTGGCCCAGAGCGCGTGCGCAGCGGCGCGCGTGTCGTAAAGGCCGGCCAGCGCTTCCAGCTCGGTGCGTCGCACTACCGCATCAGCGCGGCCGACACCAGCGCCGTGCAGTTCAGCGACGGCGCGCACGCCTGGCAGTACGATGGCGCGACCGTCCGCCGCGATGGCCTGGCGCTGGCCGCATGCCCCGGCGCGGGACCGGGCGCGCGCCTGCTCGGCCTGTGGAACCGCCTGGCGCCAGGCCTGTTGACGATCAAGCGCCCGCTGCGCTTCGGCGGCAACCTGTCCTGCGGCACCCAGGTCGGCAATGCCGATGCGGCACCCGGCAGCGCGCAGATCGCCTTCGACGATGGCGTGCCGGTGCTGGGCGCCGCCACCGGCCTGGAACGCGTGCCGCTGCTGGTCGTCGAGAACGGCTTGCCGCGCGACCTGGCCCTGGCCGAGCAGGCGCTAAGCGGGGTCACGGCCATCAGCGTCGGGCGCACCCGCATGCTGGCCAGCGTCGAGGGAGATACGCTGCGCCTGCAGCCAAAGCAGCGCGTTGCGCTGTTTGCCGAGGCGCGCAGCGAGCTGCCGCAAGGGGTGCGCTGGCAGTGGGAGCGGCGCGACGCCTGGGCCTGGCCGGCAAGCGCATCCTGGTGGGCGTTCTGCGCCTTGGTCGCGGGCCTGCTGGCGGCCGCCGGCGCACGCCGCAGCGGTCGCCCCCAGGAGCGGTTCGCGCCGCTGCAGCTTGGCGCCGGCGTCGCGCTGGCCATCGCCGGCCTCGGCCTGCTGCTGGCCCAGCGCGCCGGCCACGCGCCGGGCGTCGCGCCGACGCTGCTGCTGTCCTGGGCGGCCCTCTGGTACGCGCTGGCCGCACGGCGCACGGGCGCCGTGCTGCTGCTCGGGGTCTTGCTGCTCGCCGCCGGCCTGCTGCTGCAACTGCAACTGGGCGTCGGCGCGCCCGACACGGCCTGGCTGCGCCACTTCCAGAAGACGGCCGCCGCCAGCACGCTGGGCCTCGGTGTCGTCGGCATCGCCACCCTGCTCGCTTGCGGCCAGGCGCCGGGCCAGGCGCGCGTCGAGCTGCTCCTGCTGCTGCTGGCCGGCGCGGCGGTCATCGCGCTGCTGCTGCAAGTCGTATGGGGCAACGAGACCGGCGTGTTCGATTTGCAGCCGGTGGAATTCGCCAAGCTGGCCCTGACCGTGCTCACCGCGCACTGCGTCGCGCTCGGCCTGGGGACGGGCGACCTGCGCGGCGACCTGCGCGGGGGCGCGCTCCTGCGCTGGCTGCGCCTGGCCTCGCCCGTCCTGCTGTTCGTCGTGCTGCTGGCGGTCGCGCTGGTGCAGGTCGACGATTACTCGCCATTGATTCTGCTGCTAGTCTGGGGCGCGGCCATGCTGCTGGCCTGGTCGTGCGCGGCGAGAAAGGCCGCTCCCGCCCTGCTGGTCGCGGCCCTTGGCGCGGCCTGCCTGATCGGCCTGGCCGCGCTGCGCGGCGCGGCGCCGATTGATGTCGCGCAGTGGAGTTTTTATGGCGAGCGCTTCGGCGTCTGGCTCGATCCGGCGGCGCACCCGCACACCGGGCAGCAACTGCTGCTGGGCGCGCAAGCCATCGCCGGCGGCGGCTGGTTCGGCGCCGACGGCCTGTTCGGCCTGGCGGCGCTGGGTGGCGGCGCGCCCGAGGCGCTCGCCATTCCGGCGGTGCAGGACGATTTCGCGCCGTCTTTCCTGCTGCAGCGGCACGGCCTGGCGGCGGGATTGCTGCTGTGGACGCTGCAGGCGCTGTTCCTGTGCGCGCTGGTACAAGGCGCGATGCGCGCCTGGCAGCTTGGGGCCGACGCGCGCGACTACCGCCAGGCCTGGCGCGGCCGCTTTCGCTGCTTCGTGCTGTGTGGCGGCGCCGCCTTCGTATTCGGCCACTTCCTGCTGTCCTGGGGTACGAACCTCGCCTTCTTTCCGATCATGGGCCAGCCGATGAGTTTCCTGTCCGCCGGCGGCTCGCACCTGCTGTTTTTCATCTTCCCCCTGCTAGCTCTGGGTAGCCCAGCCGCGCCAACCATCGAGGAGAACCTACCATGCCGGTCTACGTCCAACACGAAACCTTGAACCGCGTCAGCGACGTGTTCAATGCCGAAGCACTGTGGCAGGCGCCCGGCCTGGCGCTGCTCAACCGCCGCCCATTCCTGCGCGACCTGCTCGAACGCGCCCCGCGTGAGCAACGAGGGCGCGCCGCCACCCGCTGCTTTTCCCACGTCACCCTGGTGCTGCCGCAGGACGAGGTCGACGACGACCGCCACCTGACCCGCGGCGCCCGGGTGCGCGACCTGGCGCAGACGCTGCAGGCACTGCACCAGAAGGATTTCGGCGACCTGCTGGGACCGGACGACGTGCGCTACCACGTGCTTGGATCGAGCAAGCTGGAAGCGGGCCAGGTCGAGGTCAGGTTCGGCCATGCCGTCTACCTGCCGGCCCCCAGCGAGCAAGTGCTGTACACGGTCAGCGTCTCGCGCGACAGCGCCATCTGGCAGCCGGTCTGCCCGGTCTACCCGAACCAGCGCCTGACGGTGCTGGGAATGGATGGCGCCCGCGCCACCCACGCCGTGCCGGGCTGGCCGTTTGCGCAGGACGCCCATGTCCTGCTCATCAACGACGGCCCGGACGCGCCGCTCGAAGTGCAGGTGCGGCCGAAAGACGCCTTCGAATGCGCTTTCGACGCCGCCGGCGGCTATTACACGATCCGCGCCCGCGCAGCCGACGCCAGCGGTACGGCGCCGCGCCTGCTGTTGAGGGTCGCAGCCAGCCAGCCGCAGGCGGCTACGCAGGCGGCAAGCACGCCGCGTCCGGTCAGCGCGCCGCCCGCCGCGCGCCCGGCCGCCGTCTGGACAACCCGCGCCCCGACGCTGGACGACGCCGAGCTGACCGCGGTGCCGGTACTGCACCGCGCCGCCGCGCCGGCTACACCGCCGCTCACCGGCCAGGATGCGACCTATGCGCCCGTGATGCGCCAGCGCGTCAGCCTGGCCGCGCTGGCCCTGCCGCGCCTGTCACGCTACCGCGACACGGGCGCCGCCGCCATCGAGTTCGGCATCGCGCGCGACCTCACTATCGGCGCACTGGCGCCCGATGCCCTGCTCGGCTTTGCCATCGACGCCGCGGATGCCGTCCACGCGGTCACGGCGGACGGGCGCCAGCGCATCGCGGTCCCGAACCGCTTCGCGCCGATGGACGGCGTCGACGTGCGCGTGCTGGCGCCAGGCGCCCAGATGGCCGAGCGCTACAGCGCCATCCTCGTGCTGCCGCAGGCGCAGGGCATGCCGGTCGCCGGCGGCACGCGCCACGTCTTCGGGCGTGCCGCACCGATGCTGGCGAATCTGCGCGTGCTCGATGCCGCCACCTGCCTGCGCGGCGCCGATGGGGTGGACGCGGGCGGTGCCGACCGTCTCGGCCTGTCGCGCACCGCCTTCGGCTTCGAAGCCGGTCCCGAGGGCTATCGCATCACGCGCGAGTCGGCGACCCAGGCGCTGTATCACCTGGACGAGCGCCTCGGTTTCGTGGCCGCCATCGAGACCGCGACGCCGGACGCGCCGTATGTGGTCCCGGTCGGGCACCACATCGTGGCCGGCCACTACGTGCTGCGCGTCGAGGCGTAAGATGCCGCCGGCCCTGATCGCCCCCGCCTGCTTTGGCGCCGCCTTGCTCGCCACGCTGGTGCTGGCCGCGCGCTGCACGCCGCAGGCCTGGTGGCGCCGGCCGAACGCGCGCGCGCTGGCCGTGCTGGTGCTGGGCACCGGCTTGAGGGGCGGCGCGCTGTGGTGGTGGCTGGCGCCGCCAGAAGCGCCGGTACCCGTGGCGGCACTGGCGGCGCCGGATGCGACGCCGATTGCCGGGCGCAGCTACCGCGTCGCCGACGCGCTCAATTTGCGGGCCGAGCGCGGCGTCGGCGCGCGCCGCGTGCTGGTGCTGCCGGCGCGGTCCGTGGTGCAGGCGACGGGACAACGCGACGGCGACTGGTGGCAGGTGAGCCATGAAACCGGCGGCCAGCGTTTCGAGGGCTGGGCCAGCAGCCTGTGGCTGCGCCGCGCCAACGAACACCATCGATGAAGCGATGCTACTGCGGCGGCGTGAAACGCATCGGATTGAAGCTCAGGCCCTTCACGCACCGGGTCGGCCCGCTGCGTTCGAAACCGAAGGATGCATACACGGGCACGGCGTAATGCGACGAGTTGACCGTAAACGCGCCGTTGCCGCCGCGCGCCACGGCGGCGCCGCGCGCGGCCTCCCACAGGCGCCGCGCCAGTCCCTGGCGGTGCCAGCGCTTGTCGACGAACAGGTGGAAGACGTGGCTGTTGCCGCGAATCGCGATGAAGCCCGCCAGCGCGGCGCCGTCAACCGCGACATGGTAGACGTGGCCCGCCGCCAGGTAGCCGCGCAAGCCTTCCTCGTCGTTCTCGCGCAGGAAAGTGCAGGCGCCTTCGGGCGGGGATGCGTGGACGATGAATTCGCTGGCGCTGGCGCGCAGCAGGCACGCGCAGGCAGCCAGGTCGGAGGCGATGAAGGGGCGGATCAGCATGGCGCGCCGGGCTGTGGCAAACCGATAACATAGCATATGACAGGCGCTGGAAGTACGCGCGCCAACCACGGTGCAAGGAGCAGACCAGGATGCTTGAAGGTGTCAACGCGGGCCGCCGGCTGGATCTGGCGGCAGGGAGCAGGATCGGCGCGGGACCCGTGCAGCGCCAGGAAAACCAGGACAACTTCCTGGTGATCGACGCGGCCGGCCGGGCGCGCTTCCTGCGCGACGGCGCGGCGCAAGCGGCGCAGGTCGCCGGCTGGCCGCCGGGCCACCTGCGCCTGGCCGTGATGGACGGCATGGGCGGGCACGGCCACGGGCGCGAAGCGGCCGAATCGGTCGCCGCCGGCCTGCTGGCGATTCCGCCCTGCGTCGACCTCGACTGCCTGAGCGGGTATCTCGAGCGCCTGCACCACCAGCTGCAGCAGCGTTTCGACGGTTTGCACGAGACCGGCCCGCGCCCCGGCACCACGCTGACGATGCTCGAGATCCCGCCCGGCTGCGACCCGCTGCTCTGGCATGCGGGCGACTCGCGCCTGTACGAGGTCACCTGGCAGGGTGCGCGAGCGCTGACGGTCGACCACGTGCCCGCCACAGTGCTGGCGATGGCCGGCCTGCTCGAGGAAGACGCCTGGTGGCGCCACGTGCACGGCAGCCACGCACCCCAGATCGCCCAGGCCTTCATCCTCGGTAACACCCTGCTCGATCCGGCCCGTCTCGACGATGGCCTGCTCGGGCTCGACGCCGCCACGCTGCCACCCTGGCTGCGCGACTTGCCCGACCGCCGCGCGCTGACCCTGCGCTCCGACGCCACCTACCTGCTCGCCACCGACGGCTTCTGGTCGAGCATCGATCCCGCCGAATTCGTCGCCCGCTGGCCACGCCTGTTCGCGGGACGCGATGCCGCCGGCTGCCTCGACGCCCTGTTCGCGGAAATGAACGAGCACCCGCCGTTCGGGCTGCAGCCGGACAACCTGACCGCCATCGTGCTGCGGGTGGCGGGCGCCGGGCGCGACGAAACGGCGCTGCCCCAGGCCGATTGAGGGCTGGTGATTTACAATAGGAAATAACGCATTAAATCAACGGCAGCCGCCCGCAGCCGCGCGCCACGGCTGGGCGAATCCGCGTAATCTTCACCGGTCCACAAGGCCTTTCCCATGACCCGTTGCAGCCATCCCGATCATCCACATTGCACCGTCTGGGTGATGCCAGGAGAGCGCGCCTGCGCGCACGGCCATGTCCAGCCGGCGGCCCTGCCCGTGCCTGCGCCTGTTTCTGCGCCGGTTCCGCTAGTGCCGGTTCCTGAGGCCGCCCCTCCCGCCGGTCCGATCGCCGCCGCCGCCATCCCGCGTCCCCACCTGCACGTGAGCGGTTTCGACCCGCGCGCGGCCGGCGGCCGGCAAGTGCTGAAGCTCGAACTGCGCGGCATGCCCGCCGATAGCGCCGCGCAAGTGAACCTGCTCGCCAGTTCGCGCCTGCAGCTCGAAAACGGCGAGCGCCACGCCTTCACCCGCACCGTGCGCGGCGACTGGCTGCCCGTCTTCCTCGAATTCTCCTCGCGCAACCTGGAACACGGCCAGTACCGCATCGAGGCCGAGCTGCACAGCCGCGCCGACGCGCCGAATGCCGGCGCGCGCACCTGGATCGCCACCCTGCTGATCCTGGCGCCGCGCGCCGACGCCAGCCTGCACGAAATCCACCAGACTTTCCTCGCCACCCACAAGAACGTGCGCGTGCATGCCGACGACGCCTCGATCGCGCGCGTCGGGGCACGCCTCGGCGGTGGCCGCGTCGACATCGACGTCAGCGCCACGAATGCCGGCATCGCCCACCTCGACCTCGATGCCGGCGGCGCCGGCAAAATCGACCTCGGTTTTTCCAGCATCGCCTGGGACGAAGACCTGCTCGAGATCGACGTGCCCTCCCGGGCCGCCGTCCACCCCTGCCCGGCCAGCACGGCCTGCCTGGTGGCGGGCGAGATGTCGGACACCCCGCGCCCGCCGCATGGTCCACATTATTTGCGCTTGTTTGCGCTCGACGAATGCGTCTTGGGCCGCGGCGAACCCGGCGCGATCGACGCCGACATCCGCCTGCTGCACCATGGCCAATCCGGACCCGTCCTCGAAGGCCTGACGCGCCGCATCTCGAGCCGCCACGCCCTGATCCGGCGCGCGCGCGACGGCTTCGAGATCGAGGACGTATCGCGCTACGGCTTGCTGGTCGACGGCGCCTGGCCCGGCAAGCAGGCACCGGTGGCCCTGCGCCCCGGCATGCGGATCGAACTGACGGCCAGCATTCACGGCGTGGCGACGCTGGAGGTGACGGCGCTGCTGCCGAACGGGATCCTGCTGCACCGGATCGACGCCGGCATGGCGCATGAAGCGTTTTACCTGATGGACCCGGAGCGCATGCTCGCCGCCACGCCGCGCATGAAAGCGCTCGGGCTGCCGCTGCTGTTTCACCGCGACGGCGGCTTCTGGCACCTCGACCCGGTCAGCGGCGAGCAGACGCCGCTCACGCCCTCTCTCGCTACCGCTGGCCTGGCCGGCTGGCCGGCCGGGGCGCGCTTTGCCCCCCGGCCGTATCCGGAATACCGGAACGGGCCGGCCACGCTGGTCCTGCGCGCGCAGAAACACGCGGACAAGAACCAGCGCGCCGAGGATGCACCGGCGTAACGCGGTTCCTGTAGGGTGTGGGCACATCCGTGCCCACCCTATCTGGCCTCAATTCCCCATCCGCATCACGACGAGAAACACCAGGCCGCAGCCAGCCAGCAGCGCCGCCTGCAGCGCGAACACGATGGCGGGAATGCGCAGCTCTTCTGGGATTTTCATGGCACGTCCTCCTGTGCGATAAAAGACCGTTCGACTGGCATCAGCTTACTGCGTGCGCAGGCAGGCTGCCACACCATACGTCCAAGAAATCGCCCTCAGGAAACGTCCGCCTCGTCGGGCAATTCCCGCACCACGCGAAAGCCGACGATATCGTTCGACATCACCGCCGAAAAGCCATTCCTCAGCGCCGAGCGCAGGTAGCGCGGGTTGTACAGCCAGGAGCCGCCGCGCAGGATGCGGCGCGCGCGCTCGCCGCCGCTTTCCCAGGCGCTGCCGTCGGCCGGCGCGCCGTCGTAGCTGTCGTGCATTACGTCCTGCACCCATTCCCAGACATTGCCGTGCATGTCGTGCAGGCCCCAGGGATTCGGCGCGAACTGGTCGACCGGCGTGGTGCCGCGCCGGTATTCGCCGCGCTGCCCGCCGTTCCAGGTGAAGTTGCCGTCGTAATTGGCCAGGCTGGTGTCGATGGCGTCGCCGAAGCTGAACGCGGTCTTGGTGCCGGCGCGGCAGGCATATTCCCATTCGCCTTCGCTCGGCAGGCGGTAGCGCCGGCCGGTGCTGTTTGACAACCAGGCCACGTACTGGCGGGCGTCGCTCCAGGTGACGCCGACCACCGGATGCAGGTCGGTCTGCGGGAAGCCGGGCGCGGCCCAGTCGACTTCGCCGCCCGGCTGCCAGCCGGTGGCCTCGGCAAATGCGCGCCATTCGCCCACCGTCACCGGATAGCGTCCGATGGCGAATGGCCGTTCGATGCCGACCCAGTGCTGCGGCGTCTCGCGCGCCAGCCAGTTCTTTTGCGCCCCGGAGGCCATCGCGATGTTGCGCTCGTGTTCCGACGAACCCATCTGGAAACGGCCGGCGCGCAGCACGACCAGCTCCGGACCCGCGCCCTCTCCTTCAAGAAAACGGTCGCGCAACAGCGTCGGCGCTTCGGCCGGGGTGGTGGGCGTTGCCGGCGCCGGCGGCTGGTTTTTTGCGCGCTCCTGCTCGGCCAGGTAAGCGGCGGCCGCCCTGGCCTGCAGCGCCTTGCGCTGGACCTCGTCCTGGGCCTGGCGCGTCTTTGCCACTTCCTCGTCGCGGCGCGCGGCCAGCTGTTCGCGCAGCGCTTCACGGCGCGTGCGCCGCGCCACCTCGGCGTCGGCGCGCTCGCGTTTTTGCTGTTCGCGCAGGCGCTGCTGGACGGCCTGGGTGGCGGCTGCGGCGGCTGCGCCGCGCGCGCGTTCGCCTGCCAGCGCGGCTTGCCGGGCGGCCGGATCAAGCGCCGGCGCGCTGTCCGGGGTGGCCTGCGTCGCAGCGGGCGGCTCAAGCAGCGGCGGCTCCATTTGCAGCGCCTCGGCCGGCGACACGCCTGCCTGCCGCGGCACCGCCTCCAGCCCGTCGAGCAGCGCCGACACGCTCTGCGGCCGCGCGGCCGGATCCTGCGCCAGGCCGGCACACAAAGCCTGCCACTGGTCGTCGCTCAAGCCGTCGGGGCGCGCCGGTTCGCCCAGCGCGGGCGTGGCGATGCCCGACACCATCTGGTGCACCATCACCGCCACCGAATACACGTCGAGCACGCGCGATGGCGCCGTGCCGGCGCTGCCCGCTTCCGGGGCGCGGTAGCCGGGCGTGCCCGACAAGGCCGGCGCTTCGGTCAAGGTGCGCCCGCCGGCGCGGGCACGGGCGGCGATGCCGAAGTCGAGCAGCTTGACGTCGCCGCGCACGGTCACGAAGACGTTGCCCGGCTTGATGTCGCGGTGTACCAGCCGATGCCGCTCCCACGCATAGTCGAGCGCCATGGCGACCGGCCGCAGCAATGCCAGCGTGCGCGCCAGAGGCAGCGCCCCTTCGCGCGCCAGCAGGCTGTCGAGGTCCTCGCCTTCCAGGCATTCCATGATCACGAAATAGCTGGCGGTGGCCGGGTCCTGGGCCCAGTCGTAGACGCGCACGATGTGTTCGTGCGCCAGGCGCCGCGCGCGCGTGGCTTCCTGCACCAGCAGCTTGGCGTGGCCCGAACTTTCGGTCAGCTCGGGCGAGAGGATCTTCAGCGCCACCTGGGCGCTGTGTCCGAGTTCCGCGTGGGTGGCAAGATCGGTCGCCTGCCAGACCTGGCCCATGCCGCCCAGCGCGATCAGGCGCTCGAGGCGGTAGCGCCGATTCGCCGGACCGACGTGCTGGCCCGCCATCAGCCCGAGTTCGGTCCCGCGCGCGGCGCTTGGCGCGGGTGCGCCCGCCGGCGGCGCATGGGCGGCGTCGAGAATGGCGTTCTTGCGCTGGTCGAATTCCTGGCGGCTCAGCAGGCCGTCCTCGTGCAGGGCGCGCAGCTCGCGGATCTTGTCGATGGCGGTTTGCATCGCGCTTTCGTCAACCCAGCGGCGCGCCGCAGGCGCCGCAGAAACGGTCCTCGCCGCGCACCGGATGACCGTGGATGCAGGCGCGCTGCGCACTGGCCGGCATGGCGATGGCCGCCGCGGCCACGGCCGCGCCGACCGTCCCGGCAACCTGCGCCTGGGCGCCGAGCGCCGTTTTGTTCATGTCGTTCTGCAGCGCCAGCAGGTCGAGCTGGTGGCGCCGGTCCTTGTCGATTTCCACCTCGCGCCGAACGCGTTCGCGTTCGATCGCTTCCTGCGCCAGGCGCGCCGCGTCCAGCGTGCCGAGCGCGCCGCCGGCGGCCAGCGCGGCCAGCTGGTCGGCGCCCATCGCCGCGTGCACGCGCGTTTTCAGGTAATCGGCCAGCACGGCGGCATTCGGCGCGCCGGCCACGGCCAGCTTGGTGGTGTCGTCGAGCGCGTCGAGCGATTCGGCACGCGCAATCTCGATGCGGGCCAGGGCCAGGGCGTGTTCCAGCGCGGCCGCGCGTTCGGCGCGCTCGAACCCCATGCGGCGCAGCTCCTGCTGCCATGTCGCTTCCTGCTCGGCGCGGCGCTGCTGGTGGCGCCTTTCTTCGGCCAGCAACTCGACCTCCTTGCCTGCGCGCGCCTGGCGGTGCTCGGCCTCGATCGTGCGCAGCAGCTTTTCGTGCTGCGCGACCGACTCCTGCTGGCCGCCATCGCGGCGCAGGGCTTCGATTTTCTGCCTGATCCCTTCGGCTTCCAGGTCTTCGCCGCGCGCGTGATCGCGCACTTTCGTTTGCGCCTGCAGCTCGATCCATTCTTCTTCGCGTTCCAGTGCACGGCGGCGCGCGGCGTTGGCCAGCACGACGAGGCCGAACTGGGCGGTGTGCTCTTCCTCATCGAGGGCGCGCGCCTGCTTTGCGACCGCGCCCTCGCTCGCACGCAGGCGGGCCAGCTCGGCGCGCTGGCGCACCGCGTCCTCGATCTCCTTCGCCTGCTCGACCTTGTTGCGGATCTGCTGGGTCAGGAGCTGCTGCGAGAAGCGCTGGCGCGCCAGGGTGCGCGTCTGCAGCGCTTCCTGCTGCGCCACTTCGAGCGCGCTGCGCATGCGGATCGCCGCCAGCGCCTGCAGCTGCGACCATTCGGCCTCGACGCCGGCGCGCTGGCCGCGTTTCTGCGCCAGATCGTGCTCGAGTTCAGCCAGGAGTTCGCCGGCGCCGCGCTCGATCGCCTCGCGCCGGTTCTTGGCCTCCGCCACGCGCGCATACAGGTCGATCTCGCGCGCGCGCATCGCGATGGCGCGCTCGGCATAGTTCAGCCTGACCTCGCCGCGGTCGAGCGTTTCGCCCTCCTGCAGTTCGAGGCGGCGCAGGCGCAGGCGCGCCGCCTGTTCTTCACGCCCGATGCGGTGCCATGCCTGTTCGTCGTACAGCTCTTCGAGCTGGCGCGCATGCGTCATCTGCACGCGGCGCTCGTCGGCCGCCAGCCACAGCGTGCCGATGCGGGCGCGGTTGGCGTCGAATTTGTCGTGGCGCAGGGCCAGCGTGTCGACCTGCACCACACCCAGGCCATAATCGGCCAGCAGCAGGCGCAGCGCGCCCTGCAGGCGTGCGTCGAATTCGGCGCGCAGTTCATGTCGGCCCGCCATCTCGCGCAGCGACCGGCTGCCGACGAATTCGGCCGCCAGCTGGCGCAGCGCCGGCTGCAGGAGTTCGCGCAGCTGGCCTGTCGTTACCGTGCCCGGCATGGTCATAAAATGGCGCGCAAAGGCGGGCACGTTTTCGATCCGCAGGCTGACCGTGAATTGCGCGCCGACGGCCAGGTGCTCGGCGGTTTCGAGATCGTCGACACTGAATTCGACCGCCAGCGCATTCGTGCGCGTGACCAGGATCTCGGCGTGGCCGTCGCGCAACAGGTGATTCAGGCGCGAGAAGAAGCCTTCGATCTCGTATTCGCCCTGCGGCACTTCGGTGGCCTGGCCGCCTTGCAGGATGTAGGCGCGCGCGGTGGCGGGCACGCGCAGGGTTTTCACGAAGATGCCCGACAGCGCCTGCACGCCGAAGAAGACAGCCAGCTCGTCGGGGCCGGCGATCCAGCGGTTTTCCACCAGCACCGGTACATTGCGCGGGGCGCCCAGCGTGATGCCGCAGGCCGCGCAATAGTGGGCGCCGCCCGCGTTCTTGTGCGCACAACGCGGGCACTTGCCGGCGCCAAAACCAAACATCTGGACCATGATCCGACTCCATCTTCAGGTGATTCTTCAAATTGCCACGACCCGCCGGAGCGAGGCTGATTCTATCAGGCGCAGGGTTAAATGATGCCGATCCGCTCGACGCACACCAGGCTTGCACCCCTGGCACGGACGGCGTCCGCCAGCCCGGGCGGCAGCCCGGCTTCCCAGGCGCGCGGCAGCAGCACCCGGTCGCCGCGCTTCGCCTCGCGTTCGATCAGGGCGCATTTCGGTCCCAGTCCTTCGACCGGCTCGACCAGCCCGGCATGCCAGGCGCTTGAACAGCCGCTGGCGATAATGCGCCCGCGCGGGACGAATTCGCGGCCGCGCGCCAGGCGGTCGGCCAGCACCAGCGCCAGCTCGTAGGAATTGCCGTGGAATCCATCGATACCGAAGCGCACCGTGGTGCGCCAGCGCCCGGTCCGTTCGCCGTCGAAATGGCGCGCACCCAGCAGGACCTGGCGCAGCGCCCCCTGGCGTACGCCATCGAGGCCGGGCGCGGCGATGGCGTCCTCGTCCCGGGCCTCGCCTTCGCCCAGCGGATAAACGCTGACCTCGACCCAGCCCAAGGCGTCGTTGATGCCGCCGCTGTGCAGCGGGTACCAGGCGCGTGCGCTGGAGACCGAGGCCGCCACGTCGGGCTGGCCGTCGAATGCACCAAGATGGTGCAAATAGCCAGGGCCGCCGAGGAGGGATCCAACAGGCGCGTGCGCAAGCTCGTGTCCCTCGATGCGCCCGAGCTGCCACGCGTCCGACCAGCCGTTGGCAAGCGCGCCACCGGGCAGCGTCAGCAAGCCGCGCACGGCGCGGTCGGCCAGCACGACCGCCAGTTCCCAGTCGCGCTCCCCTTCGCCCGGTGCGCGGTCCATGCTGATGACGACCTGGTCGCGGCTGTCATGGCGCGCTTCGGTATGCCGCGCCAGGCGCGCAACGAGCGCCATGCGCGCGGCCAGCAGCGGCGCACCCGGCGCGCTGCATTTGACGTCGGCGCGTCCGGCGCGCGGGCGGCGCGTGGCGGTCACCGTCACGAAGCTGCCATCGCGCAGTGCGCTGCGCAGGACGACGGTATCCGGCCGTTCAGGCGAGGGCGCGATCATGCCGCCTCCCCGTCGAAGCTGGTGCGCTTGCGTTCGGCCAGCGCCTCCTCGAGATTGGCGACGATGCGGTCGGCCTCGTCGAACAGGGCGCCGAGTCCTTCGTCGTCGGCGCGTTCGAGGCGCGCCAGCAGCGCCCAGGCTTCGTCGAGCGCGGCAGCAGCCTGCATGCTGGCCCGGGTGCGGCGCACCCGGACCTGCGGCGCCAGCGCCTGGCCAGGTGCGGCCAGGCCCAGCGCCGGCATGGTGGACGCGGCTAAACAGACCAGGTCGAGCCGCTGCAGCAAGGCCTGCTGCTGGCGGAACAAATCCTGCCCTTGCGGCAGCGCCGCCTGGCGCACGCGGCACATCACGCAGGGCAGCTCCAGGAACAGGCGGCGCAGCGCATGGACATCGTCGCGCGGCGCGCCCCCGGCAAGCGCCTGCGCCGCCGCCGGCGCATAAACGGCTTCGGCGGCAGGAACCGCGGCCAGCGCCCGCGCCTGCAGCGCGC
Source organism: Massilia sp. (assembly GCA_031398335.1). Classification (GTDB taxonomy): domain Bacteria; phylum Pseudomonadota; class Gammaproteobacteria; order Burkholderiales; family Burkholderiaceae_D; genus Telluria. The sequence goes on from JANNNC010000154.1 coordinate 17,872, forward strand.
GCGCAAAATCGCGCGTACTACCCAGGTCGACCGGCACGCAATCGTCGACCGTGACACCGAAGCGGGTATACAGAAGCTGGTTGAAGCCGCCGCGGAAGGCATTCCATTCGTCCAGCGTCGTGCAGGGCGGCAGGTCCAGGTTGCCCTGATCGAGCTCGCGCTGCAGGGCCGCCTCGATGCGCGCGGCCAGGTCCGCCACCGTCAGCTCGCCCACGCCTTCGCTGGCGAGGAACAGGTCGAAGCGTTGCTGCGTCACGCGCGGGTCCGGGCTGTCGATGGCGAAGTGCAGGCGCAGCCCGATCTCGGGGGCAGCGGCAAACGGGACCAGGTCGCAGTCATACGGACCGGGATGGAAGCACCAGCCCACTTCGCCCACGGCCAGGTTGACGCGCCCACCCGCGCTGACGCGGCGGGTGTGGCCGCTGGCGGCGACCACGACGCCGACGCCGCCGGGAGGCAGCGTACAGCCGGAGGAAATCGGACGCGCCATCACCGCCACACCGAGGCCGGCGGCATCGAACCGGGGCGTGCGCGCCATGCGCTTGAAGAGTTCGAGCATCGAGGGGACCTAAGGGGCCGGCTGGACGCTGAAGGCCGCGCCATGGCGCTGGAAGTGCGCGGCGGGGTCGAGCGCGAAAGGCCAGGCGCATTCGCATTCGCCGTCAGGGTCGAGCCGGCCGGACAAGACCTCGGCGCCGGCGCCGTCGAGCACCCGCAGCAGCGGTCCTTCGCGCAGCAGGCGCGCGGCGAACGGGGCTTCGGGCATCAGTTGCAGGATCACGCGCCGCGTGCCGCCGCCGTCGACGAAATGCAGGCGCCAGCAGCCGTCGTCGGTGGCCAGCTGGAGCAGCGCCTGCCCGCCGTCGGCCGCGCGCAGCATGCCGCTGCTGCCGTGCCAGGCCTCAATGGCCGTTGCGCGCGCCGCCAGGGCCAGCGTGCGCAGGCGCCGCGTCGTCAGGGGCGAGCCTTGCAGGGCGGCGCGTTCGGCGGCGGTCAGCGGCCGGCTGCCCTCTAACGCGGCGCGCAGCACCGCGTCGCCCAGCATCAGGCGGTCGCCCTCCACCCTCGGCGCCAGCAGCAGGCGTTCGCTCAGCTTGCGGTCGATCCGGCTTTCGGTGTTCATTGATCTCTCCCTATCGGTGTTGCGGCATGCGCTTGCAGCATGGCGATGGCGGCGTCGCGCCGTTTGCGCAGCGTCGGCAGCGACACGCCGTCGAGCGCCGCCAGTTGTGCCATGGTCGGCAGCGCCTGCGTCGCCGGGTCGCACCATGCATCCGGATAGCAGTCGTCTTCGGGCCCGAGCAGCTTCAGGTACACGGCGAGGCGCACCGCCAGCGATTCGCCGGCCAGCATGCGCGCGCACCAGCTGCCCGGCTCCTGCGCCGCGCCCGCCGCAAGCACAAAGCCGGGGGGCAGTGAAACCGACTTGGCGCGCAGCACGGCAACGGGGTCTTCTTCCCCGACCGCGAGCGCCGGTTCCGGCACGCCAGCACCCTCTTCTTCCTCTTCCAGCGCTTCCAGGACCAGGTCCGGACCGGGCGTGCTGCCCGCGACTGACTCGTCCAGCACGCGCCAGTAATCCTCGATCCAGGCGGCCGAGGTGTCAAGGTCCTGCAGCCAGTCGCGGTCGCGGTTGGCCGACAAGGCTTCGTATTCGCCGATCTCGGCCAGCATGGCGCCGATCTTGCCGGCGTTGTCCTTCAGGCTGTCGAAGCGCTTCGAGCGCGTATGCAGCGGGCCGGGCGCACCGGTGAAGCGTTCGAGCGATTCGCTCCAGCGCAGTATCCATTCGGGCCGGCAGTCGCGGATAGAGGCTAGCCGGCGCACTTCGATCGGCAGCGCGTCATCGACCGGGCGGCCGAGGATGGCGCCGACCTGGGCGCGGTGCTCGCGCCAGCCCGCGAACAGGCGCGCGATCTCGCCGTAGGCCGTATCCAGCATGCGGTAGGCATAGATACGGTTCGGGCTGCAGGGACGCCCGCAGGCAACCTGGTAATTGTCGGCGTCGACCTTGTCGCGCAGGACGGCGAACATGTCGTTGACCTTCTTGCGCAGCAGCGCTTCGCCGCCAGGCTGGCGCCAGAAGGCGGGCACGCGCGCATGCTCGGCGCCCACGGCCGTGCGAAACGCCTCCCAGTCCGCCGGCCGCGCGGCCAGTTCGTAGGCCAGCAACAGGGCCATCTCGACGACGCTGTCGCCGTAGCTGTTGGCAGCTGCCTGGGCGCGCGCGCCGCGGCTGGCCGCGTGCAGGCTGGCCGCCAGCAGGTCGACATACTGGGCCAGCGCGTCCGCGCCCGGCGCGGGGGCGAGCAGCCCGGCCAGGTCGCAGCGCGCAAAGGCGTCGAGAGAACACTGTCCGAGCAGTTTGCGCACCTGCTCCCAGCCAGGCTCCTGATACCGGGTTCCCGGCAAACGCATACCTTCCTCGTGTGGTGATGGCGTATCCGCCAGATAACGGATTTTGCAAATCATGCCATAGAAACACAAGACCAAGGCGCGCTGGAGAGGCTCAGTCAGGCTTCTGTCCGGCCTTTTGCACGAGGCTGCGCAGCAGCGACGCGACCACCGGCGCCGCATGCTCGCCCCCGGTCGCATCGGAGCGGCTGACGAATACGGCAAACGCCAGGCGCCGCGTCCGGCCCGGGATGCTGCCCGGCTCCAGCCAGCCGGTGAACCAGACGCTGGACTGGCCATCGTCGCCGACCGGCGCGGTGCCGGTCTTGCCGTACAGGCCGGCGCGCAGCCGGTCGAACTCAAGGCCACGGAAGGCGCTTGCCGCCGTGCCCCGGGTGACGACGCCATGCAGACCGGCGCGCACGCGGTCCAGGCGTACGCCGAGCGGGGCGTCCTGCGCCGCCGTCGCCTGGCGCCCATCGAGCGCCAGCAGCAGGCGCGGCGCGATCGCGCGTCCTTCGCCGACCGCGCCCGCCGCCATCGCCATATGCAGCGGCGTGGCCTGCATGCGCAGGCCGATCGCCATCTGGCGCAGTTCGTGGCGCGCGCCGATCGGGTCGATCCCGGCGCTGCTGGCCTGCAGCGCGTCCCAGCCGCGCCAGTCGTAATCGGCCGGCAGCAGGCCGCCGTCGAGCAGGAGCGCGCGCTCGAAGCCGAGGCGGCGCGCCATGTCGGCGATCGGACGCACGCCGCCCATGGCCGCGTCGTCGAGCCCGCGCAGGCTGGGCGCCCCGCCCTGCGCCTTGCCGAACAGGCTCGCGTCGGAGAGTTCCGCGCCCCAGGCGAACCAGGTATTCAGGCTGTAGGTCAGCGCCTGGCTCAAGCCCAGCTTGCCGTCCTGGGCGCGGCGGTCGAGGACCGCGTCGCGGAAATTCGTGATGCGGGCGCCGCCGCTTGTCGGATAGGCCGGGGCATCGGTGCGGAAGGCGAAGCCGCGGCTGGCAGCCAGTGCATTAATATCGGCCAGCGCCATCCCGCCCAGCAGCGCATCGAGGCGCGGGTCGCGCTGGGCAGCCAGTTCCAGGCCCAGCGCGCTGACGATCTTGAAGGTCGAGCCGGGACTGCGCTCGAAGCCGCCGTCGTGCTGCAGGGCCGCCTGGCGCAAGGGACTGCGCGCCGGGTCGACCTGGTCGAAAGCGCGCACTTCGTCCCAAGGCACGTTCGCCACCTGGCTGCTGGCCCCGTTGCTGGCGCCGCTGCTGGCCGCGGCCAGGATGTCGCCGCTGCCGGTATCTAACAGCACCAGGCCCGCCTGGCGTCCAGCCGGCGCGTCCGATCCACCCTGGCAGCGCGCGCCATCCCAGGCGCCGCGGCGCATGCCGACGCAGTCGAGCACTGCCTGGCTGATGCGCTGGAGGTCCAGGTCGAGCGTCAGCGTGGCGGCGTGGGCGCGGCCGTCAGGCGACGGCAGGCGCGCCAGCATGCCGGCCACGCTGCTCGCATGGCGCGCATGGAGACCCAGCAGCGTGGCCAGGCCGGCCTCGCGCGCGGCCGCCGTGCCGCCGCCCGCTTCCCACAGCGGCGTGCCGGCGCGGTCGGCCAGCAGCACGGGCACCGGCGCACCGGCGCCGGCATGCCTGGCCTGCGGGAGCGCCTGCCAGGACAGCCGGCCATCCTGCAGTTGCAGGTGGCGGTAGGCGGCGTCGCCGGTCCCGCCCATGCCGGCTAGGTCGAGCGGCGCCGCCGCGATCACGACCTGGCGCGCGCCCGGATGCGGCGTCAGGACCAGTTCGCGTACGTCGTCATTGCGACGGCAAGCGCGGCCCGCGCACAGCGGCCGCGCCGTGACGGAGGCCGCGCCGGCAATGCCCGTCACCTGGCCAGCCACCATCAGCGCGATGCGTTCGTCGCCGCGCGCCGGCTGCGCCAGCGTCAGCACCAGGCGGGCATGCGAAGCGGCGCCCGGCCAGTCGGCCACACGCGACCATGGCGCCCAGCCCTGCGGCAGGCTGTCGAACAGGCGCGCGGCGCCGAGCGGCATCGCCTCGCTGGCGCCGACGGCGTTCGCGCCGGCCAGCGCCTGCCAGGCGCCGTCGCTGGCGCCTGGCCGCACGCGCCAGGCCAGCAGGCGCCGTTCGCCGTTGAAGACGCGGATCTGTTCGCGCACATATGCCCCATCGGCGCGATAGTGAAGGCGCTCGAGCAGGCGCCGGCCCGGCTCGTCGAGCAGCACGCCGTCCCAGCCGCGCAGGTCGGCCGCGCGCTGGCCCGGCGCGGCTGCGCGCCAGTGCAGCAGGTCGCGCGGGGCAGCCTCGATCATCCCGCCTTTTGCAAGGCGCACCAGGCCGCGCGCCAGCAGGCTGTCGAACAGCGCGCCGTCTTCGAGCGCCGCCGGCGCCGCCGCCGGCACGCGGTAGTCGCCGGGCGCGAGCCGCGTGCTCGCCACAAGGCCCTGCGCGGGAAAGGCGGCCACGAATGCGGCGGCCGGCGCAGCGGGCGCGGCCTGGTAACGCGTCAGCACCAGTTCGCCGCCCTGCGGGCAGGCGGCGCTGGCACGGCGCGCGACGCGCAGCGCCTCATGTTCTCCCCACACGAGCCAGCCCTCGCGACGCAGCCGCGCCGTGCCGCGCTCGCCGCGCGCAATGCTGCCGGCGCTGGCGTCGCCGATCCAGCGCGCCGCCTTGCCATGCCAGGCCAGCTGCAGGGGCGCCGCCAGCGAGCCGCCGATGTCGACCTGCGGCATGCTGGCGCTGGCCAGCACGACGTTGCGCAGGGTGACGGGGCTGGCCGCCGTCTCGTTGCGCGCGGCCCAGCGCGCCACATCGGCGAAGCGGTAGCCGATGCGCAGCGGCGCCAGCCGCCCGCCGCCGCCGGCCAGCGCCTGGCTGCACAGGTCGATCACGACCGGGCGTTCGGCGCGCAGGTTCGACACGACCAGCAAGGCGCCGCCGCGATGCGCGGCCAGGTGCACGCCGGGCGCGGCCGGCACGCTGAAGGAGATACCGGGCAGCGCCGGCTGGAAGGATGGCAGCGGGCGCACCGGACCGCTGCCGGCGGCCAGGCGGTTCGATGCTTGCGCCCCGAGCGAACGGGCGTGCCCGGCAATGAGTATGGCGCCGCCTGCGGCGAAGCCCAGGGCCAGCAGGACCAGCCAGAAGCGCGGACCGGCGTGCCAGCCGGGCAAGCGCAGCGCCGGCGCCAGGCGCACGCCTCCGGCGCGCAGGTTGCGCGCGCGGCGCCAGGCCCTGCGCCCGGCAGCCAGGTCGGCAAACACCGCGGCGAACACTCCCCCCATCTTCCCTCCCCGGCAGCCGGAATGGCCGCGCCTGCCCTGATCTAGCGGAGGGAAGCCGAAAGCGTGCCGATACCGTCGGGTTGGGCGACGTTGACGGCATCGCGCCGGTCCGCGTTTTGTGCAGGCCATCCCGCTTTTCATGCACCTTGTCGCAATCCGATGGAGCTATGCGGGTGCTTTGGCTACATTGGATACATCGAAACCCCACCCGCAAGGAGAAACACCGTGAACATCGCCAAGCACATGGAAGCCATTTTCGTCGTTGCCCTCGCCGCCGCAGGCTCGGCCAGCTTCCTGTCCGACCCGCTGCCGCAGGCCCAGGCCCGCCCGGCCGCCATCGTCGACTCGAGCATCGCCACCGAAACCAAAATGGCCGTCGTCGTCGTCAAAGGCAAGCGCCCGGCCGCCGGACAACAGCCCATCGTGCTGGCCGATCGCCGCAGCGCCGGGAGCCGGATTTGAGTCCCCGCGCGCGCCGGGCCGCCCCCTGACGGGCGCCCGGCTCGCCTCGCAAGGTCCTCCCGCCGCACCGCTCTTCCCTACCCTTTTTCGCCTGTTGCAGCCGAGCTGCTGCAATCTGTTTCAGTTGTAAGCTATTGCATCAAACGTCCCGTTTTTTCGAAGCGATTGATATATTGAATCATCCGCTTTTGGAGATGGAGACCGACATGAAATCCAGCCTGACCCTTGCAAGCCTGATCGCCGTTGGCGCTGCAGCGTTTGCCCCGCTGCCATCGATGGCACAAACCGATGTTCAACTGTATATCGGCTCGGCCCCGCCGGCACCGATCTACGAACATGCTCCCGCCGTGCGCCGCGGCTATGTCTGGTCGCCGGGTTACTGGGACTGGCGCGGCCATCGCCACCACTGGGTGCGGGGCAGCTATATTGTCGAGCGCCCCGGCTATGTGTATGCACCGCCGGCATGGCAGGAGCGCGGCGGGCGCTGGTATATGCAGCAGGGGGGCTGGGCGCCACACGGCGGCAACGGCTACTATGCCTCGCATGACGGCTACGCACGCCAGGGCTTCTACGACGGCGGCTACCGCGGTGATCATGGCTACCGCGGCGGCTACCGTGACCGTGACCGTGACGGCATGCCGGACCGTTACGAGCGCCACGGCCGCGGCGGTCGCGACTACGACCGCGACGGCGTGCCGAACCGCTACGACCGCGACCTCGACAACGACGGCATATCGAACCGGTACGACCGCGACCGCGATGGCGACGGCCGCCGCAACGAGCGCGACAGCCGCCCGGACAATCCTTACCGCCGCTGATCGAGAGCAGCACCCGAAAGCGCCCTTCGCGGGCGCTTTTTTTACGTCCGTGTTCCCCATGCAGGTTGGCTCTGAGGAGTAATGCAGGGTGGACTGCGAAACTCCACGCTGCCCGGCCCGGCTCAGTGCAGGGAGACAGTCGCCACCTGCTCAATTGGCCGGCATCAGGCCAATAGCCTGAATGCCCCCGTACCTTACGCTGCTGCCAACGGAAAAGCCCCCCGGCGGGGGATGACCGTTTTTGCCTGACTAACCGGCATGACCCTCCCCGGGGCGCTTTTTTTCTACGCCCGGGTTCCTCATCTGCGGCAGCTCCCGGAAGGTGTCCGATCCATCGAAACAGGTTATGCTCACGCCATGATCGAACTCGACCGCCTGCAAGGCGCCGCCAACCGCAGCGAACTGGCCGCCAGCCGCAAGCTGGCCCGGCGAACCGGCCTGCCGTATGAGGAAGCGCTGCGCGCCACGCTCGGCGCCAGGGCCGGCAAAGCAGGCCTGGCCGCGCTGCTCG
>JANNNC010000173.1:0-4946 GCA_031398335.1 Massilia sp.
GGTCTACCAGGAGCAGGTGATGCAGATGGCGCAGATCGTCGGCGGCTATTCGCTGGGCGGCGCCGACATGCTGCGCCGCGCGATGGGCAAGAAGAAGGCCGAAGAGATGGCCGAGCACCGCGAGATCTTCCGCGCCGGCGCCGCCAAGGATGGCCTGTCGACCGAGAAGGCCGACGAGATCTTCGACTTGATGGAGAAATTCGCGGGCTACGGTTTCAATAAATCGCACGCCGCCGCCTACGCGCTGCTGTCCTACCACACGGCCTACCTGAAGGTGCACCACACGGCCGCCTTCATGGCAGCGAACATGTCGCTGGCGATGGAAGACACCGACAAGATCAAGATCCTGGTCGAGGACTCGATCGACGTCTGCCGCCTGACGCTGCTGCCCCCCGATGTGAACGAATCGCAGTTCCGCTTCACGCCGGAAGGCGCGCCGAAATCAGTGACGGGCAAGCAGGTCACCAACATCCGCTACGGCCTCGGTGGCGTGAAAGGCTGCGGCCAGGGCGCGATCGAGGCGATCGTCGCGGCGCGCAACGAGGGCGGCAATTTCAAGGACCTGTTCGACTTCTGCAAGCGCGTCGACCGCAAGCAGATCAACCGGCGCACGATCGAGTCGCTGATCCGCGCCGGCGCCATGGATTGCTTCGGCGTCGACCGCGCCATCCTGCTGGCCTCGGTCGCCTTTGCGATGGAAGTGGCGGGCCAGGAAGCGGCCGCCGCGAACCAGGTCAGCCTGTTCGGCGGCGAGGATTCCGACCTGGTGGCGCCACCGGAATACGTGAAAGCGATTCCCTGGACCGACCGCCAGAAGCTGTCGGAAGAAAAGACCGCGCTCGGCTTCTACCTGTCGGGCCACATGTTCGACATCTACGCCCAGGAAGTACGCCGCTTCGCGCGCACCCGCCTGCAAGACCTGGAACCGTCGCGCGAGCCGCGCATGCTGTGCGGCGTGATCACGGGCGTACGCACCCAGATGACCCAGCGCGGCAAGATCCTGATCGTGGCGCTCGACGACAAGACCGGCGTGGTCGAGGTCACGGTCTACAACGAGGTGTTCGAGGCGAACCGCAACGCGTTCAAGGAAGACGAATTTTTACTCGTGGTCGGCAAGGTGTCGGAAGACCGTTTCAACGGCGGCCTGCGGATCACGTCGGAGAAGGTGTACGACCTGGCGAGTTCGCGCATCCAGTACGGCCACAAGCTGGAGATGGACCTGGCCTGCACCGTCAGCCCGGCAAAAATCGCCGAGGTGCTGGCGCCGTACAAGCACCCGGACGGCCTGCCGGTCAGCCTGCGCATCAAGCCGGCGAATGTCGACTGCGTGGTGCAGCTGGGCGACGAGTGGCGCGTGGCGCCGTCGGACGCATTGAAGCACGCGCTCGAGCTGACGCTGGGGGCGAAGGACGTGGCGGTGGAGTATTGATGTAGCGTGGGCGCTCCGCGCCCACGCGTTACGTGCCGACCCGGATTCGATACCCGCAACGGTCCTGCAACACCCTCAATCCTTGCGCCGCTTGAACCGACGGCTGAGCGTCTTCATCACGCTGAACATCCAACTCCCCGCCAGCGCCTTGCGCACCTGGCGCGCGGTGGCCGCGTCGCCGCGCGCATCGCGCGTCAGGAGCGCGCCATCTTCCATCGCCTTCAACACCTGTTCGGCCGGATGAAACAGGCTGCGCAAGAACAGTTCCTTCACGTGTGCGCGCGCCGCCTGGCCTGCGGCCCAGGGCAGCTGGAACGAATTCTTGACGATCCCGATATAAAAATAGCAGGCCATCACGTCGACCAGCAGGCGCACCGCATCGCTGACTTCGCGCCCCTCCAGTGAGCGCCGCACGTCCAGCAGGGCGGTGGCGAAGTCGCTGCACCAGGAAGGCGAGACCGCCTTGGTGATGCTGGCCGCGTGCTGGCGGTAGTCGATGATGGGACGTGCCAGGCGGTACAAACTGGCGCAATCGGACAGCAGGCGCGCGAGGGTCGAAACGTCCTCGTAGACGCGTCCCGGCGGGAACAGCGGCTGCGGCTGGCGCATATAGATCTCGCGCCGGAACACGTTGGCCCAGACATAGGTGTGGCGGTCGGCGAAGAAGTTCTGCAGGATCAGGTCGCGGTCGTGCAGCACTGCGTCGGCCGGATAGCCGAGCGTGACCAGGCGGCGCGCGTCGCCCTTGTCGGGGCGCCAGGCGTTGAAGTCGCAGGCGATGACGTCGGGATGATGGGCATCGACGACGGCGTCGAGCGCGGCCAGCATCCCCGGCAACAGCAGGTCGTCGGCGTCGATGAAGACGATGTACTCGCCGCGCGCCTCGAACAGGCCGCGGTTGCGCGCCACCGATACGCCGCCGTTCGGCTGGCGCACCAGGCGGACGGCGCAGCCGGGGTGGCGCGCGGCCAGCGCGCCGACCAGCTCGGCCGTCGCATCGCGCGAGCCGTCGTCGACGACGATCAGTTCATGTTGCGGCGTCATCTGCGCCAGGATGGCGCCCAGGCAGTCTTCGATGAAGCCGGCGGCGTTATACGCCGGGACGATGATCGACAGTGTGGGCATCAAAGCCGGCTTCGTGTGCATGTTCTTGTAATCCTGTGACGGCCTGGGTGGTCTGGTTGGCGAGGCGTTCGTCCACGAGCCGCTTGTTGCTGGTGGCCTGGTCGCGCTGGGCTTCGCGGTGCCACAGGTGGAAAACCTCGGTGGCGTAGGCGCCGTCCTTGCGCAGCACGCCGGCGTGGAACAGGCGCACGACGATGTCGGCGTCCTCGTGGCCCCAGCCCCTGAAACTCTCGTCGAAGCCGTTGACGCGATTGAGGTCGCTGCGCCAGAAGGCCATGTTGCAACCCTTGATGCGGCGGAAGCTGAAACGCGGCCGGCGCCGGCCCACGTCCGGCAGTTTGACCACCAGGGGCGCGGCCTTGTTGATGCCGCCCTGGGCGCGCAGGCGCAACGTGTCGGCCAGGCCGAGCGACTGCAGGTCGAGGCCCTCGGCCAGCACGCGCGCGCTGAAGGCTTGATTGAGCAGGATGCGGCTGCCGGTGACCATGCAGCCGCGCTCGGCCAGGCGGCGGTGGCGGGCGACGAAGTCGCGCTGCGGCACGCAGTCGCCGTCCATCGCGACGATGTAGGCGCCGGTCGAGGCCAGGATGCCGCGGTTGCGCGCCATCGCCAGGCGAAAACCGTCGTCCGGCTGCCAGACGTGGCGCATCGGCACCGGCGAGCGCCGGATCAGGTCTTCCACGAGCAGCCGCGTCGGCTCGCGCGAACCGTCGTCGGCGACGATGATCTCGAAGTTGCGGTCGCTCTGCCGGAAGCAGGCTTCGATCACCGCCTGCAACGCTTCGGGCCAGTTGTAGGTCGCGATGACGAGGGAAATGGTGAAGTTGTCGTTCATGGGAGCGTTGCGTCAGTGCGTTGTCGGTGCGGCCGCGCGCCGCGCCGCGCAATGCACGTACAGCGCGCCGGCCAGGGTCAGGAACCAGTAGGCCTCGGTCGGGTCCCACAACAGGCTGTTGAAGAGGGAGGTCACGCCATACACCGCCAGCAGCAGGGCGAAGGCGTCGGCGACCAGGTCGCGCCGCGCCAGGACCGGGCGCGCCAGCGCCACGAACAAGGCGACGTACAGCGCGAGGCCGGCCAGGCCCAGTTGCACGGCCAGCAGCAGCGGCTCGCTGTGCGGCTGGTTGCGGATGTGGTCCACTTCCATGATCCCGTGCCAGATGCGTTTGGCTTCCGGGTGGTACAGCGTCGCGAAGGCGCCGGTGCCGTGGCCGAACAGGGGCCGCTCGGCCACCGCCTGGGTGCCGACGCGCAAATAGCTCATGCGCACGCCATTCGGCGAGGCTTCGATGTTCTTCGATACCTCAAGCACCAGCGCGTCGGTGCGCGACTGGAGATTCGGCGACAGCGTGTACACGCCGGCAAACAGGAGCGACATCGCCGCCGCCACCGCGACGCTGCCCAGCAGCGTCACGCGGGCGCGCAGCAGGTACAGCACGAACAGGCCGAGGAACAGGGCGACGTAGCCGGTGCGGCCATTGCCGATCAGGATAGGCAGGGCGAAATAGACGCCGGCCAGGAGCGCGGCGATACGCAGGCGCGGATCGCCGCGGTAGCTGGCGAAGAGGAAGCTGACGCAGGCGGCGAACGCGAGCAGGATGCCGATCGTGATGTGGTTGCGCAGTGCGAACGGATCGCTGGCATCGCCGACGCGCCACCAGCCCAGGTCGGATGTGGGCATCAGGTGCAGGGCGGTCAGGTAGACCGAGGTGGCCAATACCGCGCAGCCCGCCAGCGACCAGCGCAGCGCACGCGCGGGCAGGGCGGGGGCGCGCCAGCACAGGCACAGGGCCACGGGCAGCACCAGCAGCTTGGTGTACTTGCGAACGGCGTTGCCCAGGTCCGCGGGCGGAGCGATGGTCCAGGTGGCGCCGAGCAGGACCATGCCCAGCAAGGCCAGCGCCAGCAGCGCCGGCGGCGAGCGCAGCGGGCGCGCGAGCGCGGGCGTCGTCAGCAGCGCGAGCAGGAAAGCAAGCAGGGTCAGGCCGATGAAGATATTTGTCAGCGCGGTCGAGAAGGGGACACTGAATACGCCCAGCAACAGCAACTGGCGCGCCAGCCGCTCGCTGCGTCCCGCCGCGGGTGGGTCGGTGAGCGAGGGAGCGCCGAGGGGGCTGAACGGGACCTGCATGGTTCTTCCTTAAATATGAACTGTACCGCGCTGCAACGCCGGCGCCCTGGCGCGGTCGCCGCAAAACTGCTGCATTGTACCTTAGACAATTTGGCGCACGGTCGCGGCGCCCCTGGCGCGGCACCCGGGCGCGAGTATGCGAAAATGGCGAGCTGACCGTCCCCTCGAGCGGGCCGGATACCCTGCGGCGCCGCGGCGCCGGCCACCGCATGTGGAAGAGTAAATTGGAAAACAGTGTCATCGTCAGGCGCCTGTGGGCGT
>JANNNC010000010.1:0-25788 GCA_031398335.1 Massilia sp.
GCCCAGCGAGGCGAACGAGCAGGCATTCGAGGCCAGCTCGAAGTCGAGCGGCACGCGGTGCACGGTGTGGCCCTCGAAGGCGATCGGCGTCAGGTTCTTTTCGCGCGACAGCGACAGCACGGTATTGGTCACGCCGAGGTGGCCGGTGCCGACGCACATCTGGCGAATGACCTGCTCGATACCGCCGACGCTGTCGGGATAATAGGTCTTGTAGAAGTGGAGGACGCGCATAGGAGGATCGAAAACGTAAGGCTATCGCAGGCCGACTGCGGACGCAGGCACCGCGCCGTCACGGCAGCCGGCCGGCCACGCTGTGCTGGCCGCCGGCAAACCCGCGCTGAGCCCCTGCGCGATCACGCCTGGTACATCCAGCGCAAGGTCTCGGACAAGGGCAGATGCTCGACCGGTCCGATCGCGCCGGTCAATTTGGCATTACTGCCGGATAAAGTCAGAACGTCGTTGGTACGTACAAAGGCCGGGTTGACCTGGACCTCGATACGGTAGCCGGCGATCCCGTTCATCATGGCGATGACATCGGACAGCGAATGGCTTTTGCCGGAGCAGACATTGAAGACCTGGCTGGCCGGCGCCAGCGCCAGCAGGCGGCGATAGGATTGGGCTACCGTGCGCACGTCGGAAAAATCGCGGGCGATGGCCAAGTTGCCCAACTCGATGTGCGGCATCTTGCGGCGGAAATGCGAGACGATCTTCGGCAGCAGGAAGTGTTCGTCCTGGCCCTGGCCCGTGTAATTGAAAGGGCGCACGATAACGATCGGCAGCTTGTCCATCCACAGGCGCGCCATGTACTCCATCGCGACCTTGCTCACCGCATAGTCATTGGCCGGGGCCAGCGGCGTGTCTTCGTCGATGATGGGGGTCGCGGCATTGCCGTACACATGGGCCGACGAGGGCAGCAATACCGCCGACGGCCGGTGGCGCGACGCCGCCAGCGCTGCGAGCAGGTTGCGCGTGCCGGCCACGTTGACGCGGTAGATCTGCTCGGCGTTGTCGTGGGCGACAAAGGCGATGCCGGCCAGGTGGACCACGACGTCGGGCTGTACTTCCTCGACCATGGCGAACACGGCGTCGCGGTCGCACAGGTCGACCGGGAAGATGTCGCCATCCCTGCCGCGAGGCGGCAGCATGGTACCGAACACACGGTATCCCGCGCCCCCCAGTTCGCGCGCCACGTAGTGGGCGGTAAAGCCCCGCAGCCCGGTGATCAGGGCACGCTTGCCTTCACCTTCCAGCACTCCCGTGTCCAATCCACTCATATCAGAACGAGAAGCCCTGCTCGTTGCGGCGCATGTCGGCATCGACCATCATCTGGCACAGCTCTTCCAGGGTGGTCTTCGGCTCCCAACCCAGCTCGCGCCTGGCTTTTTCGGGATTGCCGATCAGCAGTTCGACCTCGGCCGGGCGGTAGAATTTCGGCGAGATGCGCACCAGGGTCTTGCCGCTTTTGACGCACTGGCCCGATTCGTTTTCGCCGCTGCCGGTCCATTCCAGCGCTACGCCGGCGCCCTTGAAGGCCATGTCGACGAAGTCGCGCACGGTCTCGGTGCGGTTGGTCGCCAGCACGTAGGTGTCGGGCTCGTCGACCTGCAGCATGCGCCACATGCCTTCCACGTATTCCTTGGCAAAGCCCCAGTCGCGCTTGGCGTCGAGGTTGCCCAGCTCCAGCACGTCGAGCTTGTCGAGCACGATCTTGGCGACCGAATCGGTGATCTTGCGCGTGACGAATTCACGACCGCGCAGCGGCGACTCGTGGTTGAACAGGATGCCGGAGGCGCCGAAGATGCCGTAGCTCTCGCGGTAGTTGATCGTCATCCAGTGCGCGTACAGCTTGGCCACGCCGTACGGGCTGCGCGGGTAGAACGGGGTGTCCTCGACCTGCGGGATGGCCTGCACCTTGCCGAACATTTCCGAGGTCGACGCCTGGTAGAAGCGGATCTTCGGGTTGATCAGGCGAATCGCCTCGAGCAGGTTGACGGCGCCCAGGCCGGTAATCGATGCGGTCGTCAGGGGCTGGTCGAAGGACACGCCGACGAAACTTTGCGCCGCGAGGTTGTACACCTCATCTGGCTCGGCATTCTGGATCAGGCGCAGGCTCGACGCCAGGTCGGTCAGGTCGTATTCGACCAGCGACAGGTTCGGGTGCGCTTCAATGCCGAGCTCCTCGATGCGCCAGAAATTGGTCGAGCTGGCACGGCGGAAGGTACCGGTGACGTGGTAATCCTTCTCCAGCAACAGTTGCGCCAGATAAGCGCCGTCCTGTCCGGTAATACCCGTGATAACCGCTCTTTTTATTGTTTTCTGCATGATAGGAAATTCCAGATAAGTGCGTACGTGGCAAATACGTTTCTGACAACCTCGAATTGTAACAGAGGCGATTGCGCCGCACGGAAGCGGTGCAGCATAACAACATGCTACCGCCATGGGGCAGCGCATTATCATATTGAACACGGAGCCGGCGGCAGATGCTTACGGATTGTTACGTGTCCCGCCAAAAAAGAATAGGCGAGCACGCTCGCCTGTCGGTCCATCGCAAGCAGGGTTCAAGCGGGCTGAACTTCTGTCCGCCTGGGCTGCCTAAGCTTGCTTAGCGGTTCGACACCGCGTCGACCACGCACAAGGCCGTCATGTTGACGATCCGGCGCACCGTGGCCGACGGCGTCAGGATGTGCACCGGCTTGGCGCAGCCGAGCAGCACCGGGCCGACCGCGATGCCGTTGCCGGCTGCGGTCTTGAGCAGGTTGTAGGCGATGTTGGCCGACTCGATGTTCGGCATCACCACCATGTTGGCGTCGCCCTTGAGCGTCGACTGCGGCATGATCTTGGCGCGCAGCTTCGAATCGAGCGCCGCATCGCCGTGCATCTCGCCGTCGATCTCCAGGTTCGGCGCCTTTTCCCGTACCAGCGCCAGCGTGGCGCGCATCTTCTGCGCCGACTCGCTGTCCGAGGTGCCGAAGTTCGAATGCGACAGCAGCGCCACGCGCGGGGTGATGCCGAAGCGTTCCAGCTCCTCGGCCGCCATGATCGTGATCTCGGCCAGCTCGTCGGCGTTCGGGTTCTCGTTGACGTGGGTGTCGACCATCGCCAGCTGGCGTTCCTCGGTGATGATGAAGTTCATCGCCGCATACACCTTGCTGCCCGCGCGCTTGCCCAGCACCTTGTCGATGAAGTCCAGGTGCGTCCAGGTAGTGCCGTAGGTACCGCAGATCATACCGTCGGCGTCGCCCTTGTGGATCATCATCGCGCCGATCAGCGTATGGCGGCGGCGCATCGCCAGCTTGGCCATGTCCGCGGTCACGCCCCTGCGCATGACCATCTGGTGGTAAGTTTGCCAGTAGTCGCGGTAACGCTCGTCGAAGTCGGGGTTGATGACGTCGAAATGCACGCCCCGTTTGAGGCGCAGGCCAAACTTCTCGATGCGCTGCTCGAGGACCGCCGGACGGCCGACCAGGATCGGGCGCGCCAGCTTTTCGTCGACCACGACCTGCACCGCGCGCAGCACGCGTTCGTCCTCGCCTTCGGCGTAGACGATGCGCTTGAGTTCCGGCGGGGTGCTCTTGGCGACCTGGAACAGCGGCTTCATGAACGAGCCGCTGCGGTACACGATCTGCTGCAGGCTCTCGGCGTAGGCTTCCAGGTCCGCGATCGGACGCGCGGCGACGCCGCCTTCCATCGCGGCCTTCGCCACCGCCGGCGCGATATGGGTCAGCAAACGCGGATCGAAGGGCATCGGGATCAGGTATTCCGGGCCGAAGGAGAGGTTGTTGATGCCATAGGTGGTCGCCACGACGTCCGACTGCTCGGCATGGGCCAGGTCGGCGATCGCGTGCACGACCGCGATTTCCATTTCGCGCGTGATCGTC
Organism: Massilia sp.; assembly: GCA_031398335.1. Lineage (GTDB taxonomy): Bacteria > Pseudomonadota > Gammaproteobacteria > Burkholderiales > Burkholderiaceae_D > Telluria. The sequence goes on from JANNNC010000010.1 coordinate 3,879, forward strand.
GTCGCGCCGCAATCGAGGGCGCCGCGGAAGATGTAGGGGAAGCACAGGACGTTGTTTACCTGGTTCGGGTAATCCGAACGGCCGGTGGCGATGATGGCGTCGCTGCGCACGGCCTTCGCGTCTTCCGGCAGGATTTCCGGATTCGGGTTGGCCAGCGCCAGGATCAGCGGGTTCGGTCCCATCGCGGCGACCATCTCCGGTTTCAGCACGCCGCCGGCCGACAGGCCGAGGAAGATGTCGGCGCCGGGAATGACCTCCGACAGGGTGCGATGCGGCGTCTCCTGCGCGAAGCGTTCCTTGTCCGGGTCCATCAGCTCGGCGCGGCCCTTATAAACAACACCGGCCAGGTCGGTGACATAGATGTTCTCGATCGGGAAGCCGAGGTCGACGATCAGGTCGAGGCAGGCCAGTGCCGCCGCGCCCGCGCCCGAGACCACCAGTTTGCACTGCTTGATGTCCTTGTTGACCACCTTCAGGCCGTTCATGATGGCCGCGCCGACGATGATCGCGGTGCCGTGCTGGTCGTCGTGGAAGACCGGGATCTTCATCCGCTCGCGCAGCTTGCGCTCGATGTAGAAGCACTCGGGCGCCTTGATGTCTTCCAGGTTCACGCCCCCAAAAGTCGGCTCGAGGGAAGCAATGATGTCGACCAGCTTGTCGGGGTCGTTTTCGGCGAACTCGATGTCGAAGACGTCGATCGCGGCGAATTTCTTGAACAGGACGCCCTTGCCCTCCATGACCGGCTTGGAGGCCAGCGGGCCGATGTTACCGAGACCCAGCACGGCGGTGCCGTTCGAGATCACGGCCACCAGGTTGCCGCGCGCAGTGTACTTGTACGAGGCCAGCGGGTCCTTGACGATCTCTTCGCAGGGAGCGGCGACGCCCGGCGAGTAGGCCAGCGCCAGGTCGCGCTGGTTCAGCAGGCCCTTGGTCGGCGTGACGCTGATCTTGCCCGGACGGGGGAACTGATGGTATTCGAGCGCTGCAGCACGCAGTTGTTGGCGTAATTCTTCTTTTTTATCGGAGGACGAATCCATGCTATGCAGCCTTCCTGAACTAGAGGGGAACCTCCAATTTTATCAGAGTGCCTATTGCCATCGACTACGTATTTTCCACTGGCGGCTGATTCATCAGCTTTGCTGATTGCACCAAGTGCCTTACAAGCAAATCCGATGGATGGCAAGGAGTGCCCGCTGACCGCCGTCGGCCGGAATAGCTTCTGCGCGCCCGCCGCCGCCACGCGCGGCGCAAGCGAACGGTAGAATTGGCCCATGCTTTCCGAATTCGACCTCATCAAACACTATTTCCGCCGCGCCCGCGCCGGCCACGCCGTCCTCGGCATCGGCGACGACTGCGCCCTGCTCGCGCCCACGCCCGGCATGCAGACGGCGGTCTCGACCGACCTCCTGATCGAAGGGCGCCATTTCTTTGCCGGCGCCGACGCCCGCATGCTGGGCCATAAATGCCTGGCCGTGAACCTGTCCGACCTGGCGGCGATGGGCGCCAGGCCGGTCGGCTTCACGCTGGCGCTCTCCTTGCCGGGCGTCGATCCCGACTGGCTGGAGGCCTTCTCCAGCGGGATGTTCGCGCTGGCCGACCTGCACGACTGCGAACTGATCGGCGGCGACACCACGCGCGGGCCCCTTGTCATCTGCATCACCGTCTTCGGCGAAATCGCGCCCGGCCACGCACTGCGGCGCGACGCCGCGCGCGCCGGGCACGACATCTGGATCTCGGGCAGCCTGGGCGACGCCCGCCTGGCGCTGGCCGGCTACTGGAAGGAGATCGCGTTAGATGCCGACGCCCTGGCGCTGGCCGCGCCGCGCATGCACCTGCCGACGCCGCGCGTCGCGTTGGGCCGCGCGCTGGCCGCGCTGCCGATCGCGCACGCGGCGCTCGACATCTCGGACGGTTTGATTGGCGACCTCGGGCACATCCTGGACGCCTCGAAAGTCGGCGCCACGCTGAACGTCGACGTACTGCCGGCCGGCCCCGCGCTGGCGCAGCAGCCACGCGAACTGCGGCGCCGTTTTACCCTCGCCGGCGGCGACGATTACGAATTGTGCTTCACGGCGCCGGCCAGCGAGCGCACGGCGGTGCTGGCGGCGGCCGGCTCGGCCGGCACACCGGTCACCCGCGTGGGAACGATCGACGCCCAGCCAGGCTTGCGCCTGGTCGACGCGGCGGGCGAGGCGCTGCTCATGGACGTACAAGGGTGGGATCACTTCGGCGGCGAGTGACGCGTTTGGGCAGGTCGTGAAGGTGGTACCGCGTGGGTACAGGGCGCCCCATGCCCACGCGCATAGCCGTCATCGACAAAACGCCCAGAATTCGCAACCGCATGCACTACCCCGTTCGGTCAACCTTGCGGTCGTCATACGGCCCGTGCTCCATCCAGTAATGGCGGAACACCAGCCGCACGTTGTCGCGCAATTCGGCGTCGACCCAGGGCTTCGTATAAAACTTGTAGATCGCGCCGCGGTTGATGGAATCGAGCACCGTTTGCACGCCGGTGCGGCCGGACAAAATGATCCGCATCGTGTCCGGATACATCTCCTTCACCTTGCTCAGGAACTCGGTCCCGCTCATGGCCGGCATGCGCTGGTCGCACATCACGACCTGCACCCGGTACAGCGCCAGCAGTTCGAAGGCCTCGGTCGGGGTCGAGGCAGTCAGCACCCGGTAGTTGTCGCGCCGGAGCAGGCGGTGCAGCGCGCCGAGGGTGTCGACGTCGGCGTCCACAACCACGATCGTCTGCACGTTGCTGTCGTCGAGGTTGGCGCGGTCCGGCGTTTCCCGGTTCTGGCGTACCAGCTGGGCCAGCTGGGCCGCCGGCACCGCGCGCGAAAAGTGGAAACCCTGGATCTCGTCGCAGCGGTGGCGCCGCAAATACGCCATCTGGGCGCGCGTCTCGACGCCCTCGGCGATCACCTGCATGTGCAGGCTGTGCGCCATGCTGATGATGGCCAGCGCGATGGCCGCGTCGTCCGGGCTGGTGACGATGTCGCGCACGAACGCGATGTCGATCTTCAGCTTGTCGATCGGAAAACGCTTCAGGTAGGCCAGGCTCGAGTAGCCGGTGCCGAAGTCGTCGATGGCAATCCGGATGCCGAGCTTCTTGAGCCGCTGCAGCACCTCGATGGTGCGCTCGGCATTCGTCATCAGCGCGCTTTCCGTCAGTTCGAGTTCGAGCATGCCCGGCTCGATCCCATGGCGTCCGATCGCCGCGCGCACCGCGCCTTCGAGGTCGCCTTCGACGAACTGGCGGCTCGACACATTCACCGCCACCCGCACGTCGCGCACGCCGTGCTCGTTCCACTCGGCGATCTGGCGGCAGGCCTCGTCGATGATCCAGTCGCCGATGCGCACCACCATCCCGGTTTCTTCCAGCACCGGCACGAATTCGGCCGGATAGACCAAGCCGTGCCCGGGCCGGTGCCAGCGCAGCAGCGCTTCCACGCCGCACACGCGGCCGGTGGACAGTTCGAGTTTCGGCTGGTAGTACAGCACGAACTGGCCGCCCTCGAGCGCGCCGCGCAACGCCACTTCGAGGTCGAGCCGCGCCAGCACCTGCACGTTCATGCCGGCCGTGAAGAAGCGGTAACCGTCGCGCCCTGCTTCCTTGGCGCGCACCATGGCGGTGTCGGCGTATTTCACCAGCGTGTCCGGGTCGACCGCGTCGTCCGGATACATGGCAATCCCGATACTGGCGGTCATGCCCGCCTGCTGGCCGTCCAGGTCGAAAGGCGCGCGCAGCGACTCGCGGATTTCGTTGGCCAGGTGCGCCGCTTCCTCCTGCTGCTCGCGCGACATGCTGAGGATGACGGCGAATTCGTCGCCGCCCAGGCGCCCGACCGAATCGCGCTGCTCGCGCACGCGCACCAGCCGGTTGCTGAACTGGCGCAGCAGTTCGTCGCCGAACGCGGGACCGAGCGAATCGTTGACGATCTTGAAGCGGTCGAGCGTGATGAACAGCACCGCCACGCGCCAGGCCTTGTCCTGCGCCAGCTCGATCGACTCGCGCAGGTTCTGGAAGAACAGGGTGCGGTTCGGCAGGCCGGTGAGCGCGTCGAAACTGGCCAGGTGTTTCAAATGCTGCTGCGTTTGCAAGCGTTCGCTGATGTCGCGCGCCACCGCGATCAGGAGTTTGCTGGTACCCGCCTCCTGCCACTGCCAGCTGATCTCGACCGGCACTTCTCCTTCGCCGCCGGCGCGCAGCAACGCCGTTTCGGCGATGTCGGCCTCGTGCGCCGCGCCGTTGGTCTCCAGGTGCCGTTCGAGCTGGGGAACGGTGGTCAATCCGAGCGCCACCGGATCGATGCGCAGCAGCGCCTCGCGCGAAAAACCGAGCATGCGGCAGGCGCCGTCGCTCACGTCCACCAGCGCCAGGCTGGCAGCGTCGATCAGGAAAATGCCGTCGGTGGTGGCGTCCATGGCGCTGCGAAAACGCCCCAGCGCCGCGGTGCGCTCGCGCACGGTGCGCTCCAGGCGCGCGCCGTATTCGCGCGACTCGCGGTGCATCAGGCGCACCTCCAGCATGTTGCGGATGCGCGTCATGACCTCGACCGTATCGAGCGGCTTGTCCAGAAAATCGCGCGCGCCCGCTTCGAGGGCGGCCAGCTTCTTGTCCGGTTCGGCCGCCACCACCAGCACCGGCAGCCAGGATTCGCTCTCCAGCGGTTTCAAGGCCTCCATCACCTGGAAGCCGTCCATGCGCGGCATGTGCAGGGCGAGGATGATCAAATCAAAGCGGTATTTCAGGTGCAGGGAGACCACCTGGCGCGGGTCGGTCGTGCTGTGCACGTTCTCGTAGCCGGTCGTTTTCAGCAGGTATTCCAGCAGCTGCACGTTGACCGCCTGGTCGTCGACCACCAGCACCCGGGCGCGGCGCACCTCGGCGGGCGTGATCATGGCGCGGCCCCTTTGCGCGTGTGCAGGTGCGCCAGCGTGAGGTCGATCGCCTCGTTGAACTTGTCGATGTCGATCGGCTTGGTCAGATAGCGGAAGAAGCCGGCGGCGATGCCGCGTTCGATGTCGCGCGCCATCGCATTGGCCGTCAGCGCGATCACCGGGATGTCACGCGTGGCCGGCTCGCGCTGCAGCTGCGCCAGCACTTCCAGCCCGCTCATGCCGGGCAGGTTCAGGTCCATCAGGATGATTTCGGGCTGGTGCGCGCGCACCAGCGACAGGCCGAGCGGGCCGTCGCCGGCCGCCATCAGGCGCAGGTCTGAGCGAAAGCGCACGATTTCCTCCACCAGTTTCAGGTTGGCCGGATTGTCCTCGACATACAGCAGCAGGTGCGGCGCGCCCGCGCCCGAGGCGCTGGCGGCGGCCCCGGCCTGGGCCGCGCGCTCGACGCTCGAGGCCAGCGGCGCGGTCGTGCCCAGTTCAATCGTAAACACACTGCCCACACCGGGGCTACTAGTCACATTGATAGTGCCGTTCATCAGCTCGACCAGGCGGCGCGTGACCACGAGGCCGATGCCGGTGCCTTCCTGGGCGCCCGCTTCCTGGCCGAGCCGGTTGAACGGCTGGAACAAGCTCTCGAGCTGGTCGGGGCGCAGTCCCATGCCGGTGTCCTGCACCGCGATGCGCAGGCGCTCCGGCCCCACCTGCACGCAGTCGAGCACCACGGCGCCGGCGTCGCGGTTGTACTTGATGGCGTTCGACAGGAGGTTCAGCAGGACTTGTTTCAGCCGCGTGCGGTCGGCCAGCAGCACCGCGTCGACCTGCTGCGGGAACAGCACGCGGATGCCGCGCGCCGCCGCCAGCGGTTCGATCATGGTCTGGCATTCGCCCAGGATCTCGCCCAGCGCCACCGGCTCCATCGACAGCGTGATCGTGCCCGATTCCACCTTGGCCAGGTCGAGGATCTCGTTGATGAGCGTGAGCAGGTGCCGGCCCGATTTGAGGATGTGGGTGGCGAATTCCTTCTTTTGCGCCACCGTCATCGGCAGCGATTCGCTCGTCAGTATCTGGGCGAAACCGAGGATGGCGTTGAGCGGCGTGCGCAACTCGTGGCTCATCGAGGACAGGAAGGCCGATTTCGCCTGGTTCGCGTTGCGCGCCTCGTCGATGGCGTTGGCCAGTTCCGCGTTCGCCAGCGCCAGTTGCAGCGTGCGTTCGTCGACCCGGTGTTCGAGCTGCTCGTTCAGGCGCATGATTTCCTGCTGGGCGCGCGAGCGTTCGGCCGCCTCGCGCACGATCCCGGCGTTCGAGTCTTCCAGTTCGCGCGTGCGCTGCTCGATTTCGGTCAGCATCGCGTTGAAGGAGTCGGCCAGCTCGGCCGCCTCGTCGTTGCCGACCCGCGGCGCGCGGCGCGAATAGTCGCGCTTGGCGACGACGTCGCGCGCGATCTCGGTGACGGCGACGATCGGCGCCGTGATGACGCGTCCCATGCGCCGCATCAGGAGGTAGGCCGTGCCCATCGCCAGCAGCATCACGCCAAGGGCAATGGCGAAATAGTCGAAGGTGCGCGCCAGCAGCCGGTCCTCGGCGCGCAGCCAGACGGTGCCGACGGTCTCGCCGTTTTCCACGATCGGGCGGAACAGCACCAGCGAGTCGCCCTCGGTGCGCGATCCGGCGCCTTCCGGCTTGGGCGGGAAGGCGGCCGGCTTTCCGTGCGCCGAATAGGACGCGAACAGGCGCCCGTTCTCGTCGAAGATGGCGGCCGCCGCGACCATCGGCCTGGTGCGCAGCAGCGCCAGGTTTTCGCCCGCCAGGCGCGGGTCGTCGAAGGCCAGCGCGGCCGAGGTCATGTGCCCGACCAGCTCGGCCTGGGTCGACAAGTCGTTGACCAGCGAGCGATGGTAGCTGCGCAAATCGTAGCCGATGATCAGGCCCACCGACACCAGCAGCGCGGCCAAGGTGGTGGCCATCACGACCACCACCAGTTTTTTGCGGATCGACGAGCGGCCGTTCACGACGCCCCTGTCACGCGCAAGGCGGCGGCCAGCAGGCGCGCGCTGATTTTCAGGCCGCTCGGGCCGACCTGGGCGAGCGCGACTTCAAAGCGCAGCCGCTCCTCGACCACGAGGAAGCGGATCATGCCGGGAAGGTGTTCATTGGTGTCGCTGACGGTCAGCAGCGGCAAGCCGCGCGCGCCTGCCAGCAGCGCGGCGCCGTCGGCACCGGCGTCATACAGGACGTGCAGGCCGGCGAGCGGCTCGCCGCGCTGGACCCGGCGCACGGCCAGCGGGTGACCGCCCACGCTGCGCCCGGCCACCACCTGCTCGAGCTGAACCGCCAGCTCGTCGTTGCCGGCCACGCCGATGAGGAGCGGGCTGTCGGGTTTCGCGAAGGCGGTGGCGGGCCAGTCGACGAAGCCGGCGAATTTGTACAGGTAAGCCGCCTTCACCTGGACTTCGACGCGCCCCGGCTGCGCGCAGGCGGCGCCTGCGACCAGCCACAGGGCGAGCAGGAAGGGATGCGCCGCACGCACGGCCCGGACGGCGAAGGCCATCACGGCGGGACTGGCCCTACCCGGGAGCGCTTGAAAAGTGCAGGCGGCATAATATTCTGTTGAAAAAAAGAAACGCGGCGAAACCGCCGCGATGCAGGATAGCAGCCCGGATTGTGGCCGTGTCGCACGGGACATTTTTCGCCAGTTCGGAGCATCTCGGAGACTCCATGCCCGGCGCAGCAAGTTTGCCACACCAGTTCGTGCCACGTCGCGCTAGAATGAATCATGCGCGACAACCCGCTGTCGCTACCGCCGGGTGCGCCCGGCGCCACCTGAAGGAGCTGCACGTGACGAACGATTTAATCGATCTTGCAACGAAAGTGGGCATGGCGCTGCAAGCCAAGCGCCTGGTGCTGGCCACGGCCGAATCCTGTACCGGCGGCGGCGTGTCGCAGGCCGTCACCGAGATCGCCGGCTCGACCGGCTGGTTCGAATGCGGGTTCGTGACCTATTCGAATACCTCGAAAGCCGAAATGCTCGACGTGTCGCCGGCCCTGATGGCCCAGTTCGGCTCGGTGAGCGAAGAAGTGGCGGGCGCGATGGCCGAAGGAGCGCTGGCCAACAGCAATGCCGAGGTCGCCATCTCCACCACCGGCATCGCCGGCCCGACCGGCGCGGTGCCGGGCAAACCGGTCGGCACCGTCTGCTTCGGCTGGGCGCGCGGCGACACCACGCATACCGAGCGCCTCGTGTTCCAGGGCGACCGCCAGTCCGTGCGCGAGCAGACCGTGGCGCATGCGCTGCGCGGCTTGCTGCGCTTCATCGAATAGTGAAGCAAGCATAGTGAGGCGGGCATAGTGCGGCGGCCGGCCGCGGCCCAGCGCCCCGCGCTGCTGCTCGCCTGCGCCGCGCTGCTGCTCGCCTGCACGGCCGGTGCCGCCGGCGCAGCACAGCTGCCGGCCACCGCGCCCGAGGTCCAGACCGTGTACGCCGTCGGCGACATCGCCCGCTGCACCCATCCCGATGCGCGCTGGTCGGGCGCGGCGGACACCGCCGCCGTGGTCGCATCCGGGCTGGCGGCGGATCCGGCCGCTGTCGTACTGACCCTGGGCGACCATACCTATCCGCGCGGCACGGCGGCCGAATTTGCCAACTGCTACGGGCCGACCTGGGGCCGCTTCAAGGAGCGCACCTGGCCGGCTCCCGGCAACCACGAATACTATACGAAGGGCGCGGCGCCCTATTTCGCCTATTTCGGCGCGCGCGCCGGGCGCGGCTACTACAGCCTCACGCTTGGCGCCTGGCGCATCTATTCGCTCGACAGCAACCTGAAGGGTGCCGCGCATGCCCGTCAGCTGGCCTGGCTGCAGGCAGAACTGGCGCGCGACGCCCGCACCGACACGGACGGCACGCCCGCCTGCACACTGGCATTCTGGCACCATCCGCTGTACAGTTCGGGCGGCCACGGCAGCGTAGCGACCATGCGCGCTGCCTGGACGCTGCTGCAGGCGGCCGGCGCGGAACTGGTCCTGTCGGGCCACGACCACGACTACGAGCGCTTCGCGCCGCAGGATGCGGAGGGCCGCTTCGATCCGGCCGGCCCGCGCCAGTTCGTGGCGGGCACCGGCGGCGCCTATCCGACGCCCTTCCTGCTGCCCCTGGCCAACAGCGAAGCGCGCGACGCCAGCCGCAACGGCGTGCTGCGCTTGCGCCTCGCGCCCGGGCGCTTTGACTGGGAATTCCTGGAAGCGACCCCACCTCAGTTACCCAACGCCTCGCCGCCCGACCAGGGCAGTGGCAGTTGTCACTAAGCTGCCATTGAATACATGATTCGTTACGTACTACTCTTCATCTTCTGGAGCACCACATGAAAACCCGCCCACTGGTTGCCGCATCGCTGCTGATGGCCGCCCTCAACGGCGCCGGCGCGCAGGGCGGCGGGGGCAACGCCGCACCCGGCGCAAGCGCGTCCGACCCCAGCCTGCCCGGCATCCCGACCATCGCCTTCGACAAATACACACTGCCCAACGGCTTGCAGGTGATCCTGGTCGAAGACAAGCGGCTGCCGCTGGTGGCCGTGAATGTCTGGTACCACGTCGGCCCGGCCAACGAAGTGCCGGGCCTGACCGGCTTCGCCCACCTGTTCGAGCACATGATGTTCGCCGGCAGCAAGCACCTGCCGCGCGGGCTGGCCGACCGCCTGATGGAAGGCGCGGGCGCCAGCGACAGCAACGGCAGCACCGATTACGACCGCACCAATTACTACGACACGGTGCCCTCGAACCAGCTGGAACTGGCCCTGTGGGTCCACGCCGACCGCATGGGCTACCTGCTCGACGTGCTCGACCAGAAATCGCTCACCAACCAGCAGGACGTGGTGCGCAACGAACGGCGCGACACGGTCGAGAACGAGCCCTACGGGATCGTCGAGGAGGCGCTGAACCACGCGCTGTTCCCGCCGGAGCACCCTTACCGCGCTTCGGTGATCGGCTCGCACGCCGACATCCAGAATGCGAAACTGGCCGACGTGCGCGACTTTTTCACCCGCTATTACGGTCCGAACAACGCCAGCATCGTGATTGCCGGCGACATCGACAAGATCAAAACGCGGGCCCTGGTCGCCAAATACTTCGGCAGCCTGCAGCGCGGCCCGGCCGTGGTGCGCCCGAAGGTGACGACGCCGCCCATCACGAGAGAGCGCCGGCTGGTGGTGCCGGACCGGGTCGAACTGCCGCGCGTCTACATGGGCTGGCTCACGCCGCCGGCCTACCAGGCCGGTGATGCGGAATTGGCGGTGGCCGCCCAAATCCTTGCCGGCGGCAAGTCGAGCCGCTTGTATAAATCCCTGGTCTACGGGCGCCAGATCGCCCAGGACGTCGATGCCAACCAGGATGCACGCGCGCTCGCATCGACCTTCCTGATCGAGGTGACGGCGCGCACCGGCCATACGCCGGCCGAGCTGGAAGCGGCGATCGACGCCGAACTGGCGGCCCTGCGCGACCATGGCCCGACCGAACAGGAAGTGGCGCGGGCACGCAACCAGATCGAGACGGCGATCGTCAGCTCGCTGGAAAAACTCGGCGGCGACGGCCTGGCCGACCAGCTGAACCACTACAACCAGTTCACGGGCGACCCCGGCTACCTGGCGCAGGACGTGGCGACGCTGCGGAGAATCACCGCCGCCGACGTCCAGCGCGCGGCGCGCACCTGGCTCCAGCAGAAATCGCGCGTGGTCGTCGCCGGCGTGCCCGGCATTCCGGACCTGCCGCCCGACCCGCCGGCGCCCAAGCCGCCGAAAGCGCGCTCGGGCCAAGGCGCGGGCGGCATCAACGAAGCCGAAGCCTGGCGTGCCCAGATGCCGAAAGCGGGACCGGCGCCGCGCCTGAATCTGCCGCAGGGCGAAGCTTTTAAATTGCCGAATGGCTTGACGGTGATTCACCACTACAATCCAGCGCTGCCGCTGGTGTCGGCCGAACTGATCGTGCGCAGCGGCTCGGACGCCAATCCCCCTGCCCTGCCGGGCCTGGCCGGTTTCACGGCGCAGCTGCTGCTCGAGGGCACGGCGACGCGCAGCGCGCCGCAGATCGCCGACGAGATCGCGCAGCTGGGCGCCTTCATCGACGCCGACAGCAGCACCGGCGCGTCCTCGGTCTCGCTGCTGTCGCTGCGCGCCAACTTCGGCGCGGCGCTGGCGGTGCTGGCCGACGTCGTGCAGCACCCCGCCTTCCCGACCGCGGAAGTCGAGCGCCAGCGCGCCAGCCGCCTGGGCGACCTGATGCAGCAGCGCGACGAGCCGGAACTGATCGCCGCCCTGGCCGCCGCCGGCGCCCTGTACGGCCCGACCCATCCGTACGGCTACGGCCAGCTGGGCACCGAGCCGGCAATCCGCGCCGTCACCCGCGACGACCTGCACGGCTTCTGGCGCCGCCACTACGTGCCGGGCAACGCGGCGCTGGTGGTGTCGGGCGACATTTCGCGCGCCGACCTCGCGGCCCTGGCCGAAGCGCGTTTTGCGCCCTGGAAGAGCGCCCCGGTGCCGCCGCTGGGCACCGGCACACCCGTCACGACCAACGCGCGCGTGGTGCTGGTCGACCAGCCGGGCGCGGGCCAGACGGCGCTGCGCCTCACCACCCTGGCTGCCGAGCGCAAGACGCCGCTGTATCCGGCGCTGGAGGTAATGAACGCGGCCTTCGGCGGGCTGTTCACCAGCCGCATCAACCAGAACCTGCGCGAAGACAAGGGCTACACCTATGGCGTGTACTCGGGGTTCCGGTACGACCGCACGCCCGGTCCCTTCATCATCGCCGGCAGCGTGCGCGCCAATGTCACCGGCGCCTCGGTGACCGAACTGCTGAAGGAAGCGCAGGCGATGGTCGACCAGCCGCTCGATCCGCAGGAACTGGCGGGCGCGCGCAACGCCGAACTGCTGTCGCTGCCGAACCGGTTCGAAACCAACAGCGACATCGGCGCCAGCCTGGCCGAGACCTTCGTGTTCGACCTGCCGCTCGATTACTACACCCAGCTGCCGGCGCGCCTGGCGGCCGTCACCGCGGCCGACGTGCAGGATGCAGCCAGGCGCTACCTCGATCCGGGCAAGCTGGTCGTGGTCGCGGTGGGCGAGCGCAAGAAGATCGCGGCGCAGCTCGACAAGCTGAAACTGGGGCCGGTCGAAGTGCGCGACAGCGAAGGACAACTGCGGCCTTGACACGCAGGACCGTTTTTATTTGGGGGAGATTGCATGGCCGAGCTGACGGATGAACGCATCGTTCAATCATGGTCGCGCAACAGCGACCCGTGGGTGGCCGCCGTGCGCGGCCGCGAAATCGCCAGCCGCGCGCTGGTGACGGACGCGGCCATCGTGGAGGCGGTACGCGCCTGCGCGCCACGCACCGGGGTCGACCTCGGCTGCGGCGAAGGCTGGCTGGTACGCGCATTGCCGGACGTACACATGGTCGGCGTCGATGCGATCCCCGGCCTGGTCGACGCGGCCCAGGCCTCCAGCGGCAGTGCAGGCGACTTCCGCGTCATGTCCTACGAAGAAATCGCCGCCGGTGCCTTGCAGCTCTCGAGCGACGTCGCCATCTGCAATTTCTCGCTGATCGGCGAAGCATCCACCGCCGGCCTGCTGCGCGCGGCGCCCAGCTACCTGCGTCCGGGCGGCACCCTGATCGTGCAGACCGTGCACCCACTGGTCTCCTGCGGCGACGCGCCCTACGTGGACGGCTGGCGCGAAGGCAGCTGGGCCGGCTTCAGCAGCGATTTCGCGGATGCCCCGCCCTGGTATTTCCGCACCCTGGCAGGCTGGGTGGCGCTGTTCGTCGACAGCGGGCTGCGCATCACCAGCCTGCGCGAACCGACCCATCCGCAGACAGGTCAGCCGGTGTCCTTGATCCTGACGGGGCAATTGCCCGCGTTGCCAGGGGCGCTGTCTTGTCCATGAAACTGTCCCAGTAGGGGCGCTCACCGATTTTCTCGATCAGGAAGTCGATGAAGACACGCACTTTCTGCGGCAGGAATTGATTCTGCAGGTAGACCGCGTACAGGTGACTGCCGAACATGCCGGCCGGCCTGACTGCCGGCAGGACATGCACGGCGCGCCCCTGCTGGATATCGTGGCCGACCACGAAGGTCGGCAGCAAGGCGATGCCGCCGCCGTTGAGCATGGCCACGCGCAGCGACTGGCTGCTGTTGATTGTCAGCGCACTCTCGACCTTGAGCAGCGTCGTGTCGGCGCCGGCCTGCAGGTTCCAGGTGACGGCCGTTCCCAGGTCGCCGAAGGTCATGCAGCGATGTTCCCTGATGGCCTCGATCGTGCCGGGCATGCCATGGCGTTGAATGTAAGACGGCGAGGCCGTCAGCACGTAATTGAGCGGCGCCACCGGCCGTGCAACCGCGCTCAGCATGCTGATCTTCGGCGTCAGGCGCAGCGCGATATCGAATCCCTCTTCCACCAGGTCGACATAGCGGTCGGTGAGACTAAGGACCACGCGCACGTCCGGATAACGTTCCATGAATTCAGGCAGCAGACTGGCGATGTGGGCGTTCCCCAGCGCCATCGAGGTGCTGACCCGCAGCGTGCCGCTCGGTCCTGTCTGAAGTCCCGCGAGCTTTGCCTCGATCGCTTTCGCCTCGTCGATCATGCGCACCGCATGCTGATAGATTTCCAGGCCGACTTCGCTGACGCTGATTCGCCGCGTCGAGCGATTCAGCAGTTTCACTTTCAGCGAGCGTTCCAGACGCGCTACCTGCTTGCTCACGTTCGCCTTGGTCGATCCCATCTGGCGTGCCGCTTCCGAGAAAGAGCTTAGTTCAACGACCCGGGCAAAAGCCCATATATCGGGGAAATCGCGTGGCTTTATTTCCGACATAGTATCCTTTCTGGAAACAATGTTTTATCTTTCCGGCACATTGTATATCTGATTTGCGAACGGTAATCTTCTTTCACCACAACTGGAGATTATTATGTCGACATTAGGTATTACAAAACCCGCCGCCTTTTCCACCAGCCTGCTGACGTTGCCATTTCTCTTCATTATCATGTGGAGTTCCGGTTATGTCGTCGGCAAAATCGGACTGCCTTTTGCCGGCCCGTTTACCCTGCTGTTTCTGCGTTTCGGCGTCGCCGCCCTGGTATTGCTGATCGTCGCCTTGCTCACGAAGGCGCCCTGGCCGATGCAGATGAAACAATACGGCCACCTGATCGTGGTCGGCCTCCTGATCCAGGCCCTGCAATTTTCCGGCCTGTATTCGGGCCTGAAGCTGGGGGTGACGGCCGGCGTGTCGGCACTGATCGTCGGTACCATGCCGGTCTTCACGGCGCTCGGCGCCAGCGTCTTCCTCGATGAAAAAGTCAGCGGCAGGCAATGGCTGGGCCTGATTGGCGGCCTGTTCGGCGTCGCCCTCGTGGTCGGCAACAAGGTCGGTGCCGGTAGCGCCGGGATGGCAGGCTATGGCGCCGTCGTGCTGGCGCTGGCCGGCATTACGGCGGGAACGCTGTACCAGAAAAAATTCTGCGCCGGCATGGACCTGCGCACCGGTGGTTTCGTGCAACTGGCAGTCGCCAGCATGGTCGCCCTTTTCTTGTCGCTCAAATTCGAAAGCTTTTCCGTCGAGTGGACCCCGCAGCTGGTGTTCGCCTCCACCTGGCTTTCGATCGTCAACTCGATCGGCGCCATCAGCCTGCTCTTCATCCTGATGCGCAAAGGCGAAGCGAGCAAGGTATCGAGCTTGTTCTATCTGATTCCAAGCGTAACCGCCCTGATGGGGTTTGCCGTCCTCGGCGAAACACTGACCGCCATGTCGATCGCCGGCTTTGTCGTCACCGCCGGCGCCGTTTATATCTGCACCCGCAGCCGCTGAGTCAATCCGCTGGCCGGCGCCAGTGCGGATTTCGCCGGCCGCTAATGCAATCAATATGCAAGCGTCATTGTTAATCCGTTTTACCCGGAATAAATAATCCAACCAACAGGAGCCATCAAATGATTTCGTCGAAAATATTTTCGGATCTTTTTAACGGTTCGACCGATATGAATACCCTGCCCTGGGAACCTTATTCGGCCGACGAGCGCCGCAATGTGGAAATCGTGCGGCTGTACGACACCCGCAAGGAAACGCCGCAAGGCCCGGCCGCGGCACTGCTCAAGTACAAGCCGGGTGCGCGAGTCGCGCGCCATCTGCACCCGGGTTACGAACTGATCTTCGTGCTCCAGGGTGTGCTCAACAATGATGCTGGAGCGCACGCCGCCGGCACCCTCGAAGTGTGTCCGCCGGGCAGCAGCCATGCGCTGTGGAGCGACGCCGGCTGCATCTTCCTGGTCGTCTGGGAGCAGCCCGTCAGCGTGCAGGCGTCCGTTCCAGACGACACCTCGGCCGTCGCCGCCTGAACCGGCCCCAGGGAGATCGACATGCACGACAAACCCATCATCAGTGCGGAGAACGCCGCGCAGCTGGTCCAGGAGGGCTGGACCATCACCACCGGTGGCTTCGGCAGCTGCGGCCATCCGGACACGCTCACCCGCGCGCTTGCGCAACGCTTTACCAGCGAGGAGCAGCCTTGCGGCCTGACCCTCGTCTTTGCCGCCGGCCAAGGCGACAAGGCCGAGAAAGGCTTGAATCTGCTGGCGCACCGGGGCCTGCTGAAGAAAGCCATCGGCGGCTACTGGGCGCTGACGCCGGCCCTGGCAACCATGGCCGCGCGCGGCGAGATTGAGGCGCACAACTGGCCGCAGGGCGTGATCAGCCACCTGTACCGCGCCATCGCCGGGAAGAAGCCGGGCGTCGTCACGCACATCGGACTCGATACGTTCATCGATCCGCGCCGCGAGGGCGGCAAGCTGAGCCCCTCGTGCAAGGAAGACCTGATCCAGGTGATCACGCTGGGCGGCCAGGAACAACTGTTCTATCCCGCTTTCCCGATCCACTGCGCCTTCCTGCGCGGGACCCGCGCCGACCGCCACGGCAACATCACGATGGAAGCCGAAGCGAATTTCCAGGACAGCCTGGCGCAGGCCCAGGCGGTGCACAACAGCGGCGGCATCGTCGTCGTCCAGGTGCTCGAGGTGGTCGAAGCGGGGACCCTGGCGCCGCACGAGGTCCGGATTCCCGGCATTTTCGTCGACTACCTCGTCAAGGCGGCCGAAGCGGATCACTGGCAGACCTACGGCGAACGTTACAACCCGACCTATTCGGGCATGTGGACGCCGGCCCGGCGCGCCGGCCAGCCATTCGACCTGAATGCCAAGAAAATCATCGCGCGCCGCGCCTATCTGGAAACGCGCCGCTGCGCCCGGTCCCCCGTCATCAACCTCGGGATCGGCACGCCCGAATACATCGCCCGGGTGGCGGCCGAGGAACATGGCGAAGACGCCACGCTCACGATCGAATCGGGCGTCATCGGCGGCACACCGGCCGGCGGCCTCTCGTTCGGCGCCGCGAGCAATCCACGCGCGATCCTTGACCAACCCTCCCAGTTCGATTTCTACGACGGCGGCGGCATCGACATCGCCTTCCTCGGCTGCGGGCAGGTCGATTCCCGCGGCGACGTCAACATCAGCAGGATGGGCACACGCATCAACGGCGTGGGCGGCTTCGTCAACATCTCGCAGACAGCGAAGAAAGTGGTGTTCTGCACGCCGTTCACCGCGGACGGACTGGAGGTGGCGGTGCAGAACGGGGAATTGCATATCGTGCAGGAGGGACGCATCCGGAAATTTGTCGACACCGTCGAGCAGATCAGCTTCAACGCCGCGCGCAGCGCCGCGCACCGGCAGGAAATCCTGTATGTCACCGAACGCGGCGTCTTCGAATTGCGCAACGGCGGCCTGGTCCTGACGGAAATCGCCAAGGGCATCGACCTCGAGCGTGACATCCTGGCCCAGTGCGGCGCCCGGATCCGCGTGAGCGAACAGCTCAGGGCGATGCGCAGCGCCATCCTGTGCGAGCCGCCGATGGCCACCACCGACGCGTTCGCGAGCGTGAGCACCTGAACCGGCTTGCCGATGTCGGTCCGCACTACAAAACAGCACATACCGAGGGGATTTAGCATGAGAGAACGTGAAGTTGTCGTCATCGTCGGCGGCGGTTCGGTCGGCATCAGCTTCCTGGTGCAACTGGTGAACGAAACCATTGCCAAGCGCGTGGCGCAGCAAGTCGAGATCGTGATGTTCGAGCCGCAGAAGGAAGCGGGACCGGGATACGCCTATCAGCGCGACTACGCCACCAATGTCCTGAATACGCGCGCCGACGCGATGTCGGCGGTGCACGCGGACCGCGGCCACTTCCTGGGCTGGCTCGACCGCTACCGGGATGCCTGGGAGCCCGACTTCCCGGGCCTGGCGCCGGCGCCAGATGCCTTTCTTCCGCGCAGCCTGTTTGGCCGCTACCTTGCGGCCACCTTTACCGACACGGTAGCCCGGGCGCAGATGGCCGACATTGCCATTCGCTACGTGCACGACACGGTCGTCGATATCGTGCCCTGCCATGACGGCAACTACTACGTCGACACACGCAGCGCCGGCGCCTTCCACGCCAACCGGGTCGTGCTCTGCTGCGGCAATCTCGAGTCGACCAACTTCCCGGCACTCGTTGGCACCCCGAATTTCCACAACAACCCGTACCCGGGCGAAAAATTCGCCGACTGTGTGCCCGCCACTGCCTCAGTGTGCATCCTGGGTACCAACCTGAGCGCGATCGATACGGCGATTTCGCTGATCCAAGGCGGGCACAAGGGCAAAATTGTCTGCGTGTCGCGCAATGGCAGGCTGCCCAGCGTGCGCGGGGCGCTGAACAATCCGGTAACGCTGCGCCTGCTGACCCACGAGCGCATCGATGCGATCATGGCGGCCAATGGCGGCATACTGCGCCTGGCGGACGTCGCCGCCCTCATCCGAAGCGAATTCGAAGCCTGCACCGGCGCCGCGCTCGACGTCGATGCGATCATGAACATGGGCGCGGGCGCCTACGACTACCTGAGCACCGAGATCGAGCAATCGGCCACCCAGCAGCGCTTCTGGCAATCGGTGATCTATGCCACCAACTTTATCATCGACTACATCTGGCACAAGCTCGACCTGACGGAAAAGCGCCTGTTCCAGTCCGGTATGAAAGCGCTCTGGTTTTCCTACCGCGTGTCGTTTCCCCTCGAAAATGCGCGCAAGATCCTTGAATACATGCGCACCGATCGCATGTCGGTCTTCGGCGGTTTCATGGACATCAAGGCGCGCCCGGAGAACGGCACCTTCGACCTGCGCATCGCCGACGGCAAGACGGGATTTCGCTCGACGATCGAATGCGACGCCGTCATCAACGCCACCAGCTATTCGACCGACGTGACGCAAACCGACAATACGCTGGTGCGCAGTTTGCTGCGCCGGCGCCTGGCGCAGCCGAACGAGTTCGGCGGCTTCGCGCTCGATTTCGAGAGCGGGCGCCTGGCAGGCGCCGACCGTGGCGTGAGCCGCGGTATTTCAGTATTGGGCAGCCTGGCGACCGGCACCTACTTCTGGACCAATGCAATGGATGTGAATGCCAGGCTGGCAGCGCAGCAAGCCGCACGCATCGCATCCGAGATCGCCGCCGCCGCGCCGCGTCGTCCAAGCCGGGCGATCATCGCCCAGACAAGGCCGCGTCCACCGCTGGCCGTCGGCGTGCCCGAGAAGTGGCTGACAAACCAGACGGCACGCTAAGCCCAGGCGCCAGATCGGCATAGGGGGCAGCCCAGATGGGCTGCCCGCCTGCCACACCACCCGGCATGCGGGTCCGCACCGGGCGGTTGGAACGGTTGAGGTCACAGTGCCAGACCCGGCGCACCATGCCTGCTTTCCTCTGTGTTCAACCCGGTCGATCGCGTTCTTCGCTGTCATGCAAGCCGCCGGCGTCACCTTGGCCTACCGTTGGCGAGCCCCGTTACCGGGCATCTGGCATACCGGCACCTACTACGACCTCTGCTGACTTCTCGCTCCGGCTTGCACCGTCGCCCTTTCGCACTCCTTCCCGGCACAACCGCCTGATCTACGCCATATAGCGCCCATGCTGGGCGCACCAAAAAAAGCCCGTCATGCGACGGGCTTCGTTGCCGAGCTTGAAAAAGCTTATGCCAGCGGATCGATCACAAATGCCGGCATCGCCGCCTTCTCACGCGCGCAATCGAGGAATTTATCGGCCGTCATCAATGCTTCGTTGATGGTGACATCCATATCCAGGTAGCGGTAGGTACCGAGACGGCCGACGAAGGTGACGTTCGGTTCCTTGTTCGCCAGGTTCACGTACAGCTCGAGCTGCTGCTTGTCGCGTGCCAGGCGGATCGGGTAGTACGGGATGTCCTTCTCTTCGCACTGGCGGCTGTATTCTTTGTAGCAGATCGTCTTTTCGTGCTTTTCCCACGGCGAGAAGTGCTTGTGCTCGGTGATGCGGGTGTACGGCTTTTCGTTGTCGCAGTAGTTGATGACCGCGTTGCCCTGGTAGTCGCCGGTGGCGCGGAAGGTTTCAAAATCGAGCGTGCGGTACGGCAGGCGGCCTTCGGCATGCTTGAACCAGGCGTCGATCGGGCCGCTGTAGAAGACGTGCTCGTAGTCGGACTTCAGGTCAGGGTCGAAGCGGTTGTTCAGGTGGACGGTGACGCCCGGCACGGTGATGATGCTCTCGACCAGCGCCGTATAGCCTTCGGCCGGCATGCCCTGGTACTTGTGGCTGAAATAATTGTCGTCGTAATTGAAGCGCACCGGCAGGCGTTTCAGGATGCTGGCCGGCAGTTCGCTCGGCTCCAGGCCCCATTGCTTGACGGTATAGGTCTTGAAGAACGCCTCGTACAGCTCGCGGCCGACGAAGCGCAGCGCCTGTTCCTCGAAGGTGGTCGGGTTTTCGATCGTCTTGTCGCCCAGCGACTGCAGGAATTCTTCCGCTTCCGCCGGACCCATGGTCTTGCCGAAGAACTGGTTGATCGTCAACAGGTTGATCGGGAGGGTGAACACCTGGCCCTTGGTGATGGCCTTGACGCGGTTGACGTAGGGCTTGAACTCGGCGTAGCGGTTCACGAATTCCCAGGCACGCTCGTTGTCGGTGTGGAAAATGTGCGGGCCGTAGACGTGCAGCATGACGCCGGTTTCGGCATCGCGTTCGGAGTGGCAATTGCCCGCAATGTGGGAGCGCGATTCGAAGACTTCGACGGTGTAACCAGCTTGCGCGAGCTGGTTGGCAATCACAGCTCCGGAAAATCCAGCGCCGACGATGGCGATTTTCTTGTTCATGTGTCTATCCTAACTGTTGATTGATGATGTCTGGGAAGGCGTGGTCCACCGGCTGACCGGACCAACGCCGCCATGGCTGCATTTCCTGTGCTAACCCGAACGACGGCCGGAAAACGGTGCCGCGGCGAGGGATCGGCTGAGCGTTGGAAATATTTTTGTTGCACGCTCCAGCGGTCCTCAATCGTTCCTAATTATTAATACACCGACAATTATATGACGCTGTCAGGTTTAGCCCCCGTTCGATTGGGAGGGTGGGTGCACGCCCTTTCGGATTGCTCAACACGGGTCGTCATGCCCTATTTTTAGCAAACAACTACTTGCCGGACTGCCTGCCTTGATCTAACATGTGAACAACTATTCACATGTCAATGATGACCAAACTCGACTATCCCGATGACGCCGTGGGCCAGCTGGCGGACCTGTTCCACTTGCTGGGCGACCCGACCCGCCTGCGCATCGTGCTGGCCTGCCTGGCCCAGCCGACCGCGGTGGGCGAGATCGCCGCCACGCTGGCGTTGTCGAGCTCGCTCGTCAGCCACCACCTGCGCCTGCTGCGCGCCGCGCGCATCGTCAAGGCCGAGCGCCAGGGCAAGCAGGTGTTCTACGCCGCCGCCGACGCCCACATCAGCACCCTGCTGGCCACCATGTTCGAGCACGTCGCCGAACCCACTACCGGAATGGACGCATGAGCCACGACCACGATCACAAGCACGACCACCATCACGGGCACGGCCACCATGGCCACGGCCACCACCACGTGCCGGCCGCCGGCCACGGGCGCGCCTTTGCGCTGGCCATCGGCGTTAATTCGCTGTTCGTCGCCATCGAGTTCGTCTACGGCTTCTTGGCCAACTCGACGGCGCTGATGGCCGACGCCGGCCACAACCTGTCGGACGTGCTGGGCCTGGTGCTGGCCTGGGGCGCGGCGGTGCTGGCGAAACGCGCGCCGAGCGCGCGCTACACCTACGGCATGCGCAGCACCTCGATCCTGGCGGCGCTGGCGAATGCCTTGCTCCTGCTGCTTGCCTGCGGCGCGATCGCCTGGGAAGCCCTGCACCGCATCGCGGCGCCGGTGCCGGTCGAGGGTTTCACGGTGTCGGTGGTGGCGGGGATCGGCGTGCTGATCAACGGTTTTTCGGCCTGGCTGTTCATGGCCGGCAGCAAGGGCGACCTGAATATCCGTGGCGCCTACCTGCACATGGCGGCCGATGCCGCCATTTCGCTGGGGGTGGTGATCTCGGGCCTGGTCATCATGGGCACCGGCTGGACCTGGCTCGACCCGGCCGTGAGCCTGGCGATCGTGCTGGTGATCGTGCTGGGCACCTGGTCGCTGCTGCGCGAATCGCTGCGCCTGATGATGGCCGCCGTGCCCGACAGCGTCGACGCCGTGGCGATCGACCGTTTCCTGGCCCGGCAGCCGGGCGTGGCCAGCGTGCACGACATGCACATCTGGGCCATGAGCACGACGGAAACGGCGCTGACGGCGCACCTGGTGATGCCGGGCGGTTATCCGGGGGACCAGGCGATCGACGAAATCGTGACCCGCTTGCGGCGCGATTTTTCGATCGGGCATTGCACGCTGCAGGTAGAAGAAGGGACCTTGCAGCACAGGTGCGCGCTGGTGACGCGCGAGGCCTGATCGGAACCGTCGGGGGGGGGGGGGGGGGGAGGGGCCGCCCAACCCCCCCACCAACCCCCCGAAAAAAAGATAAAGGCGGGGGAACTAAAAAAAAAAAACAAAAACACAAAAAAAAAAAAAAAAAAA
>JANNNC010000076.1:0-9425 GCA_031398335.1 Massilia sp.
TCCTGGACCCGCAGCACGCCCCCCGACGTCCGCATAACAATGGGCGGCCCGAACGCCGGCTTCACTTCCTTGGCGGCCGGGCTCGATTACCTGCAAGCCCACCCTTCGGAAACGGTCTGGGTCATGAACTGGGACGCCCCCAGCCGTCCGAAAGATCGCCAGATCAACGAGAACATGGTGCAGTTGATTCTCGCCGGCCCGCACTACAACACCGGGCGTGCCCCGCTGGCCTGGTTGGGCTATCCGGCCACCAGCAAGCTAGCCGACTTCGCGTTGAAACCCGATCTCCGATCGCGCCGGGTACAAGCCTGGAAAGCGGCCCTGAGCAAGGCGGTGCTCAACACCGGAAAACAAACGAGCGACATCGGGTTTGCCATCCACGATGCCGGCAGTGGGCATGCCGCTTCGTCCGACCGGCTGGCGGGCCTGGCGCAAACGATGACGGAAGAAGTACCAGAGCTGGATTTTTTGAAGCAGACATTGAATACGCCCGCGCTGCTGGGCGAGATGGGCGCCGGCACCGCATTGACCAATGTGGCGCTCGCCATCGCCTACGCCAATCACATAGGCAAGACTGTCCTGGTTGCAGGAACGACGGACGACACACAGCAAGTCGCAACGCTGGTGGTCCCACCGAACCTCGTGCGGCCGATCATTCCGGGCAAGCCATGGTTCCGCGCGCGCGGCGGCAACCATGTCCGCCTGCCCTGGTGGGGACTACGCCATGACGCGACCATCAATCAGCAGGGCTTTTCAAAGTAGCCATGCGAGGATCAGCCGGGCTGCAATGCTGAACAATCCCTTTTACAAGGAAGCGCCATGCGCCGCGTCATTCGCTTGAACGATCCGACTACCCACGGCGGCAAAGTCATCGCGGCAGCGCCCAACTCGACAGTGCTGGGCGTGGCGGTTGCGCGCAAGGGTGACCGCTGCTTTTGTCCGATCAAAGGTCACGAACTATGCGTCATCGCGGAGGGCGATCCGAAGGTGTTGATCGATGGCGTGCCGGTCGCATTCGAAGGCCATGCGACCAGTTGCGGCGCCAAGTTGATTTCCAGCGTGCCAAATAGCGGCCGCGGCTGAGGTGTGCCGAAAATATCCCGCCACAGGAGTAGGTGAGGAACGGCGGTGATGCAAGTCCGCCGTTCATTGCGAAGCTTACTCGGCCATCTGGCTCTGCAGATAATTCTGGATCCCGACCTTCACGATCAGGTCGAGCTGGGTCTCGAGCCATTCGATGTGCTCTTCGGTGTCTTCGAGGATGTCCAGCAGCAGGTCGCGCGAGACGTAGTCGGCAGCAAGCTCGGCGGCGGCGATGCCTTCCTTGACCGTGATCTGGGCGCCGCGCTCGAGGCGCAGGTCGGCGGCCAGCATTTCCTCGGTGTTTTCGCCGATCAGGAGCTTGTGCAGCGCCTGCAGGTTCGGCAAGCCGTCCAGCATCAGGATGCGGTCGATCAGCTTGTCGGCATGCTTCATTTCGCCGATCGATTCGTCGTATTCTTTTTTGCCGAGCTTGAAGAAGCCCCAGTGCCGGTACATCCGCGCATGCAGGAAGTACTGGTTGACGGCGGTGAGCTCGTTGGTCAGCTGCGCGTTAAGCAGCCGGATGACGTTGGGATCGCCCTTCATGATATGCCTTAGTTAGGTGTGTGCGTTGCCCCAATCATAGCAAAGCAGGAAGGAGCGCGCGCCGGAAACCGGCGGCGTGGCATGGACGAGTTTTACGCCGGCTGCGAGGCGCGGAAGCTCAGCTCCGTGACAACGGTCTTGCTCTCGATGGCTTCGTGCAACACTTCGCGCGCATAGCTGATGCATTTGCCGCAGTCGGTGCCCAGGCCCAGCTCTTCGCGCAGGGCGGAGATCGAGGTGATGCCGAGGTCGACGGCCTGGCGGATTTCACGGTCAGAAATGTTGTTGCAGACACAAACGATCATCGAAGCAGCCCCTGAAGTGGTCTTGAACTAAACACTGACGTTGTCACTCAAATAATGAGAATCGTTCTCATTCGTGTTCTATTCTGCGGAAGTTTTTCGCTGAGCGCAAGCGGTTTTGTTGTGTGATCAATCCGCCAAATAGAAATAATTCGCATTTAGGTTTATGATGCTAGTATCTGTCTCATCAGCGCTACACCAACGGAAACGCCGCCATGACCCTAGTCCCCACTTTGACCACACTCGACGCCCTCAAGGCAGGACAGAGTGCGACCGTGATCCACCTTGCGCCGCACGCACTCGGCGGCCAGGACGTGGCGCGCCGCCTGATGGAACTGGGCTTCGTGCCGGGCGAACGCATCCGCATGCTGAAACGCGGGCTGCCGGGCGGCCCGGTTGCGGTGAAAGTCGGCGAATCGACTTTTGCCCTGCGCAAGTTCGAGGCCGCACTCGTCTCGATCCAGCCGGAATAATCGATGGGCGTGATGGAACAACAGGTGGCGGCGCGGTCGCCCCTGATCGCATTGCTGGGCAATCCGAACTGCGGCAAGACAGCGCTGTTCAACCGTCTCACCGGTGCGCGCCAGAAGGTCGCGAACTACGCCGGCGTCACCATCGAACGCAAAGAGGGCAGTTTTACCTCGCCTGGCGGGCGCGCGCTGCGCGTGCTCGACCTGCCGGGCGCCTACAGCCTGTCCGCGCAAACGCCGGATGAAGCCATCACGCGCGACGTCGTGGCCGGCCTGCGCGCGGGAGAATCGGCGCCGGATGCCGTCGTCTGTGTCGTCAACGCAACGAACCTGCGCCTGAACCTGCGCCTGGTGCTGGAAATCCAGCGCCTCGGGCTGCCGATGCTGCTCGCCCTGAACATGGTCGACGTCGCCAAAAAGCGCGGCATCGAGATCGACACCGTCAAACTGTCGCAGGAACTGGGCATGCCGGTGGTCGAGACCGTCGCGATCCAGGCCGGCGGCGAACAGGCGCTACTGGCGGCCCTCGACCGCATGCCGCTCGACCGCCCGGGCGTGCCCCAGCCGCTGGCCGCAATCGACGCCGTGCCGGTCGAACAGACCCAGCGCGAAGTGCGCCGCATCCTCGAGGCCTGCGCCAGCTATGCCCACGACAAGGGAAACCTGTCGGAGAAAATCGACCACGTCTTCCTGCATCCGGTCGCCGGTCCCATCCTCCTGGCCGCGCTGATGTTCATCATCTTCCAGGCCGTGTTCAGCTGGGCCGAAGCGCCGATGGATTTCATTACCGGCAGCGTCGAAGGCATCGGCCAGTGGGTCGGCGGCGCCATGTCCAATGGTCCCTTGCGCAGCCTGATCGTGGACGGCATCATCGCCGGCGTCGGCGGCGTGCTGGTGTTCCTGCCGCAGATTTTGATCCTGTTCTTCTTCATCCTGATCCTCGAGGATTGCGGCTACCTGCCGCGCGCGGCCTTCCTGCTCGACCGCATGATGGGCGGCGTAGGCTTGTCTGGCCGCGCCTTCATTCCCTTGCTGTCGTCCTTTGCCTGCGCGATCCCCGGCGTGATGGCCGCGCGCACCATCCAGAACCCGCGCGACCGCCTGGTGACGATCATGATCGCGCCCCTGATGACCTGCTCGGCGCGCTTGCCCGTGTACGCCCTGATCATCGCCGCCTTCATCCCCGCGCGCGATGTCGGCATTTTTAATGTGCAGGGCCTGGTGCTGTTCGCGCTGTACGCGCTGGGCATCGTCAGCGCCATGGGCGTGGCCTGGTACATGAAGCGGCGCAGCGGCGGCGGCCAGCATCCGCTGCTGCTCGAACTGCCCGCTTACCACTGGCCGCACCTGCAGACCCTCGCCTTGGGCCTGTGGGAGCGCGCCAAGATCTTCCTGATGCGCGTCGGCACCCTGATCCTGACCCTGATGGTGCTGCTCTGGTTCCTGTCGAGCTTCCCGGGCGCACCCGAAGGCGCGACCCAGCCGGCCATCTACTACAGCGTCGCCGGCATGCTGGGGCGTGCGCTGGCGGTGATCTTCGAGCCGATCGGCTTCGGCTGGCAGATCTGCATCGCCCTCGTGCCCGGCATGGCCGCGCGCGAAGTGGCGGTCGGCGCGCTCGGCACCGTGTACGCGCTGTCCGGTTCGGGCGACGAAGTCGCCAACACCCTGGGCCCGCTGATCGCCGGCTCGTGGTCGATGGCGACCGCCTTGTCGCTGCTGGCCTGGTACGTGTACGCGCCGCAGTGCATCGCCACCCTGTCGGTGGTGCGCCGCGAAACCGGCAGCGCGAAATATGCCTGGATGATGGCCGGCTACATGTTCGCGCTGGCCTATACCGCATCGTTCATCACCTACCGCATCGCCCTCGCGCTCGGCGGAGGCTGACATGTGGCAGGAACTGATCGTCGCGCTGATCGTGCTGGTCGCCGCCGTCTACATCGGCGCCAAGTACCTGCCGGCGGCGTGGCGCATCAAGGTCGTCAACCGGCTCTCGCGCGGCGGGGCCGATTCAAAACTGGTGCGCTGGCTCGACACGGGCGGCAGTTGCGGCAGCGGCTGCAAGAGTTGTAATACCTGTGAGACGCCGGAAGCGCCGACGCCGCCGGCAGGGAATACGCATCGCGTGATCAAGCTGCATAAAAAGTAGAGTGGGCACAAGTGCCCACTCTACAACGTCAACCCTGGTACCTTCATCAACCGCTGCGCATCATACGGCGCGTGGACCTTGATATCGTTATCGAAGTAGCAGTACACATCGCCGTGTGCGCTCAAGGCGCGGATCTTCGCGGCCCAGCGTTCGATCGCTTCGTCGCCGTAACCGCTGGCGTACAGCGCCTGGTAGCGCGAACATGCCCGAGGCCAGCATATTGGCCAGCGGCGCGTCGATGTCCTTCAGCTTGAGCATGTGCGTAATAAAACGGTTGCCTTTGACGGTGAAGAGAAAACCGGGCGGCGTGGCCGCATACCAGGCGGCGTAGCTGTCGGGTCGCTGCAGGGAGTAAAAGGAGCCGTTGACTTCGATGCTCGGCCGCTGGCGCGCGGCGTAGTCGAGTTCGCGCGCCTGCGCCAGTGCGGCGGGATAAAACTTGCCGCGCCAGGGCGCATGGCGCCAGCCTGAAATACCGATGTGAATCTTGGCCATGAACCCATCATGGAAGGGGAAGCGTGACGGGCTCGGTGTGCTGCCGAACCCTGGCGCCGGTCGGCGCGCCATCCGCCCTTTTGGTAAGGACGCAACAGTGCTAAGCTAACGCTCTTTCCTCCTTTGCCGCGCGCCCATGATCACTGTCCATCACCTGAACAATTCGCGCTCGCAGCGCATCCTCTGGCTGCTCGAGGAGCTGGGCCTGCCTTACGAAATCAAGAAGTACCAGCGCGACCGGAAGACGATGCTGGCGCCGCCCGAACTCAAGGCCGTGCACGCGCTCGGCAAGTCGCCGGTGATCAGCGACGGCGACACGGTCGTCGCCGAATCGGGCGCCATCGTCGAATACCTGGTCGAACGCTACGGCAATGGACGCTTCATTCCGGCCGCCGGCACCCCGGAAAAATTAAAATACAGCTTTTATCTGCACTTTGCCGAAGGCTCGGCCATGTCGCCGCTCTTGATGAAACTCGTCTTCGACCGCATCGAGACCGGTCCCATGCCCTTCTTCGCCAAGCCGATCGCGCGCTCGATCGCGCGCAAGGTCAAGGATACGTTTGTGAACCCGAACATCAAGAACCAGCTCGACTACCTCGAGTCCGAACTGGCCGCGCGCGACTGGTTCGCCGGCAGCGAATTTTCCGCCGCCGACATCCAGATGAGTTTCCCGCTGGAGGCCGCGTCTTCGCGTGGCGGCCTGGATGCGCAATACCCGAGGCTGTCGGCCTTCCTGCAGCGCATCCATGCCCGTCCGGCGTATGCGCGCGCCCTGGAACGCGGCGGCAAATACGACTACGCAAGGTAAAACGCATGGCCAAGCTGCTCGCGATCGACGGCCTGAACATCGTGCGCCGGGTCTACGAAGCCAGCCCGGAGCCGGATTCCGACCTGAAGGCCGGCATTGCCCTGCGCCACGCGTTTTCCTCGTTTCGCAAGCTGCTCGAGACGCACGCGCCGACCCATGTGCTGGCCGCTTTTGATTACGGCGGCCAGACCTGGCGCCACGCGCTGTACCCGCGCTACCGCGAACACCGCGCGCCGATGCCTTCGGTGCTGAGGGAAGCCCTGCCGGAGTTCCAGGAGCGCCTGCGCGGGGCCGGCGTGCCGGTGGCGATGCTGCCCGAGGTCGAGGCCGACGACGTCGTCGCCACCTGCGTCATGCGCTGGCTGCAGGAGAACCGCGGGGAAGCGATCGTCGCCACCACCGACAAGGATTTACATGTCCTGATCGCGCATGGGGCCCTGGTGTGGGATCATTTCAAGGGCGAGTGGCATGACGATCCCTGGGTGCGCAACAAGTTCGGCGTCGCGCCGGAACAGCTGCACGATTTACTGGCGCTGATGGGCGACGCCACCGACGGCGTGCCGGGGGTGTCGAAGATCGGCATGAAGACGGCGGCGCGCCTGCTCACCGCCTACGGCAGCCTGGACGCCGTGATGGCAGGCGCCGGCATCCTCAAGACGCCCCTGGGCGAGCGCCTGCGCGCCGAGCGCGATATCCTGTATTTGTCGCGCCAGCTGGTGCAGCTCAAGACCGACGTGCGCCTGGGCGTGACGTGGAAAATGCTCGCTTACGAATTACATTGAAAGAGAAGGACCCGGCATGCTCAAGGCAGTGATAGTCGATTCGAACGCGATTTCGCGCGGCCTGTTGAATACCGTGCTGATGGACGGCGGCTACGAAGTCGTCGGCCAGACCCATACCGGCCACAGCGCGCTGGTGCTGGCTGCCAGGCTGCGCCCGCAGATCATGTGCATCGCGCGCGAACAGGTCGAGGATGGCAGCGAGGTCGTCGAACAGCTGCGCGCGACGCTACCCAAAACGATGATCTTCATGGTTTCGGGCTCGCTCGACGCAGCCACCATCGAGGGCGCGCTGGCGCGCGGCGTGCACGGCTTCATCGTGAAACCGTTCAAGGCCGACACCGTCCTGAAAACCATCCGCAACACGGTCATTGCGATCGTGCGCAAGCAGCAGGCCGGCGGCACGCCAGATCCTAACGGCGCCTGATCTCCTCGGCCGCGATTGCGCTGAGTTCGCCCAGCGCGCGCATTTCCCGCTCGCGCAGGCGGCGCGGCTCGCGGTCCATCACGCACAGGGCGCCGAGCCGGTGGCCGCCGCCGTCGACCAGGGGAAACCCCGCATAAAAACGCAGGTGCGGTTCGCCCACCACCAGCGGGTTGGACTGGAAGCGGGCGTCGAGCAGTGCATCGGGCACCACCAGCGGTGCATCCTGCGCGATCGTGTGGCTGCAAAAGGCATCCTCGCGCGCACCCTCGGGCAGATTGAGGCCGACGCGCGACCTGAGCCACTGGCGGCGCGCCGTCACCAGCGACAGCAGCGCGATCGGGCAGGCGCTGACCTGGGTGGCAAGCCAGGTCAGGCGGTCGAACACGGCTTCGGCCGCGCTGTCGACCAGCCCCGTGGCGTGCAGGGCCATCAGGCGCGCATGTGCCTGGGCGGGCTGGGCGGCAGTACCCCGTTCTCGATCCATTGCTGCGCCGTGCTCACGGCAATGCCGAGCAGTTTGGCCGCTTCGCGCGTGGTGAGGATCGGATCATTCCCATTCCCTGAGCTGGATGACATCATGGCATTTGTTCCGTTTAAGCAAAAATCGCAACGCATTTTACGTTAGTGACACATTAAAATGCCGGAATTAATGATGGCATACAACAATATCTTGGCGTTGATATCACAAAGTGCTGTATTTACGGATAGGTTGGCGCTAATTAAGTTGACGCACGGAAATTGGCCGATCAAAATGTGATATGTCATCATTTTCGTCATTTGTGTCGCCTTAGGCTGGCAAGGAAGTCACCCCACTATGAATCCACCTCCGCCGGCCCAGCGCGAAGCAGCCCGTCTCGACGCACTGCGCAAGCTCGACCTGCTCGACACGCCTGCCAACGAAGCATTCGACCGCATCACCCGAATGGCTGCCCAGCTGTTCGGCCTGCCGGTGGCGGCGGTGTCGCTCACCGACATCGACCGCCAGTGGTTCAAGTCCAGGGTGGGGGTGGAGCACGATTCGATCCCGCGCCTGCAGGCGCCGTGCGCGGCGGTCGCCGAAAGCGGCAAGCTGCTGGCGGTGCCCGACCTGCTCGAAGACGACTGTTTCCGCGACAGCCCGTTGGCCGAGAGCGGCATCCGCTTTTATCTTGGCGCGCCGCTGACGACCAAGGCGGGGCACTGCCTGGGCGCGATGTGCGTGCTCGGGACGGAGCCGCGCGCGGTGACCGACGCCGAGCGCGCCACCCTGGCCGACCTGGCGGCCATGGTGATGGCGCAGATCGAACTGCAGCATGCGCTGGGACGGATCGATCCGCTCAGCGGCCTGCCTAACCGGAACCAGTTCGCCAGCGACATGCTCGACCTGCGCATTGTGGCGGCCGAGGGCGAGCCCCAGCTGGCTGCGCTGGTGAGCCTGGCCAGCCCGGAGCAGCTCAGCGACGCCATGCGCGTGATGGGCAGCGCCTGGCTCGACGAGGTCGTGCGCACGGTGGTGCCGGCCTTGCGCCGCCTCGCCGGCGAGGGCAAGGTCTACCACGTGGGCACGACCCAGTTCGCCTTGTTCGCGCCCCTGGGGGCCTCCCTGGTGCGCTTCAGCGGCACGCTGCTGGCCTGGCTGGGCGAGCGCGCCCCCAATGGCCAGGCCGGCTTCCTGACCAGCGCCACGGTGGGCCTGGTGCGTTTCGCCGTCGGCCAGGACGCACCGCTCGACGTGCTGCGCAACCTGCACAGCGCCGCCCACGACGCGCGCGAGTCCGAATCCGGGCTGCGCGTGTATTCGGCCGAGCAGGATGCCCTGTATCGCCGCCGCTTCTGGCTGATCGGTGAACTTGGCCGCGCGCTCGAACGCCCGGACGAACTGCACCTGGCGTTCCAGCCGAAGGTGTCATTGAAGGACGGCAGCTGCGCCGGCGTCGAAGCCCTGCTGCGCTGGAACCATCCCGAGGCAGGGACGATCCCGCCGGGCGAATTCGTGCCGATCATCGAAAGCACCTCGCTGGCGCGCCCCACCACTGAATGGGTGCTGGAAGCGGCGATGCGCCAGCTCGTCGCCTGGCATGCGGCCGGAGTGGCGTTGCAGGTGGCGGTCAACGTGTCGGCGGTGAACCTGGAAGAACCGGACTTTTGCGAGCGCGTGCTGGACGGCCTGGCGCGCCATGCGCTACCAGCGGCCTGCCTGGCGCTGGAGCTGACCGAAAGTGCGCTGATGCGCAAACCGAAGGCGGCGCACGACACCATGGAACGGCTGGCGCAGGCCGGCGTGCACATCGCCATCGACGATTTCGGCACCGGCTACAGCAGCCTGGCCTACCTGCAGGACATGCCGGCCGACGTGGTGAAGATCGACCAGTCTTTTGTGCGCGGCA
>JANNNC010000122.1:0-15223 GCA_031398335.1 Massilia sp.
CTCGGCCAGGCCGTAGACCGGCGTCATGGCTTGCGGGCGCAGCGCGCTGGCCTGGAAGGCGTCGGCAAAGCGCGCCATCGTGGCAGGGCGGATCGGTTCGGCGCCGTTCAGGGCGAATTGCAGGTGGCTCAGGTCGAGCGATTGCTTTTGCTCGTCGGTGACCTTGCTGACGCACAGTTCGTAGGCGAAGTTCGGCGCGGCCGTGCCGCGCGCGCGGTAGTCCGACATCAGCTTGAGCCAGCGGTAGGGGCGCAGCAGGAAGGCGGCCGGCGGGAACTGGACGCAATGGCAGCCGGCGTAGACCGGATACAGGATCTTGCCGATCAGGCCCATGTCGTGGTGCGGCGGCAGCCACGACACGAGCGTGTCGCCGGGGCGCGAACTGAAGGCGGTGTCGATCAGGCGCACGTTGGCCAGGATATTGGCATGGCTGACCATGACGCCTTTCGGCGCGCCGGTCGAGCCGGAGGTGTACTGGAGGAAGGCGATGTCGGACCCGCCCGACACCGGCGCCCGCCAGGGCGCGTCTGCCGCGGGCAAGGCATCCGACGCCAGCCAGTCCAGGCCGCCCAGCACGTCCTCGTCCGTTGTCCACTGCGCCATGCGCGCGGCAATGCTCGCCAGGGTCAGCGCCACGCGCGGCTGCGCATCCTGCGCGATCAATTGCAGGCGCGGCAGCGTCCTGGCGTTGGCCGGCGGCAGCGCCGGCACCGCGACCACGCCGGCATACACGCACGCGAAGAAGGAGACGATGTAGTCGAGCCCCGGCGGATAGACCAGCAGTACCCGGTCGCCCGGCTGTGTCGCTGCCTGCAGGTGGGCGGCGACCGCGCGCGCCTGCCGGGCGAGGTCGGCAAAGCTCAGCATGCCGCTGACGTGCTCGCCGTCGTCGAGATAGGTGAAGGCCGGCGAATCCGCCGTCGGTGCGCCCTGCGCGGCGCGGTATTCCAGCAGTTCGAACAGCGACGGGAAATCAGTGCGGGCGTGCGAATCCATGGAAGGCCTAAGGGAGGAAAGATGATGGGAGAGGCTGGCCCAAACTGGCGCGCCCGGGGCGGAGTCATGCACTGCCGGTGCAGGGGTCATCGATGGCAGGCCGGCGCAGGCGTGGAAGGACGCCCGGCGAGCGCGCGCTCGTGCCGCCCATGCCGCCGGCACGCCTGGGGAATATCCCCGCCCCGGTCAGCCGCCGCCAGGCGAGTCGCCGGCTCCGTGCGTCAGTGCGACGCCTCGGCCATCTGTTTGCGCAGCGATAGCGGGCGCATGTCGGTCCAGAGCTGTTCGATGCGGGCCAGGCATGCTTCCTTCGAATCGGCGGCGCCGACGATGTTCCAGCCCAGGGGCAGGGCGCGCCCTGCGGGCCAGATGGAATACTGCGCTTCCTCGTTGATGAGGACGTCAAACATGGTCTGGGCTGCTTGGTCGTGGGTGGACATAAGGGCTCTGTAAGAAGTAACCGGGAAAACGCGGGAACATCGCCGGCAGCAGGCCGGGAGATAAATCCGGCGAAGCGTTCCAGCTGGTTCGAGGTGGAATGTATCAGATGGGTTTTTTTGGCGAACCTGTACTATCGGGCAAGTTGCCATACCTGCCAGGAAGAGCGCAAACAAGGCACTCCCATATTTGAAGCGCGGCCAGCGTATTGAACGATAGGACAGGTTGCCCGCAAAAGGCGATCTGTTAAATTCAGTACGGCGAAAGATTCAATGCCACGAGGCGCTCTCAGGGATCACACCGCCTTCGCGTATTCTCAACCAAGGAGTGGGCCGATGCACGCTACAAGAATCGACGAACTGATTGGCGGGACTCCGTTAATTCGACTAACCAGCGTTTCCGACGACACCAGGGGCATCCATATTTTCGGAAAGCTCGAGTCGATCAATCCCGGATACAGTGTCAAGGACCGCAGCGCGCTGCACATGATCGAGCGCGCGCAGGCCGACCACAAGCTGCGCGCAGGCTCGACCATCGTCGAGTCGTCATCGGGGAACATGGGGCATGCGCTCGCCATGTTGTGTGCTGCGCTCAAATACCGGTTTATCTGCGTGCTTGATCCCAAGACGCCAAAGGCCAATATCACGCTGGTCAAGGCATTCGGCGGCATCGTCGAGATGGTGACGGTCCCCGATGAAAGCGGCGGCTTCCAGAAAAAACGCATTGCACTGGCCAAGGCGATCGCACAGCGTATTCCGAATTGCGTCAACCTGGACCAATACAGCAATCCCGCGGCAATCGACGCCCATTTCCTCCATACCGGACCGGAGATTTACACCCAGTCCGGCCAGGCGATCGACGTGCTGGTTGGTTCGGCGAGTACCGGGAGCCATTTGAGCGGCACCGCCAAATACCTGAAGTCGGTCAATCCGGATATTCACGTGATCGGGGTCGAGCCAAAAGGCTCGGTGGTCTTCGGCGGCGAATACCAGCCATTCCTGCAAAACGGTACCGGGCTCAGTTTTACGCCTGACAATATATTGAAATCGTATATCGACGAGGTCGTCCGGGTATCCGATTTCGACGCCTTCGCTGCCTGCCGCCGGATCGCCAAATGCGATGGCTTGCTGCTGGGCGGTTCGTCGGGTTCGGTGATCCACGCCGCCCAGGCCTACGCGGCAAGGCTCGGCCGGCCATGCAGGGTGGTCGTCATCCTTGCCGACGGCGGCCTGAAATACCTCGATACGATTTATGACGACCAGTGGCTGATCAACCATAACCTCGCTGGCCTGGTGGGCGACCAGGCGCCTGTGCGCGAGCCTGTCGCTGCCCAGCCGGTGAGCTACGGCATGCCGGAACAGCACCAGGAACAGGAACAGGCAAGCCTGGTCGAAGCGGAAGCGCCGCTGTAAACGATAGGCGCGCGCGTGCCCGGCGGCGCCACGGCGCCGGGAAAATCTTTAATTACGACTGGAAACAGCAATGAATGACATCAGGATCCCGGGCAACCAGGAAGTGCAGTACCGGATCGCCACGCCGGGCTTGTCCACCGGCCCCATCTGCTACCGCTGGTGCCAGGAGGTGACGGACGCCCTGGTCGGCGACATCATCAGGCTGATGCGCGATACCACCGCCGGCGCGCCGGTCATCGGTTTCGGCAAGTCCATCGACGACAGCGAAGCGATCGCCTATATCGCCGAGCTGCGTGACAACTTGCGCGCCGGGAAATGCCGGCTCTTGACGATCCATGCGGGCGACGGGCAGTTGATCGGGCTGTGCACGCTCAAGCGCAACCTGAATCCGAACAATCGCCATATCACCGACCTTGCCAAAGGCATGATCGACGAGCAGTATCGCGGCGGCGCGGTACTGCCCGCGGCGTTCTACGAGATTGCCACCCAGTGCGAACTGGACGGCGTCGACCTGGTGACCCTCGATGTGCGGGCGGAGACCCCGGCCCATCGGGCATGGGTCCGCTTCGGTTTCGAGAGCTACGGCATGCTGCCCGACTATGCGCGCGCCGGCGGCCAGGTATTCGCCGGCCATTTCATGATGCAATCGGTCAGCAAGTTGAAAGCCCGCGCAGCGGGCGTATTGCGGGCGCAGGCGGACGTGGCGCAGCTTGCACATGGATAAGCCGAACGCCCGCCGGCGCGGCGTGCACGAAAGCACTGCCCATGAGTGAAGCCGCGCCTGTATTCGGCGGCATGGTGGTCGATGCCCACTGCCATGTCGCCTCGACGCATTTCATTCCCGAGGCCTTCCTGGAGGGCTTCTGCAAGAACGTGCTGGCCAAAATGGAAGCCCACGGCGTCAAGAAGTCGCTCGCCGCGCTGCTCGACGGCTACCTGACGCAAAGCCAGGACCACCTGGGCGACGCGCTGGTGACCGAGATGCGCTCGGGCGGGATCGCCAAGGCAGTCCTGCTGCTGCCCGATTTTACGCATGTCATGCGCAGCGAGCTGACGATTGCCGAGATGTTCAAGGAACATTTCGACATCCTGCAGCGCCATCCGGGATGCTTCTTCGTGTTCGCCGGCGTCGATCCGCGCTGGGGTGCGGACGGGGTGGCCCTGTTCGAGAAAGGCGTCACGGAATACGGTTTCACCGGCCTGAAACTGTACCCGCCCTGCGGCTACAGCCCCAGCGACCGGGCCCTGTACCCGTATTACGAGATCTGCCGCCAGCATCGGCTGCCGGTCCTGCTGCACGTCGGCCCCACCAGCCCGGCGCTGGATTTTTCGTATTCGCATCCCTACCTGATCGATGCGGCGGCGCGCGACTTCCCGGACGTGAACTTCATCCTGGCCCATGGGGCCGTCCATTTCGTCGACGACTGCGTCGCCTTGTGCGCGTATCGTCCCAACGTCTACCTGGACATCAGTGCCTTCCTGGCGTCGACCCATCCATCGGGATGGCAGGCCGCTCTCGCCGAGCTATTCCGGAAGAACATCAACCACAAGATCCTGTTCGGGACCGACTGGCCAGTCTTCCGCTTTTCCGGCGGACACAAGAAGGTCATGGAGAGTTTTCTTTCAAACGAGGGCCCGCTGGCCCAGGTCTCGCCGGTCCAGCGTAGCTGGTTGATGTCAGGTAACATCCTGCGCTTGCTGGGCAACCCGGCTTAAGGCGGCTGCCGCCCCGGCAACGGGGCGGGACGCTGCAGGAGCGTCCGTTCGATCAGGGCAAGTACGGCCGGGCGGCAGGAATCGATGAAAAAATGGTCGCCCTCGAAGCGATGGCGCGACCACCGCGCCGTGGTTTCGTCTCCCCATCGATCGAGTTGCTGCGGCCGTACCAGCTGATCCTGACTGCCGTACAGGACCGTCAACGGGCGCTGCTGCGGGGCGCCAGGCCGATAGCGGTAACTTTCCATGAGGGTGAGATCTGCCCGGATTGCCGGCAAGGCAAGCAGCATCAGTGCACGCATCTGCAGCAGTTGGGGCGGCGCCAGTTTGTGGTGGCCGAGCGACGCGTGCAGGGCATCTTCGGTCAGCGCCGGCAGGCCGGACGGGCGCACCGCGCGTGGCGCCGCGCAGCCGGAGAGCAGCAGGTGGCCGATATCGGGCGCCGCCTGGCGGCACGCGCGCGCCACCTCGAAGGCGAGCAGTGCGCCCATGCTGTGTCCGAAGAAGGCGCAAGGCAATCCTGCGTGCCGGTCGATTTCGGCGGCGACGCTGGCAACGAGTTCGTCGAACACGGTGAATGCCGGCTCGGCCGCACGCCTGCCCCGTCCCGGCAATTCCACGGCGGCCAGCTCGATGCGGGGATCGAGCCGGGTGCGCCAGGGAATGAAGCCAAGGGCGTTGCCGCCGGCATGGGAAAAGCAGTACAGCCGGATGGCGCCGGCAGCCTGGGGCGGGCGGATGAACCATGGGCTGCCGGGCCCGGCGCCGCGCTGCGATTGATCAGCCACGCAACAGGCTGAGCGGGATGTCGGTCGTCGGCAGGATGGGATTGAAAAAATGCTTGGTGGTCTTGTAAGGGAAAATCTGGTTGCCCATGATGGTTCGATGGATGGTATCGACACAGAATGGTTCGCCGCTCTCCCAGTGCAGGACGGCAACCCGCGGATCGCTGTAATGGAGCGGCACGCAGGGCAGGTAGCGCAAGCCCATCAGCAGGGCGGCGCGGACCCGGTGATTTCCGTCCATCACAATGCCATGGTCGCCGACGACGGGGATCGGCGTGGTCCATGCCTGTTCGCGTGCGATCACCTGCATCAGGTTGTGCACGTGCGCGCTATCGATCTCCTCCGACTGGCGGAAATACGCTAGCGGGCGCAGCGCTACCTGGTAGCTGCGCGGCATGACCGGCAATACGGCGGTGGAAAGCTCGTGCACGGGCGTGCCCGGCGGCGATGGTGCTTGTTCCATGCGGTGTAGAAGGCCCACTGGCGCCACTCCTTGCAGAAGATGGTGGGTGCCGGTCAAGCGGCGATGGCGAGCGGATCGCGCGCGCCGGCTTGCGCCGATGCGATCAGCGCAAGCGCGTCGCCCACCGTGCGCAGGTCGGCGATCGCTTCCGCATGCGCGGACAGGTCGACCGCGAACCGTTCCTCGCTCAGCGAGACGAGCGACACCAGCGAGATCGAGTCGATCATCAGGTCGTCGGCGATGGTGGTGTGTTCGCCGATCGCCGCCGGGTCCACCTGGATCGAGATGACCTGGGTGACCAGGCGCACGAACGGTGCCAGCAGGTCTGCGTGGGCGCTCATTGGACCTCCATGAAAATCGATTGGCCCAGCGCAATACCGTGCTGGACGTAGGCGCGCTGGATCGCCTGCCTGTTGAGTTTCATGTTCTTTGTCCGGAAGCCGTTATCGATGCTGAATTCGAGCGTGGTGAACTCGACCCGTTTGACTTGCTGGAACACCGGCAAGGTAGCGTTGATACGCCCGATTTCGTCCCGGATGGTGTCGGTTGCCGCCTGCTCCCCGGCCGCCGGCATGGAAATGAGTGCAACGACGCCCGCCAGGCCCTCGCCGCCGAGCACCACGGCCACTTTCGCCGCCGGGTTCGACTGGATCAGCGACTCGATCGTTTCCGGGTGAAACTTTTCGCCGGCCTTGGTAATGATTGCGTCCTTTTTTCGGCCGATGATCGTCAGGAACCCGTCCTCGTCGAAGCGCGCAATGTCCCCGGTGGCCACCGAATGCGGGCCGACAAAGGTAGTGCGCGTATCTTCCTCGGACGCATCGAAGTAGCCAAGCGAAAGGAGGCAGTCGCGTGTGATGACCACTTCCCCCTCTTCGGTGAGGCTGACGCTGCCCGTTTCGGCCGGGGTGCCGACCGTGCCGACCTTGACGCGGCCCGGTTTGTTCCACGCGACCATGCCCGCTTCCGTGATGCCGAAGGCTTCGTACAGGCTGATGCCGTGGCGCCAGAAGAAGTCCAGGGTCTGGCGCTTGATGGGCGCCATGCCGGTGATCATGTACCTGATCCGTCCGCCCAGCAGCGACGCCACCCGGGCGCCGATGTCGGTCTGCATGGGCGCGGCGCCGTCCGGGTCGGGGGCGGCCACGCTCTGCGCCATGTTCTGCAGCGACTCGTAAAAGACCGGCGGCGCGATGACATAGGTAGGCTGGTATTTCTTCAGGCCGGCAAACAGGCGCGTGAACGGCACGTAGACGAAATCGATGCCGTGGTACAGGCAGAAATAATAAGCCATGCGCTGCTGGTAATTCGCGAACGGCAGGAAAGTAAGCAGCCGGTCGCCGTCGACAACGCCGAAGGCGTCCGCGTACAGGTCCAGCAGCTTTTCGGTGCCGGCGGCGCTGATGACGAGGCCTTTGGTCTTCCCCGTGGTGCCGGAGCTGAACACCAGCGCGTGCGTGCCGGTCCGGTTCGAGACCGCGGCGGGGTGCAGCCTGCGTTTGTTCCCGGCGATGACGAGCGCTTTGATGTCGAGCACGTCGATGTCGAGTACGTAAGCGAGCTCGGCGGCGGCCGGTTCGATCCAGTCCCGGTGTGAGACCAGCAAGCTCAGGCCGTGCCGGCTGGCCACCTGGGCCACGCCGCCGGCCAGGCGCTCCTGGGGCAGGGCAACCGACACGCAGCCGAGCGTCATGATCGCAAGGTCCCATACCATCCAGTGGTAAGAATTGGGACCCAGCAGGCCGATGCGCGATCCGGGGCCCAGCCCGAGACCTTCGAGCTGCAGCACCAGGGCCCTGGTATCGCGGTACAGGTCGTCGGCATTGCGCAGGGTTTCCGCGCCCTTGTCCGAGACAAAGCACAGCTTGGCCGGCCCGTCCTTGAGCCGCTCGAGGATGTCCTGCAAACGCATGGCGGGCGTAGCCATCAGAGCGCGGCGACCACGGGTTCGTCGGCCTCGGCCCTGGCCCGGCTTTCCTTGAGCGCCCAATATTTCTGCGCGACGCTTTCGTACATGCCCCAGAACAGGCGGCAGGTATGGCCCACGGCATGCAAGGCTTGCTGCTGCATTTCTTCGGTCGTGCACAGGTCGGCCACCAGGGCGATGCCCTCGCGCACGTGCCCCACGTCTTCCTTCTGGTGGACCGAGAAGAAGCGCGTGTCTTCCTCGGTCAGCCCGTAGACCTTGCCCAGGATCGAGTGGCGTGCTTCGCCGGCGCGGGTCTCGAGGCTTTGACCCTCGCTGGCAATCATGACCGCGGCCGCGCCGATGTGATAGGTGTGCTCGCCCTTGACCGCATCGAGGCGGTAATGGATCAGCTCGAGGGTGGCGGGCGAGGGCCGGTGCGCATCGCGTTCGGCATCCGGGATGCCCTGGGCGCGGACGAAGTTTTCCATCAATGTCACGTGGTTCTTGGTCTTCGAGAGTTTTCCTGTTTCCTCTTCGAACAGGTTGTACAGCAGCCGGCGCTTGTGTTCCGGAATCGGGCAGCGGAAAAACAGGTTCTCGACGTATTCGAGGAAGTATTTGGTGATCTGGTAGCCCTCGAGGCTGATCATCCTTAACAATTCCCAGTTCCGCTCTTCAGTGAACAGCTCGCGGAAAATCGGGTGGTCCAGGGTGAGCTGTTCGTCGAGTACCTCGCGCAGTTTGACTGCGAATGCATCCTTTTCCATCAACATGGCTTTGTTTTCCTGTAAGAAGAATTGTGCCGACCGTAGCAATACGCGGTTTCATGGCGCGGCTGCGCGGTATCCGCACGCGATTGGGAGCTGCTTAACTTTTCAGGCTCTTCACCTGGTTTTGTGCATCCGACTTCTGCTTCTTGGGTAGCCCGGGTGCGAAGGCCAGAGCCTTCTCGTAGGCGCCAAGGGCCTTCGCCCTGGTACCGCCGGCTTGCAGCGACTGGGCCAGCCGGTAGTAAATGGAAGCCCGCGGATAAATCGCCAACGCATTTTCGAGCAGGGGCACCGCCTCGGCGTGTTTCCCCTGTTCCTGGAGCGAACGGGCGAGTCCGAACGCACCGAGTTCGCTGTTCGGGTAGCCGGCCTGCAGTTCGCGGAAAACACGGTCGGAATCGGCAAACCGCTTCGCGTTCAGATAACTTCCGCCAATCGTCCACAAGACATCCCGGCGCGATTCGGCAAGCGCGGCGCCTGGCGCGACAGGCGTGGCGTGCACCAGGCGCTCGGCCTGCGCCAGGTCGCCTTCATTCACCTCGAGTAGCGCCAGCATCAATTGGCTGGCTTCGGCATTGAGCTTGCCTGTTTCGATGCTCAATCCACGCGCATGGTCGACACCGCCGCCGACAATGCCTGGGGCGGCGAGGTAATACTGCAGCAGCGAAAAGCGGGCATCGGTGTTTTTCGGATCGAGCTCGATAGCGCGCCGGAATGCATCCCGGATTTTTCCTGCATAACCCATTGCGGACAAGACGCCGGCATTCAGGGCCTTGGCGCCGAGTGCATTACCCAGCCCTTCATGGCACTCCGACAGGCGCGGATGAAAGGCCACGCATTGCTCGGCCAATCCCACTGCTTCGTCGATCCGCGTCTCGGGTGCGAGCGCCACGATCGCATCGATTTTCGCCGCAAGGGCCATCGGGTCGCGCGGATTGACCGCCAGCGCGGCGCTTGCCGCACGCTCGGCTTCCTGGTAATTGCGTGCCTTGAGCGCGGCGGTGAAAGATGCAGCGTAGGCTGAAGGTGCCAGCAATACCAGGCCCAGGGCGAGCATGGCGAACGGGTAGGCCGCATGCCTTGTCTTGTGTTTCAGGGGCAGGGAAGACGAACAGTACATAAACCTCCTTATAGGCATCGGCCACGCACCGGCTGGGTGCCGCTCCTCCGATGGCCGGCATCTGCGTGTTGCTTCCGGCAATCGGAAATTGCGCACGTGTATTAATTGGCGCCGTTGTAGCGCCACGAGTTGACATTGCGTAAATATTCTACATAGAATTTTTTTTCCGACTACCTGTCTGTTCGCACAGCTACGACGGCGAAATCAACTTGCTTATCATCTGTTGTATCGGAACAATATGAGCGAAATCAATCTTATGTGAAAGATGGAAACATGTTAGCGTCGAATCTTTCGGCCAGAAGCCGATCGATTGAGTGGGGATCCCGGAGGCATGCGGTAGCAGCGCCTCGATAACGGTCGAATACGCAATGTTACAAGATTAATTTTTAGAATTGATTATGGAACGAATTGCTGTCACGCTTGAAGATCTGGATATCCTGGTCCAGCTGATCCAGGAGTTGGGCGCCCCCGCAACTGCATTAAAAGGCCTGGAGCAGCTCCTGGTCTCGCTGAAGCGCCTCGTCCCTTTCGAACATTGCATTTTTTTGCATGAGCAGAGATCGATCGCGGAAACCCGGACCTACCGCCAGGAGTATTCGGCGGGCGCGGGTGCTACCCCGCCACTCCGGGTTTATTCAGGTGCCGAAATTTGCAGTATCGGGCATTGTGTCGACCTCATCGCCAAAACCAATACCCTCGAAAATGCGTTTGTGTGGGAGCCTTCGGCAAGTAGTCCGGTCCCCGCGCCGTCGGCCTTCGACAGCCTGTCCAGGCGCGTTTCGAACAGCCACGGGATCGGTGGATTGGTCACGGTGGCGACGCCGGGCAGCGAGTCCGTCACGATGGTGCTCCTGCAGCATGCGGAGAAACGATTCGGCATGACGCATATGGCGGTAATGAGCTCGCTCATGCGCTCGGTACATGGGATTCTGCAAAAATGTAATGAGTTCGACGAGTCCCCCACCTTCGGTACCTTGACGGCACAAGAAGCGAAGGTCATGCGCTGGGTTGTCGAAGGAAAGACGTCGTGGGAGGTCGGCATGATTCTTTCCATTTCCGAGCGTACCGTCAAATTCCATCTCGCGAACATTTACAGCAAACTGCGCGTCGCCAACAGGGTGCAGGCGGTCTCGCTTTTTAGCAGGGGAAACACCGCCGCGCATGGCGAAGTCCATCTTGCCAATGCGTGTTAGCCAACGACAACCGCTTCGCCAGCCGGGAACCGGCTGCGCGCAGCGCATCGCCGCGCGCCTGAAGGCGTAGTATCAACCTCATCCGGAAGGCATCCATGAACGGTAACAACCTGTGGCGCTCCCTGGCGTGTATGTTCGCCTTCATCCTTGCCGGCTGTGCGACCGATACGGCGCCGCCCCCCGACCTGGACGTGTCGACGACGCGCTCCTCGGCGCATAAGCTCTATACGGTGGCCATTGCTCCCGTGGTGGCGCCTGTCGCCATCAACAAGATGCATGCATGGCAGATCGTGCTGACCGAGCCGTCGGGGAAACCGGTCACGAACGCGCTCATCGGTATCGGCGGCGGCATGCCCCAGCACTCGCATGGCTTTCCGACGCAACCCAAGGTCACGAAAGAACTCGGGGGCGGCCGGTATTTGCTGGAGGGGATGAAATTCAGCATGAGCGGCTGGTGGGAAATCAAGCTCGACATCAAATCGACACTCGGTGCGGACCAGGCGACATTCAATACGGTCGTGCCGACCTCGGTCAAACCGATTTGATGTAACAGGCCCAAGCCCGGCGCCATGGACCTCCTCCTATGATACCTTTTACAGCGCTTCGACAGGACAGCGTGCGCCGCCTGGCGACGCGCTGCCTGCTGGCGGCGATTTGTCTGCTGTCGTTCGGGGTCTGCGCGGCATTCGAATTCGATTGGTGGCCCGAGCGCTGGAGCCAGGCAGAGCGCACGACGCTCTCGTCCATGCATGTCGGCCGGATCGAGCCGGCCGCCGCGCCAGCCGGAATTGCGCCGGCGCACGCGAGCGACGCCATCAAGCTCGGAAAGCAACTATTTTTCGATCCTCGCCTCAGTGGCAATGGGAAGATTTCCTGTGCCAGTTGTCACCTTCCGGGAAAACAGTTCCAGGACGATCGCGCGCTGGGGCTGGGCATCGATACGGGAACGCGGCGCACCATGCCCCTGGCAGGTTCGGCTGGCGCCGCCTTTTTCATGTGGGACGGCCGCAAGGATAGCCTGTGGTCGCAGTCGCTCGGTCCGCTCGAAGACGCCCGCGAGCACGGCGGCACCCGGCTCGCCTACGCCCATGTCCTGCATGCGCATTACCGCAGTGATTACGAGCGCATCTTTGGTCCGCTGCCTGATCTGCGGCGCTTGCCGCCGACGGCAGGTCCGGCCGGCACCGCATCGGAACGCGCCGACTGGAAGGCCTTGCCGGCGTCGACGCAACGGCAGGTGTCGGAAGTGTTCGCCAATCTGGGCAAGTCCATCGCCGCCTACGAAACGACGCTGCGCTACGGTCCTTCCCGCCTCGACCATTTTATCGAGGGCACCCTGAAGAACGAGGCGGGCGCGCGGCAGCTGCTCACTGCGCAGGAAAAAAGTGGATTGCGCATTTTTATGAACAAGGGCCAGTGTATTACCTGTCATAACGGTCCCTTGCTCAGCGATGGCCACTTCCATAATACCGGCATTCGCCCGCGCGACCCTGCAAGGCCGGACACGGGGCGTGCCGCGGGCCTGGCGCAGCTGCTCGAGGACGAGTTCAGTTGCCTGGGACCGTTCAGCGGCATGCCACCTGACAAGTGCGAAGAGCTGCGCTTCCTGGCGGTGGACGATCCGCGCATGCTGGGCGCCTTCAAGACCCCAAGCCTGCGCAACGTGGCACAACGGGCGCCTTACATGCATGCGGGGCAGGTGCAATCCGTGCCGGACGTGATCCGGCACTATGCGCAGGCGCCAGCGGCAGCCGTCGGCGTCACGGAAATCAAGCCGGTACGCCTGTCGGCCGACGAGGTCCGGGACCTGGCTGCCTTCCTCGCTACCTTGACCGGGCCGATCCTGGAGGATCCGGCGGCCGATGGACAAGG
Organism: Massilia sp.; assembly: GCA_031398335.1. GTDB lineage: Bacteria > Pseudomonadota > Gammaproteobacteria > Burkholderiales > Burkholderiaceae_D > Telluria. Next base: position 12,675 of record JANNNC010000122.1, read on the forward strand.
AAAGCGCGGCAGTGCAGGCGCGCCCACAGCTGCCTTGCGCTGATCAACGCGCGATTACCAAACGAAGGCGGTCAGGTAATCGCCGTCCGCCAACATGCGAAAGTGCACCGCGCACACGCTGCCGCGCCGCCAATGCTCACCGAGTGGCTCTGTCACGGTAAAGACCAGGCGGCCGCCCGGGCCGTCGACCTCCGTCAAGCGCAGGGCGTCGAATCCAAAAAACTGCCCGGCGTCGGCACGGACGGCCTTGTAAAAACTCTCTTTGGCGGAAAAGACCAAGGTCAACAAGGTCGCCGGCGACAGTGTGCCGCCCTGTCCGGCCACGAGGCGTAACTCGGCGCCGTCCAGCGCGGTGCCGGCGATGCTTGCCTGTTGCTCCAGGGTGGCTACCGATTCGACATCGATACCGATGCCGCGGCATTCGCCGCGGGCGAGGGCTGCGGCAGCTGCGCGGCGGGCGTTGTGGGTGATACTGGCGACCGAGCCAAGGGGCCACAAGGGTTCGCGCTGCGCCCCGGTGCCGATGCCGCGCACCGGTAAGCCGGCATGTTCGAGCGCCAGCCTGGCCGCCAGGCGTCCGTAAAAATATTCCGCCTGGCGTTTTACGACGCTGGCAGCGATATTCGCCGGTAGTGCGATTGCCGCCGAGGAGAAGGCCGACAACTCGAAGCCCGCCACGTCGAAGCCCAGTAAATGTATTGCGATCGTTCTTTGATCCAGCCGATATTCCAGCAATTGCCGTTCCACGAAACCGGGGAGGGCTGCGAGGGGAAAGCCAGGCTGCGTTTTATTATGTTGCATGGGTGAGGAATTGGCAGATTTGCACATTGACACCACATTACCAGATGGATAGTCCATATCGATGCCTGAATAATGCCGGAACTTCCATGCCGCCTGCATAAAAGCCGGGGGCCACCGATGAATGGCGGGACGCGTTATCAATCGTATAAATACATCGTATTTACGAAGACTCTATGCCGAAAGCCGCGGCCGAAGCGTGCCGCCCGATTCGATTGGCGGAAGGATCCAGCGGATGAAAGTTATTGCTGGGCGGGGAGACATTGATCTCCGCCCCCCAATTGCTGTAGGCTGCGTGCTCGTTCAGGCTGGTCGACGCGGCGACGGCGATCACCGAAGGATGCGTGGCGAATCGATTCAGGATGCGTCCCCGTGTGCGGCGCAATTGCCCTCCGTAGTCGCGCCAGACGAATCCGGTGGTGCCGACGTCGGCGTTGATCGGCGCATTGAAGTCGGCAGCGGCGAAACAGATAACCGCTCTTTTTCCGCGGGGCACTCCGGTGGCCGCCAGTTCCGTAACAGCGTGCGTGAATGCGCGCGACAGCGGCGCGGCCACCGGCGGCGCCCAATTGCAAGAAGAGTTGACGTCGGCGGGCGTGGCCGTTTCCTGGAAAATCTCGATCAATTCGTCGTCGCTGGCGGCGAGCGGAAAACGCACCGGCATGAAGGCGCAGCCCATCGCCACGCCGACCACGCCGATGCCGTCGCTTTCGGCAATCCCGACGCCTGCACAAGGGGTGCCGTGCTAGTCGTCATGACTGGCGTCGGGGAAGGGCGAGGAATCGCCGTCCACATAGTCTTTGGGATGAACGACCTTGCCGTTACCCTGGAAGTGGGGGTGACCGAGGTCGAAACCGTCATCGATCACAGCAACCACGATCGCGCGCTCGCCGCGGGTGATATCCCAGGCGTCCACCGCGCCTACCGATGCGGCAGCCAGCAGCTGCGGCCTATTGCGCGCGTCGAGATGCCATTGGCGCGTGAACAGCGGATCGGAAGGAAACTGCGAACTGTAGAAGCGGGCGATCGGATCCGGCTCGGCGTATTCGACAGGCTTTTGTTCTCCCGCCAGCATATCGGCGACCTTGACGGGATTGGCGCCGCCGTCCCTGGTCACCTCCACCAGGTAGGTCTTCGGTTGGTGTTCATAGGTTTTGAGCAGGCGCAGTTTTTACTTTTCGAGCTGGGTATCGGCGTCGCTATCGGTCGCGGATTTTTTCAGGCCCAGGATGACACGATCGGTGATGTAGAACACGGTACCTTCGCCGTCCCTGGGGCGATAGGCGTGATGAACGACCGTGTTCAATGCACTCGAACGCAGCGTGTTCGTCGCCGCGTCCCGTTCGTTCATCGTGGTGAGGACGCGAGACACCTCGCGTGTCGCCGGCAAGACGGAACGGACGCCTGGCACCGAGCGTAATCGTTCGAGCTGTTGGGTGTCGGTCTGCCTTGCAGTGAAACGGTCGCTTTCATGTTCGAGTTCGACCCGCTTACCGCCACCCATGAGGTAGTTGCCCATATCCTTATGGTTGTTATTGTTTCGGCGTGCCATGTTCAGTTCATTGTGGGCGGTCCCGGTTAACACGAGGCGCGCGCCGGCAGGGTGACGGCGACGCCGGCATGAAACGCCGCAGCCTTGATGTCCTGGAATTGGTTCATCCTACGGACCGGGGAGGGCGCCCGGCGTGTAACCCAAGGTCTGCGCCGGTGCCATCGTTTCCGATTGCGGCAACAGGAGCCCGGGCAGTTTG
>JANNNC010000129.1:0-7260 GCA_031398335.1 Massilia sp.
AATTACCGGCTTCATGTAGTTATTCTATTCGACCGCGATGGCGGTCACAGTTCCATTTTGTGTTTGAAAAATCAGGTTCGATCCGGCAACCAGAGGCGTGCCGCTGATGGCGCTGCCATCGGTTGCGGCGCGCGCGAGGAACGTACCGTCCTCGCGCGACAGGAAATGAACATAGCCTTCGTAGTCGCCCACCGCAACGGCGCGGCCATACGAGACCGGCGTCGACAGGCTGCGGAAGGCCAGCTTCTCGTTCTTCCAGGCGCTGGCACCGCCGTCGCGCTGGAAGGCGCTCAGGGCGCCCTTGTCGTCGGCGGCAAACACGAAGCGCTGGTCGACGGCGACGCCGACGGTGGACGACAGGTCGCGCGCCCAGCGCGGCGAGCCGCTGGCCACGTCGTAGCAGGCGATGCGGCCCTGGTAGGCCACGGCGCAGACGTCGGATTCAAACACGGTCGGCGCGCCCCCGAGGTCGGTCACGCGCTCGAGTTCGGTGGCGCCGCGCGCCGTCCCCACTTCGACTTCCCAGCGCGGGGCGCCGGTGGCCATCAGGAAGGAACCGAGCTTGCCGGCCGGCTGGGCGACGATCACGTCCTTGTCGTAGACCACCATGCCCGGCGCCGTGCGCAGGGTCAGTGCCGGCGCGGTGCGCTGCACGGTCCAGCGCTTCTGGCCGGTGGTGGCGTCGATGCCGACGATGCGGTTGTCGATCGAGCGCGCCACGACGACGCCCTGCGCCACGGCGGGCGCGGACAAAATTTCGCTCGACAGCTGGGCTTTCCAGAGCGCCTTGCCGTCCATGTCGAAGGCCATCAGCACGCCATCGGCGGCGCCGACGACGATCACGTTGCCGTCGGTACCCACGCCCGCGGTCAGCGCGGTCGGGGCCTTGACGCGCCAGAGCTGGCGGCCGTCCGCCGCTTCGACGCGCGCGATGCTGCCGTCGGCGCCGGCGACGATCACGGTATTGCCGGCCAATGCAGGCGAGAACTGGTAACCGCGCGCCTTGCCCATGTCCAGTTTCCAGGCGGTGCGCACGGCCATCGTGCCCTTCAGTTCGACGAGCTTGGCCGGTTCGGCGCCCTTCGATTTCGATCCAAACGGATTGAGCGAGCTCAGAGTCGAGCAGCCCGTCATCAGGGCCAGGACACCGACACCTACCAGCTTACGGGTAATACGCATTTTTCTTTTACCTTGTTCTGAGTCTGTAAAGGACGTAAAGACTGCAAGTACGCAAGAGCGCGCCTGCCAACGGGCACGCGCGCTCTTTATTCTTCGACCGGTTTAAGCGGCGGCCTTCGGCGCGGCAGGCACGGTGCCGCCGATGGCCTCCAGCTTGATGCGCACCAGCTGGCTGCCGGGATGCTTCGGACCCATGGCGGCCAGCGCGGCAACGTAAGCGGCGCGCGCATCGGCGATCTTGTTCTGTGCAACCAGCACGTCGCCCTTGCGGTCGGCCACTTCAGCCGAGAACTGCGGCAGGTATTCAGCACCAAGCAAGCGCATCGCGCCGTCGAAATTCTTTTCGTCCAGCAGCACGCCCGCCAGACGCAGCTGGGCTACCGACTTGTACTCGTCGTTGCCGTTGTCGATCACCCATTGCAGCTGGGTCTTCGCGGTTTTCAGGTCGTTCGCGTCGAACGCGGTCTTGGCCGCGGCGAGCGCGCTCATCTGTGCGTAAGCGGTGCGCTTGAACTTGGCCTGGATGTCCGAGGCGATGCGCTGGCTCTTGGCGTTGTCCTTGGCGGTCACCGCATCGGTCAGCTCGTCGTACAGGGCCGACGCTTCCACCGACTGCTTGGCCTGGTGCGTCTTCCAGAAGTTGTAGGCAGCAAAGGAGCCGAGGGCGAGGATCAGCACCCAGGTGATCAGGTTGCCGTACTTGGACCAGAATGCCTTGAAAGTAGCAATCTGTTCTTGTTCTTCGAGGTCGTATGCCATGTCGTTCGTCTAGTGATGAAGGTGGATCGGTCGGTCGGATTACTGGTCAATCAAGGGTGGTAATGCACGTGCTCGTGGTCGTGGTCATGGCCGCCGACGATCTGGTCGACGATGTGGTCGACCACGGCATCGAAGGCCACGCTGGCCTGCTGCTGGTCGCCCGCCGCGCCGCGCAGCGACTTGACGGCCGCCACGTTGTTGGCCACTTCATCGTCGCCCATGATGACGGCGAACGATGCGCCGCTGCCGTCGGCCTTCTTCATCTGGCTCTTGAAGCTGCCGGCGCCCGTCGGCGTTGCGCAATGTAGCACAACATCGAGGCCGGCATCGCGCAGGCGCTCGGCCAGGATGAAGGCCTGCACCTGGGCTTCCTCGCCCTGATGCACCATGTAGACGTCGCACTGGCTCGGTTGCGCCGGCTCGCCCAGGCCCTTCATCAGCTCGATGATGCGCTCGATGCCCATCGCGAAACCGACGCCGGGCGTGGCCTTGCCGCCGAACTGCTCGATCAGCGGATCGTAACGCCCGCCCGCGCAGATCGTGCCTTGCGAACCGAGCTCGTCGGTGACCCATTCGAACACGGTGCGGTTGTAATAGTCGAGGCCGCGCACCAGGCGCGGGTTCACCGTGAATTGCACGTTGTTACGGTCGAGCAGGCGCTTGACGCCATTGAAGTGCGCCAGAGATTCTTCGCCCAGGTAAGACAGCAGTTGCGGCGCGCCGTTCACCATCTCCTGCATGGCAGGGTTCTTGGTGTCGAGGATGCGCAGCGGGTTGCTGTGCAGGCGGCGCTTCGCTTCGGCGTCGAGGATCTCGGCATGCGACTCGAAATACGCGATCAGGTCGGCGCGGTGGCGCAGGCGCTCCTCCGCATTGCCGATCGAGTTCAGTTCCAGGCGCACGTTTTGCAGGCCCAGGTCATCCCACAGGCGGCGGCACAGCATGATCAGCTCGGCGTCGATGTCGGGACCGGCAAAGCCGACCGCTTCCGCGCCGAACTGGAAGAACTGGCGATAGCGGCCGCGCTGCGGACGCTCGTGGCGGAACATCGGGCCCTTGTACCAGAGGCGCTTCGGACCTTCGTAGATCATGTTGTGCTCGAGCACCGCGCGCACCACGCCGGCCGTGCCTTCCGGACGCAGCGTGAGCTGGTCGCCGTTCATCGCATCGGTGAAGGAATACATTTCCTTCTCGACGATGTCGGTGACGGCGCCGATCGCGCGTGCGAACAGGCTCGTGTCCTCGAGGATCGGGGTGACGATTTTCTGGTAGCCGTAGCTTTTCAGGATCGTTTCGGCGGTGTTTTCGAACAGCTCCCACAGCGGTGCGTCGGCGGGGAGGATGTCGTTCATGCCTTTGACGGCGACGATTTTTTCTGGTTTGGACATATGTTCGTTTTTCGATTCTGCAGGGTGGAGTCCTGACTCCACCCTGCGTATTAGATGATGATGTCGGTCTTGTGGCCGTAATTTTTCTTCACGTAATCGAGCACGATCGCCTGGAATTCATCGACGATCCGCTCGCCGCGCAGGGTCGCGAACTTCTGGCCGTCGACAAACACCGGCGCCGCCGGCGATTCGCCGGTACCCGGCAAACTGATGCCGATGTTCGCATGCTTCGATTCGCCCGGACCGTTGACGATACACCCCATCACGGCCACGTTCATCGCTTCCACGCCCGGATACGACTTCTTCCATTCCGGCATCGAATCGCGCAGGAAGGTCTGGATGTTGTCGGCCAGCTCCTGGAACACGGTCGACGTGGTACGGCCACAGCCCGGACAGGCGATCACCATCGGCGTGAACTTGCGCAGGCCCATGGTTTGCAGGATTTCCTGCGAAACGATCACTTCCCTGGTACGGTCGCCGCCCGGCTCCGGGGTCAGCGAAACGCGGATCGTGTCGCCGATGCCTTCCTGCAGCAGCACCGACAGCGCAGCCGTCGAAGCCACGATGCCCTTGCTGCCCATGCCCGCTTCGGTCAGGCCCAGGTGCAGCGGGTAGTCGCAGCGGCGCGCCAGTTCGCGGTACACCGCGATCAGGTCCTGCACCGCAGAGACCTTGCACGACAGGATGATCTTGTCGCGCGCCAGGCCCACTTCCTCGGCGCGCACGGCATTCTCGATGGCCGAGGTAATCAATGCTTCGTACATCACGGCTTGCGCGCTGTACGGGTTCGCGCGTGCGGCGTTCTCGTCCATGATGCGCGCCAGCAGGTTCTGGTCGAGGCTGCCCCAGTTGACGCCGATGCGTACCGGCTTGTCGTATTGGATCGCCATTTCGATCATCTGGGCGAACTGGGTGTCGCGCTTGGCGCCCTGCCCCACGTTGCCGGGATTGATGCGGTATTTCGACAGCGCCTTCGCACATTCGGGAAAATCGCGCAGCAGGATGTGGCCGTTGTAGTGGAAGTCGCCCACCAGCGGCACGTCCACTTCCATGCGATCCAACTGTTCGCGGATCGCCGGCACGGCCGCGGCCGCTTCCGGCTTGTCCACGGTGAGGCGCACGATCTCGGAACCGGCACGGGCGAGCTCCGTGATCTGGATCGCGGTGCCGATCACGTCGGCGGTGTCGGTATTGGTCATCGACTGCACCACGATCGGGGCGTCGCCGCCGATCCAGACCTGGCGCGCGCCGTGCTGGACCAGCACGCGGCGACTCAGGCGGCGCGCCATCGGGCCCGAAGGAATTGGCAGGTTGGTAGAAATCATTCTTTGCTCGTTATCGTTTGTGTCGAGGTGCCCGGCACCCCGGCGCGGCCGGGGCGGGTCGTGTGCGTCCCTTATTTCAGGGTGACGCGCGAAATCGTCTTGCCCGGCAACGGCGGCAACGCGACGGCGGCGCCGCGCAGCGTCGCCGAGACGCCGGCCGGGTTGCCGACCACCAGGGTCGCCGTACCCGGCACGTCGACCGTCTCGGTACTGCCGGCGCGCACCAGGCGCGAGATCAGGGCCTTGCCGCCTTGCGGCTTGACTTCGATCCACGAATCCTCGCGCACGTTCAGCACCAGGGTGTTGGCGCCGGCGGCAGGCGCTGCGGCGGCGGGAACCGTTGCAGCGGTCGCGGCAGGCGTGCCTGGCGCGACCAATGGCGTCGTTGCAGCCGGCGCCACCGGCGGTGTCGCCGCACCCGCGACCGGAGCCGCGCCGTCGGCGCCGGCCGGGACCGGGACCGAGATCAGCGGCACGGTCGGGTTGTGCACCGTATCGGCGGCCTGCGGCGTGACGGCGGTCGTGGTTTCGACTGGCGTGCCGAGGACGGCGTCGCCGCTCCCCGGGGTCGCGCTGCCGGGCATCGACACCAGGCCGAAATGCCAGGCCGCGGCGCCGGCGGCGGCCACGACCACCACGCCGGCGATCCAGGCCAGCGGCAGGCTGGAACGCTTGCCATGGGTCGGATAGCGCGAATGCGAGAACGAAGTCGGACGGTCGCGGCGCACGGCGCCGCCGGCGTCGGCAGGCACTGGATTGTCCACCGGGGCCATCGCCACCAGCGGGGCCGGGTCGAGGCGCAGGATCTTGGCATAGGCGCGAATGAAGCCGCGCGTCACGGCCGGACTCGGCAGGGCCGCGTAGTCGCCCGCCTCAATCGCCACCACCTGGCGCACGGCCAGTTTCAGCTGCTCGGCTACCTGCTCGACGGTCCAGCCGAGCGCTTCGCGCTGGGCTGCCAGGGTCGCGCCCGGCTGGCTGTGGTGTTTGTCCGAAGTGGCGCCTTGCTCTGTGCGCTCTGAAGTCATTGTCGTCTCACTCATCGAAAGCCCCGCGCTCGTACGCCAGGTATTCGGGCGAGCCGGGGAAGCGCCGCCGCAACTGCGCCACCAGGCTGGCCTCCATCGAGCGATCGCCCAGTTTGCGCTGTACCCGCATGGCGAGCCACAACGCATCGGCGGACAGGTTGTCGAGTTTCGACACCTCTGTCAGGCGGTTAATGAAAAAACCGGCACGTTGATAGTCGCGCCGCTCGAAGTAGACCCGCGCCAGGCCGCTGGAAACGGCCGGCAGTTCTGGGTTGTAACGCAGTGCGTCGAGCAGGTAGCGCTCGGCCGCAGCGATATTGTTTGTTTTCAGGCTGCACATGCCCGCGTTCACGAGCGCGCTCACCGGCGTCTTGTAGGACGGATTCTTGAGCGCGGCGTCGAACTGGCGGATCGCTTCCACCGGACGGTTCGCCGTCTGGCACAGGAAGGAGCCGTAGTTGTTGGCCAGGTCCGGGTTGCCCGGCGCCAGGCGCAGCGCATGCTGGTAATTGTCGTCCGCCAGCGGCACCTGCCCCATCGCCGTGTAGATCAGCGCGCGCATGCCGTAAGCATCGGCATAGCCCGGATCGGCCGCGATGGCCTGCTTGATTTCGTCGAGGGCGATGTCATGCTTGCCCTGCTGGTAGTAGCCGACCGCCAGCTGCAGGCGGATGTTGGCGCGCTTTTCCAGCGCCGTCTGGTCGGACGCGGTTTTCAGTTCGGCGTTGCCGCTGCCGGTCGTGGCGCAGGCCGTCAGCAAGCCCAGCGCGCACACGGCAGCGCACCAGCGCGCAACGATCCTGGCTGCCACGGGCCGCTTCAAGAAGGAATCTCCACGATGCGCCCGAAATCGGCGCCGAATTTCTTCTGGTATTCAGCCATCTTTTCCATCCGCTGGGCGACCTTGGTGCGGTCCTGCACCTCGCCGGCCAGCTGGCCGCAGGCGGCGTCGATGTCGTCGCCGCGCGTCTTGCGCGTCGTGGTGACGATGCCGCCATCCATCAGCACCTGGGCGAAGGCCTTGATGCGCGGATTTTTCGACCGGAACAAGCCCGACTCCGGGAACGGATTGAATGGAATCAGGTTGAATTTGCAATTCACGCCGACGACCGGGTCGTTCACCAGGGCGATCAGTTCGCGCGCGTGCTCGTCGCTGTCGTTGAAGCCGTCGAGCATGCAGTATTCAAAGGTGACGAAGTCGCGCGGCGCGAATTCGAGATAGCGCTTGCAGGCGGCCATCAGTTCGCGCAGCGGGTATTTCTTGTTCAGCGGCACTAATACATCGCGCAGCGCGTCGTTCGACGCATGCAGCGAGACGGCCAGCGCCACCGGCGCATCCTGGGACAGCTTGTCGATATTCGGCACCACGCCCGAGGTCGACAGGGTCACGCGGCGGCGCGACAGGCCGTAGGCGTTGTCGTCGAGCATCAGCTTCAGCGCGGTGACGGTCGGCTCGTAGTTCAGCAGCGGCTCGCCCATGCCCATCATCACGACGTTCGTGATCTGGCGTTCGCCCTTCGGGCCGGGCTCGATACCCTTGGTGCGGCGCAGCTCGAATTCGGCCATCCACAGCTGGCCGAT
>JANNNC010000158.1:0-19649 GCA_031398335.1 Massilia sp.
GCGCGCACGCGCTCGATCAGGTAGCTCTCGTGCGCCGACTTGCCCGAGACATTGTCCGCTTCGCGCAGTTTTGCCAGGGCTTCTTTATGCTTGCCCTGCTTCATCAAGGTCTGGGCTGCCTGCAAAGGCTTGCCGACCTGGGCGCTCACGGTCTGCGCGTGCGCTGGGGCCAGGTCAAGGATAGGAGCTGCTGCGGTGAAGCCGAGGGCGGCCATTGCAAGGCCGAGATGTGCGAGTCGGAATTTGATCATCGTAGAAAATCCTCTTTGAAAATGGACACGGCAGGGAAACCCTGTCGTGTTGTTCAAACCTGTTGCGATTACTGGAACTGCTCGTTACCGACCATACCGATTTTCGTCACACCGAGACGCTGTGCAGTTGCCATGACGCCGGCAACGACTTTGTACTCGACCAGCTTGTTCGGACGCAGATGCACTTCCGGCTGGTTCGGCTGGGCAGCGACTTCGTTCATCTTCGCTTCCAGGGTTGCACGGTCAGGAACCGGCACGCTATCCCACATGATGGTTCCGTCGAAGTCGACGTCGACAGTGTGGACGCGCGGCTCTTCGGTTTTCGGCGGTGGGGTACCGACCGGCATATTCAGATTGACCGAGTGGTCTTGCTTCGGAATCGTGATAATCAACATGATGATCAAGACCAACAGGACGTCGATCAAGGGCGTCATGTTCATTTCCATCATCGGTTCCGGATCGGCTGCCTTTGAGGAGCCTGAACCTACGTTCATACCCATGGTGTTTCCTTTTCTAATAACTGGGGTGCAAGATGCGGTGCCGAAGATCCTCCGGCACCGCAGCAGACATTACATCTTGTCAGGTGGTTCGATGACGAAACCGACCTTTTGCACGCCAGCACGTTGTGCCGTATAGATCACCCGACCGATCGACTCGTAACGGGTGGCCTGGTCGCCACGCACTTTGACTGCAGGCTGCGGCACTTTCACCGACTGCTCCGCGAAGAACTTGAACAGCTCGTCCGTGTTCGCGATGCGGCGCTGGTTCCAGTACATTTCGCCGTCTTTGTTGACGGTGATGTTGATGTCTTCCGGCGCGGTCTTGGCGACCTGGTTCGTTTCCGCCGGCAGAGCAACCTTTTGCAGCTGCAGGACCACCGGGCTGGTGATCAGGAAGATGATCAGGAGAACCAACATGATGTCGACAAGCGGCGTCGTGTTGATCTCTGACATCACGGCATCTTCATCTCCGCTATCGGAGCCGACACTCATTGACATGATTTATCCAATCTTCTTGGCCGACGTAGCGGCACGTGCGGCTTCCGAGGTGTTCATCGCGCCCGAGACCAGCACCGAGTGCACGTCGGCGCTGAACGAACGGACATCTTCCATGGCCGACTTGTTACGACGCACCAGCCAGTTGTAACCCAGAACGGCAGGAACGGCGACGAACAGGCCGAAGGCGGTCATGATCAGTGCTTCGCCGACTGGACCTGCGACTTTGTCGATCGATGCGTTACCCGACATACCGATGTTGACCAGCGCGTTGTAGATGCCCCAGACGGTACCGAACAGACCGATGAACGGCGAGGTCGAACCGACGGTTGCCAGGAACGACAGGCCATCTTGCAGGCGCGACTGGACGCGGTCCACTGCGCGCTGAACCTGCATGGTCACCCAGGTCGACAGGTCGATCTGCTCGAGCAGGGCGCCGTCGTGGTGCTGGGTTGCCTTGGTGCCGGTTTCAGCGATGAAGCGGAATGGCGAGCCTTCTTTCAGGGCAGCCGAACCAGCAGCGATCGAGTTGGCTTTCCAGAATTTCTGGGAAACTTCCTTCGACTGGCGCATGATCTTCGACTGGTCGATCAGCTTGGTGATGATGATGTACCACGAACCCATCGACATCAGGGACAGGATGATGATGGTGCCCTTGTTGACGAAGTCGCCTTCTTCCCACATGGCCTGGAAGCCGTATGGGTTGTGCACTTCTTCTTTGGTCTCGCCAGCGGCTGCAGCAGGCGCTGCGCCTTCGGCTGCAGGTGCTGCGGCGGCTGCGTCAACGGCCGGAGCTGCTGCTGCGTCTGCCGGTGCTGCGGCTGCCGGAGCGGCTGCTGCCGGTGCGTCAGCGAAGGCTGGTGCCGAGACCAGGGCCGATGCTGCCGTAACCGAGAACAGGACTGCCGCCAGTACAGCGGACAAACGGGTATTCTTAAACATGCTTCCTCCAGAAATATAAAAATAGACAGTTCGCTGATCTAAAGACAACGAAAATCACAAGTTGTGAGACGATCTTCTGTCTCGGTTATTGTTCCAGCGACCAGACGTACTGTACTGGGACCCATGCCTGTTCAGGCTGACCATTGACCATTGCCGGTTTGAAGCGGCACTTGCCGATTGCCGACTGGGCTGCACGGTCAAGATCACGCGATCCGCTCGACTTTTGGATCTTGGAATCCACCATCCGACCATCGACGCCGATCAGGAACGAAATCGTCGTCGTGCCTTCTTCTTCGTTACGAGCCGAGGCCTTCGGGTATTCCGGTTTTGCACAGGTGCTGAAGTCAGCCACTGCCGCGGTACGGCTAGGACCAGCTGGCGGTGCTGCCGGCGCTGCCGACGGTGGCGCCGGCGGTGCCGGAGGAGCCAGGCTGGTCGTCGGCGGCGGCGTGCTCGTCGTGGCCGCGATCGCGTTTTGCGGCGGTGGCGGCTGCTGGACCTGCACCTCGACCGGCGGGATGAACGGAGGCGGCGGGGCCTTCATTTCCGGCGGTGGCGGCGGTGGAGGAGTCTCCGGTGGGGGTGGTGGTTTCACCTCTTCGATCAACTTTGTTTCCACTGCTTCCTGCACCTTCGTGATCACCTTTGTTCCGAGACCGTTAAGGATCCCCCAGCCGACCAGGACGTGCAACAGGACCACAATGGTGATACCAGTGATGTTCTTCCCCGGTTCCTTCTCATGTGAAAAATTCATGCCTGCTTTCTCCAATACCAACTCTTTTTGTTGCTACTAAACCCACAAAACACGACGAAATGACAAGGCCGTATCCGGGACATCGGCGAATTATACCTACGAATTCTTTTTTGCACAGGTATTTTTGACGCACCAAAACGGGCGTAAATGCCTGTTAAAACAGGCGATCCTGCTCATCAGGACGCGTCATGACTGTGCAAAAACACGCAGGCGAACCATATATAAAATTACAACATAGCAGCTTGCTACTGACACACTGTAGAAGATGTGGAAAGAACTGGATATTTGCAAATATTGCACGCCGATTGTGCCTAAAGGCAAATAACATATAGTGCAATGCCGAGCTTTTCGCAAACTATAGCCAGTTTTGCCAAGGCTGAGCGTTCGCCAGCTAACAGAACGGGAGGGTGAACGGGGCGGGGAAGTATGAAGGGAGGTGATGGCTTGCCGCTGAGTCGCTATATCTTGACCTGCATCAGTGCAGAGCTTGCCTCCAGGTAGCGCCACGAGGGTGCCGGCCCTAGCTGGAGGAAAAGCTTGTAATTCGACTACAAAAGTTAGCGGTGCCGCTTCTCGCGCCGGCAGTCGAGGAAGCTGACGATGTGGCCGCTGGTGTCGACGGTTTCGAGACGTACGTCGAAGCCCCATAAGCGTGCAACGTGCTTGAGCACTTCCTGCGCCTGGGCGTTGAGCGGGCGGCGCTGGAACTGGGTATGGCGCAGGGTCAACGCGCGGTCGTCGCGGGTATTGACTTGCCAGACCTGGATATTCGGCTCGCGGTTGCCGATGTTGTACTGCTCGGCGAGCTGCTGGCGCACATAGCGGTAGCCGGCTTCGTCATGGATGGCCGAGATGGTGAGTTTGTCGCTGCGGTCGTCGTCGAGCACGGCGAAGAAGTGGAAGTCGCGGATCAGCTTGGGCGACAGGTACTGGGCGATGAAGCTCTCGTCCTTGAAATTGCGCATCGCAAAATCGAGCGTCTTGACCCAGTCGCTGCCTGCCATGTCGGGGAACCAGGCCCGGTCTTCCTCGGTCGGGTTTTCGCAGATGCGCCGGATGTCGCTCATCATCGCGAACCCCAGCGCGTACGGATTGATACCGCTGTAATAGGGGCTGGTCGCCGCCGGCTGGTACACCACATTGGTATGGCTTTGCAGGAATTCGAGCATGAAGCCGTCGCCGACGATGCCCTCTTTATATAGTTCCTGCAAAATCGTGTAGTGCCAGAAGGTGGCCCAGCCTTCGTTCATGACCTGGGTCTGGCGCTGCGGATAGAAGTATTGCGATATCTTGCGCGTGATACGCACCAGCTCGCGCTGCCACGGTTCGAGCAGCGGGGCATACTTCTCGATGAAGTACAGCAGGTTTTCCTCGGGCTCGAGCGGGAAACGGGGCGGCGGGGCGTTGCGTTCTTCTTCCTCGCGCCGCGGCACCGTGCGCCACAGCGCATTGACCTGGGATTGCGCGTATTCTTCGCGTTCCTTCTGGCGCGCCGCTTCCTGCGCTACCGACAGCTTGGCCGGGCGCTTGTAGCGGTCGACGCCATAATTCTGGATGGCGTGGCAGGAATCGAGCAGGTCTTCGACGGCATCGATGCCGTAGCGCTGCTCGCACTCGGCAATATAGTTCTTGGCAAATACCATGTAGTCGACGATCGCTTCGGCATCGGTCCAGGTACGGAACAGATAATTACCTTTAAAGAAGGAATTGTGGCCGTAGGCCGCGTGGGCGATCACCAGCGCCTGCATCGTCAGGCTGTTTTCCTCCATCAGGTAGGCGATGCAGGGATCGGAGTTGATGACGATTTCGTAAGCCAGGCCCATCTGGCCACGTTTGTAGCTCTTTTCGGTCGACAGAAAGTGCTTGCCGAACGACCAGTGGTTGTAAGACACCGGCATGCCGACCGAGGTGTAGGCGTCCATCATCTGCTCGGCAGTGATGATTTCGAGCTGGTTCGGGTAGGTGTCGAGGCCGAATTTCTTGGCCACGCGGCGAATTTCCTCATGCGCCTGTTCGATCAGGTCGAAGGTCCACTCCGACTGTTCGGGCAGGGCGCGCGGATTGGGGAGATTATCGTCTGGCATAGGAGCCTCTGGTTTACTTCGGCTGCTTTTTAAACAGCTCGCGGAAGACCGGATAAATGTCGGCCGGCGTCACGATCTTTTGCATCGCGAAATTGGCATGGTGCGCGGCGACCTCGGTGTATTGCTCCCACAGGTTCTGCGCCGGCCCGTCGGTGATTTCGACATAGGTGTAGTACTGCACCTTGGGCATGATGCCGTGGTCGAGCAATTGCTTGCACAGCACGGAATCGTTATCCCAGTTGTCGCCGTCCGATGCCTGGGCGACATAGGCGTTCCAGTCGGAACTCGCGTAGCGCTCGCCGATCACTTTCTGCAGCAGGTGCAGGGCCGATGAGACCACGGTGCCGCCGGATTCGCGCGAGTGGAAGAATTCGTCCTCGTCAACTTCGGCCGCGGCCGTGTGGTGGCGGATGAAGACGACGTCGATGCGTTCGTAGACGCGTTTCAGGAACAGGTAGAGCAGGATGAAGAAGCGTTTCGCGGTGTCCTTGCGCGTTTCATCCATCGAGCCGGACACGTCCATGATGCAGAACATCACGGCCTGGGTGCTTGGTTTCGGCACCTTGATGCGGTTGCTGTAGCGCAGGTCGAACGGATCGATGAAGGGAATCGCGTTGATGCGCGTGTGCAGGTGGTGGATTTTTTTCCTCAGTTCGATGACGCGCGGATCGTCCTCGCGGACGTCGGCATCGAACAGGGCGTCGATCTCCTGCTGGAGTTCGCTTGCCGCACGCCGGCTCGGGCCGCCCACTGCGATGCGCCGGCCGAGCGCGCCGCGCAAGGAGCGCAGCACGTGGATGTTCGAAGGGGTGCCCGAAACGTTGTAGCCGGCGCGCTGGGTCTTGAAGTCGATCGTCTGCGTCAACTGGGTCTTGACCATGTTCGGCAGTTCGAGGTCTTCGAAGAAGTAATTCATGAATTCTTCGCGCGACAGCTCGAAAATGAAATCGTCCTCGGTGGTCTGGTCGCTGTTGCCGGCGCGGCCGCGGCCGGAGCCGCCGCCGCCGCTGCGCGGCCGGTTGAACTGGTCGCCTTTCTGGTATTCGGTATTGCCTGGGTTGACGGTTTCCCACACGCCGCCGTGGGCGTGGCCGAAATGCGGTTCGTTGACGTCCTTGACGGGGATCGAGACTTTTTCGCCGTTCTCGATATCGGTGATCGAGCGGCCCTTGATCGCGCGGCCGACCGCATCCTTGATTTGCGCCTTGTAGCGACGCAGGAAGCGTTCACGGTTCACCGCGGACTTGTTCTTGCCCTGCAAGCGTCGGTCGATGAGGTAAGTCAAAACATGCCTCCTGTAAAAACCGCGACGGACCGCAAATTGCGCGGTCCCCCTATCTTAATACGCACCGTGCATAAGCGGGGAGCGCACGGCTGGCAGGGTTGTCAAAAACGCGCGAAACGATGCTTGGCGTGCTGCGTGCCGACGCTTTCGATGCTCGCCGCACATGGATGGAATCGGGCAGGCGGCATATGCTGACGCGCCGCTCTGCCCGCGCCGTTTTCCTTACGACGACTTCCTGACGCGCAGATACCATTCGCACAGGAGCCGTACCTGCTTGGCCGTATAGCCTTTCTCGACCATGCGGTTGACGAAGTCGGCATGCTTGGTCGCGTCCTCGGCACTGGCCTTGGCATTGAACGAAATGACCGGCAAAAGTTCCTCGGTATTCGAGAACATTTTTTTCTCGATCACGGTGCGGAACTTCTCGTAGCTGGTCCAGGCCGGATTCTTGCCGCCGTTGGTCGCCCGGGCACGCAGGCCGAAGTTGACGATCTCGTTGCGGAAATCCTTCGGATTCGAAATCCCGGCCGGCTTCTCGATCTTTTCCAGCTCGGCGTTGAGCGACTCGCGGTCGAAACTTTCGCCGGTGTCCGGATCGCGGAATTCCTGGTCCTGGATCCAGAAGTCGGCAAAGGTCACGTAACGGTCGAAAATGTTCTGGCCGTATTCGGAATAGCTCTCGAGATACGCGGTCTGGATTTCCTTGCCGATGAAATCGACATAGCGCTGCGCCAGGTGCTCCTTGATATAGGAGTGGTAGCGCTGCTCGAGCTCGGGCGGGAACTGCTCGCGCTCGATCTGCTGCTCCAGCACATACAGCAGGTGCACCGGATTGGCGGCCACTTCGGTATTGTCGAAGTTGAAGACCTTTGACAGGATCTTGAATGCGAAGCGGGTCGACAAGCCGTTCATGCCTTCGTCCACGCCGGCATAGTCGACGTATTCGTGCAGCGACTTGGCCTTCGGATCGGTGTCCTTCAGGTTCTCGCCGTCGTAGACCAGCATCTTCGAATAGACACTCGAGTTTTCCGGGTCCTTCAGGCGCGACAGGATCGCGAACTGCGCCATCATGCGCAGCGTGCCCGGCGCACAAGGGGCCTTCTCGAGCGAGGAATTGCGCACCAATTTATCGTAAATCTTGATCTCATCGGAAATGCGCAGGCAGTACGGCACCTTCACGATATAGATCCGGTCGAGGAAAGCCTCGTTGTTGCGGTTGTTGCGGAAGGTTTTCCATTCCGACTCGTTCGAGTGCGCCAGGATGATGCCCTCGAAAGGAATCGCGCCGAAGCCCTCGGTCCCCTTGTAGTTGCCTTCCTGGGTTGCCGTCAGCAGCGGGTGCAGCACCTTGATCGGCGCCTTGAACATCTCGACGAATTCCATCAGGCCCTGGTTCGCCAGGCACAGGCCGCCGGAATAGCTGTAGGCGTCCGGATCGTCCTGCGAATAATCCTCGAGCTTGCGGATGTCGACCTTGCCGACCAGCGAGGAAATGTCCTGGTTGTTCTCGTCGCCCGGCTCGGTCTTCGAGATGGCGATTTGTTTCAGGATCGACGGATAGCGTTTGACGACGCGGAACTTGTTGATGTCGCCGCCAAACTCGTGCAGGCGCTTGACCGCCCATGGACTCGGGATCGAGCGCAGGTGGCGGCGCGGGATGCCGTAGTCTTCTTCCAGGATGACGCCGTCCTCGTCCTCGTTGAAGAGGCCAAGCGGCGACTCGTTCACGGGCGAACCCTTGATCGCGAAGAAGGGCACCTGTTCCATCAAATGCTTGAGCTTTTCGGCGATCGACGACTTGCCGCCGCCGACCGGCCCCAGCAGATACAGGATCTGCTTGCGCTCTTCCAGGCCCTGGGCCGCGTGGCGGAAGTAAGAAACGACCTGCTCGATGACTTCCTCCATCCCATAGAACTCGCGGAAGGCGGGATAGACCTTGATGACCTTGTTGGCAAAGATGCGCGACAGGCGCGAATCGAGCCGTGTATCGACGAGTTTTGGCTCGCCGATCGCGGCCAGCATCCGTTCCGGCGCGCTGGCATAGGTCAGCGGGTCTTTCTTGCAGAGGGCAAGATATTCGGACAGGGAATATTCTTCTTCGCGGGTGCGCTCGTAACGGGCTGCGTAGTTGTCAAAAATGGTCATGTGCATGTCCTTTAGTTTGCTAACAACGATCACTGTCACGACAGACGGAATGAACCGACTGCGCAAAAGGCCCGATTTTCTTGGCGTTTTACGGATACTTCGTTAGACCTGCCGCCGCGCCAGATGTCGGCCCGCATTTGCAGGCCAATCCGCAAGCGATAGTGTCGCGAAGTTCCACCCGTTAGGCGGGTCGTCCTGGTAGCGACGCGAACGTGCGCGGCGGCTCAGGCGGATTGTTCTTTTTTGAGCCGGCTTGTGGCCGGATGTCCCGTGAATATAAGGGTCTTTTTATGTTTCTGAAATTTATTATGTGCCTATTAGTTCCCGAAGTCAAAGCACTCTCGATTTCGCGCTTGTAACACCTGTAAGTGTTTGATTATTAACCGAAAAAAACACACTTGCGCCGCTTTGCGTTAGCGATAAAACAGCTGACTGAGTGAAATATTTTATGGATTCTGTATGGCTATTTCCACACATATCGACTGCTGGGATGACGAAAGCGGTGAACCGATAGTGCACGATCTGGCAGGCCGGCGGCGCACGCGAAACAGGGATTTTCAGGCCGACTTATCCAATGAAAACAGAGGGGCAGCGGCATGCGGTACACTGGTCGGCCTTGTCCTGACAAACCGCTTTTGAAAGAGAATTTCCATGCTGAACGAGCAGCTGCGCCAGACCATTGAACGGATGCCGAAAGCCGAATTGCACATCCATATCGAGGGCTCGCTCGAGCCGGAGCTGATCTTTGCGTTGGCGCAAAGGAACGGCGTATCGTTACCTTATCCATCGGTCGAGGCGTTGCGCCAGGCCTACGCTTTTACCGATTTGCAGTCCTTCCTCGACATCTATTACGCCGGCGCCAGCGTGTTGCTGGTCGAGCAGGACTTCTACGACATGACCGCCGCCTACCTCGCGCGCGCCGCGCTTGATAATGTGCGCCATACCGAGATCTTCTTCGACCCGCAAACGCACACCGCGCGCGGCGTACCCTTCGAGACCGTCATCAACGGCATCTGGCGCGCCTGCCAGGACGGGCCGATCAGCGCCTCACTGATCATGTGTTTTCTCCGCCATCTGTCCGAGGAAGAAGCCCTGGCCACGCTGGACGAATCGCTGCCCTACCGCGACAAGATCCTGGGCGTCGGCCTCGACTCCTCCGAAGTGGGCCATCCGCCGGAAAAATTCGCGCGCGTTTTCGAGCGCGCGCGCCAGCTCGGCCTGCGCCTGGTCGCGCATGCGGGCGAGGAGGGTCCGCCGGCCTATATCGAAAGCGCGCTCGACGTCCTGAATGTCGAACGCATCGACCATGGCGTGCGCTGCCTGGAAAGCCCGGAACTGGTCGAGCGCCTGGTGCGCGAGCAGATGGCGCTGACTGTCTGCCCGCTGTCGAACATCAAGCTGCGCGTCTTCGACGTCATGGGCAGCCACAACCTGCGCACCTTGCTCGACAAGGGCCTGGCGGCGACCGTCAACTCGGACGACCCGGCATACTTTGGCGGCTACATGAACGACAATTTCATCGCCGCCTTCGAGGCGCTCCCGCTCGACACTTCGCACGCGCGCCAGCTGGCGCGCAACAGCTTCAGCGCGGCCTTCCTCGGGCCGGAGCAGAAGCGCGCCTTCCTCACCGAAGTCGACGACTTTTTCGCCGCCCGCCAAGGAAGCTGACCGATGCTGATGCAGTCCCTCCGCATGACCGCGCGCGACTGGCGCGCGGGCGAACTGCGCTTTCTGCTGGTAGCGCTGATCGTCGCCGTCTCCGCGCTGTCCTCGGTCGGCTTCTTCATCGACCGCATGCGCGCGGGCCTGGCGCGCGACGCCAACCAGCTGCTTGGCGCCGACCTCCTGATCAATGCCGACAATCCGGTTGCACCGGCCTGGCGCCAGGAAGCCGAGCGGCGTGGCCTGCTGCTGGCCGACACCGTCACCTTCCCCAGCATGGCGCAAGGCGGGGAGGGCGAAGCGTCGCAAGCCCAGCTGGCCTCGATCAAGGCCGTCTCGCAAGGCTATCCGCTGCGCGGCGTATTGCGCATCACCACCGATCCCGAACAGGCTAGCGCCGCGCGCGGTGCGGCTGCCGGTTCGGTGCCGGCTCCGGGTACCGTCTGGGTCGATGCCAACCTGCTGCCGGCGCTGAACGTGAAGGTCGGCGACGCGTTGCAGGTGGGCGAGCGCCGCTTCACGATCACCCAGCTGGTCGCGGCCGAACCGGACCGCGGCGCCTCATTCGCCAACTTCGCGCCGCGCGTGATGCTGGCGCTGCCCGACCTGAAGTCGACAGGCCTGGTCGACGATTTTGCGCGCGTGACCTATAAACTGCTGGTGGCGGCGCCCTCGAACAACGACATGGCGCGCGTGCGCGATTTCGAGACCTGGCTGCGCGCGCGCATCAAGCTCGAGAACGTCAAGGGCGTGCGCATCGAGTCGATCGAAAACGGCCGCCCCGAGATGCAGGCCACGCTGGACCGCGCCGACCGCTTCCTGTCGCTGGTCGGGCTGCTTTCGGCAATGCTGGCGGCGGTGGCCGTCGCCATGGCCGCGCGCCGCTTCATGCAGCGCCACCTGGACGCCTGCGCCATGCTGCGCTGCCTCGGCATGACGCAAAACGGGGTCGGCGCCATGTACCTGATCGAGTTCGCGCTGGTCGGCCTGGCCGGCAGCGTCATCGGCGTACTGGTGGGCTTCGGCGCCCATTTCGTGCTGCTTCAATTAATCGGCACACTGCTCCCAAGCGACCTGCCGCCGGTCTCGCCGCTGCCGGCCCTGCAGGGCATCGCCACCGGCATGCTGCTGCTGATCGGCTTCGCGCTGCCGCCGGTTCTGCAATTGAAGAATGTGCCGCACAACCGCGTGATCCGGCGCGAGCAGGCCGCGCCGCAGCCGATGGCGCTGGCCACCTACGGCCTGGGCATCGGCGTCTTCGTCGCCCTGCTGCTATGGCAGGCCGGCGATCCGAAGCTGGCCCTGATGACGGCCGGCGGTTTCTTGGGCGGCTTCGCGGTGTTTGCGCTGGTCGCCTGGCTGGCGCTGAAACTCCTGCGCCGCATGCGCGGGTTGTCGACGCACCAGGGCTGGCGCTTTGCCGTCACCTCGCTGCAGCGCCGTCCCGGCGCGACCATCGTGCAGGTAGTGTCGCTGGCGCTGGGCCTGATGGCGCTGCTGCTCCTGACCGTGGTGCGCGGCGACCTGGTCGCGGCCTGGCAGCGCGCCACGCCGGAAAACGCGCCGAACCGCTTCGTCATCAACGTCATGCCCGAACAGAAGGACGACGTGGCGCGCCGCATCGCCGCCGCCGGCGTCGACAAGCCGGTGCTGTACCCGATGATCCGCGGCCGCCTCACCGCCGTCAACGGCAAGGCCATCACGCGCGACACCTACGCCAGCGACGATGCACGGCGCCTCGCGAACCGCGAATTCAACCTGTCGACGATGGCCGATGCCCCCGAAGGCAACGAGATCGTCGGCGGCGCCTGGTATCGCGATGCGCCGGGCGTGTCGGAAGCCTCGGTGGAGCAGGGCATCGCAAAAACCCTCGGCCTGAAACTGGGCGACGTCATGCGCTTCGACATGGCCGGCATCGTCGTCGACGCCAAGGTCACCAGCCTGCGCAAACTCGAATGGGGGTCGATGCGCGCCAACTTCTTCGTCATCATCAACCCGCAGGCGATGGTCAACGCGCCGGCGACCTACATGACGGCTTTCCACTTGCCGCAGCAGGGCGCCACGCTCGCCAACACGCTGGCGCGCACCTACCCGAACCTGACCGTGATCGACGTCAGCGGCATCATCCGCCAGGTGCAGGAGGTGGTTGACCAGGTGGTTGTCGCAGTCGAATTCCTGTTCCTGTTCACGCTCGCCTCGGGGGTGCTGGTACTGTACGCGGCGCTGATGGGATCGCAGTCCGAGCGCACGCGCGAAGCGGGCCTGCTGCGCGCCCTGGGCGCGACGCGCAAGCAGCTGGCGCAGGCGCAGCGCATCGAGTTCGTGCTGGTTGGCGGCCTGGCCGGTTTGCTGGCCGCGAGCGGCGCGGCCTTGCTCGGCTGGGCGCTGGCGACTTACCAGTTCAAGTTCCCGTGGACCTTCGAGCCGGGCGTGTGGCTGGCCGGGGTCGTGGTCGGCGCGCTGTGCGCACTGGTCGGCGGCTGGCTGGGCCTGCGTAGCGTACTGCGCCAGCCGCCGCTGCAGACGCTGCGCGAGGCCTGAGCCGTTCGACCAACGGTACTGGTAAGGTTCCGGGCATTCAGTCGGAACTGGCAACAATATTCGGCGTTCCGCGTGGGCACAGAGAGCCCACGCTACGCTATCATGACGCCATGTCCGAGAACCAAACCCTGTACGAAATCATCGGCGGCGAAGCGCGCCTGCGCGAACTGGTCGACCGCTTTTATGACCTGATGGCGCTGGAGCCCGAATTTGCCGGCATCCACGCCCTGCATCCCAAGCCGAACGACAGTTCGCGCGACAAACTCTTCATGTTCCTGTCCGGCTGGATGGGCGGTCCCGACCTGTTCGTGGAACGCCACGGCCACCCGCGCCTGCGCGCGCGCCATCTGCCATTCGGCATCGGCACCAGCGAACGTGACCAGTGGCTGCGCGCGATGGCGTGGGCGATGGAAGACATCGGCATGGAAGAAGAGGTACGCATGCGCCTGATGCAGTCCTTCTACCAGACCGCCGACTGGATGCGCAACAAGGCCGATTGATGTCCACATTCGAATCTTATGGTTTGCTGGTGGCCGTGCTGGTCGTGATCGCAATGCAGGTGCTGCTCTTCCTGCGCGGACGGCGCGACGGCAGCGGTCTCGCCTTCGAGCGCCTCGAGCGCGAACTGCGCCAGGAGCTGCAGCACAGCGCCCAGGCCACGCGCCAGGAACTGGCGGGCCACATGATGCAGCACCAGGGCGCGACCGTGCAGCAACTCGACAGCATGCGCCAGCAGATGCAGCTGCACGCGGCCGGCGGGCGCGAAGAGCAGGCGCGTTCATTGAAACGCTTTGCCGACACGCTCCAGCAAACATTAAGCAACCTCACCGAATCGAACGCCCAGCGCATGCTGGAGGTGCGTGCCACGCTCGAACAGAAGATCGGCGCGTTACAAGTCGACAACGCCAGGCGCCTCGAAGAGATGCGCCAGACCGTCGACGAAAAGCTGCACACGACCCTGGAGACGCGCCTATCCGAATCGTTCCGCCAGGTGTCCGAACGCCTGGAAAAGGTGCACCAGGGCTTGGGCGAAATGCAGCAGCTGGCGATCGGCGTGGGCGACCTGAAACGCGTGCTGACCAACGTCAAAACGCGCGGCACCTGGGGCGAAGTCCAGCTCGAGATGCTGCTCGAGCAGGTGCTGACAAGCGACCAGTACGCCAAGAACGTCGAGACCGTGGCGGGCACGAATGCACGGGTCGAGTTTGCGATCAAACTGCCGGGCGTGACCGACGGCGGCGCGCCGCTGTGGCTGCCGATCGACGCCAAATTCCCGAAGGAGCAGTACGAGCGCCTGCAGGAAGCGCAGGACCGCGCCGACGCCGAGGGCGTGGCGAAGTACGGCGCCGAGCTGGAACGCGCGGTGCGCAGCGAAGCGAAAACGATCTGCGAAAAATACGTCTCGCCGCCGCAGACGACCGACTTTGCGATCCTGTTCCTGCCGACCGAAGGCCTGTATGCCGAAGTCATGCGCCGCCCCGGCCTGGCCGACGACCTGCAACGCACGCTGCGCGTGACGATCGCCGGCCCGTCGACCCTGTCGGCCCTGCTCAACAGCCTGCAGATGGGCTTTCGCACGCTGGCGCTGGAAAAGCGTTCGTCGGAAGTGTGGCAAGTGCTGGGCGCGGTGAAGACCGAGTTCGGCAAGTTCGGCGACGTGCTGGCCGCAACCAAGCTGACGCTGGAGAAGGCGGCCAAGAACATCGAAAGCGCCGAGGTCCGCAGCCGCCAGATGGCGAAGAAGCTTAAATCGGTGGAGGCCTTGCCGAGCGAGGCGGCGCAACTGATGCTGGGGCCGGACGTGGAACGCGACGAATGACAGGTTGGCCAAATCCTGCCAACTCACATCTAACTGACCCGTAGCGTGGGCGGTTCCCCCGCCCACGCGTTCACCGGGGCGCGATCTGCCGCATCGTACTCATTCCCGACACAACTCCCCCCCACCCACCGGCCCACCCCAATCCGCCGGATACATCCCCTCCCGCACATACCGTCCAAAACTCGAATGCGGCCACAACGACGCGTGCATGTGGACGTAATCCATATGTGCGGCGAAATCGCGCTCGTTCCTGATCTGATGCTCCCAAAACCGCCGCTGCCAGATCGTCGCCGCGCGTTGCCGGATCATGCTCTGAGAGACGGGCGCCTCGTCATATAGGTGACGGCAGTTGTAGGAAACCCTGTGCTTGATTTCGGACCAGCGTCGTCCAAATTCGTGATCGTCCAGGGGCAGCGTCCAGATACAGTGAAGGTGATCCGGAAGCTGGACCCATGCGTCGATTGTGAATGGACGACGTGAACGAACAGCGAGGATTGCCTCGCGCAATGCGTGCAGAATCGCGACATCGTGCGATCGTAGATCAGTGCCGGTGTGCGCACGAATCGAGCGTGCGGAGCGGTGATGCAGGTCAACGTGAGTGTGGTGTTGCGGATGAGCGGGCGTAGGTTGAACGCGTGGGCGGGGGACCCTGCCACGCTACACCAGGCCTTCGAACATCAGCACGTCCACCATGTCGCCCGCGCCGACATTGCCCTGCGCATCGTGCAGCACTACCATGCAATTCGCTTCCGACATCGAGCGCAAAATGCCCGAGCCTTGCGAACCGGTGATCGCTACCATCGGCATGCCGTCCTCGCCATGGGTCAGCACGCCGCGCTGGTACTCGGTGCGGCCCGGCTTCTTGCGGATGCTTCCTGCCGAACGCGCACGCAGCAGGGGCAGGGGGGCGTCGGCGCCCATCATGCGCAGCAACGCTTCACGCGCGAAGAAGTAGAACGAGACCATCACCGCCACCGGATTGCCCGGCAGTCCGAACAGGAAGGCGCTGTCGCCGTTCGAGGCGATGCGGCCGAAGGCCAGCGGCCGGCCCGGGCGCATGCCGATCTTCCAGAACGTGACGTCGCCCAGGCGCGCCATGATCTGCTTGGTGTAGTCGGCCGCGCCCACCGAGACGCCGCCCGAGGTGATAATCGCGTCGGCGTTCTCGCAGGCGCTGCGCAAGGCTACTTCCAGAGCGGCCGGGTCGTCGCGCACGATGCCCATGTCGATGATGTCGCAGCCCAGGCGCTGGAGCATGCCGTAGATGGTGTAGCGGTTGCTGTCGTAGACGCTGCCTTCGTCCAGCGGCTGGCCGATCGAGCGCAGTTCGTCGCCGGTGGAAAAGAACGCGACGCGCAGGCGGCGCCGCACCGGCACCTCGGCAATGCCGAGCGAAGCGGCCAGGCCGAGGTCGGCCGGACGGATGATCTTCCCTTCGCGCAGCGCGGCGCTGCCGGTCTTCAGGTCTTCGCCGGCAAAGCGCCGGTTATCGCCAGGCTTTAACACGCCGGCCGCGATGACGATCGATGCTTCGCCTTCCTCGGCCACGAATTCCTGCGGGACCACGCTGTCGCAACCCGCCGGCATCACGCCGCCCGTCATGATGCGCACGCACTCGCCCGGACCGGGAACCACGTCCATCGGTTTGCCCGCATACACGGTGCCGATCACAGCGAAACGCGCCTGGCCAACAGCGGGCAGGTCGGAACCGCGCAGCGCATAGCCATCCATCGCCGAGTTGTCGTGGGCCGGCACGTTGATCGGCGAGACGATGTCGCGCGCCAGCACGCGCCCCAACGCGGAGCGCAATGCCACCTGCTCGACCGCTTTTACCGGCTGCACGAACCCGCGGATGATGCGCTGGGCGTCCTTCACCGGCAGCGCGTCCGGATCGTAGCCGGACAGGCAACTGGTCACGTCCGCCAGGCGCGGCGCCCGCGTCGTATCGAGGCTGTGCAGCTCGTCGAGCGTGTTGATGTTGCAGAAGGCGTCGGCATCGGCGAACTGCACCTCGACCGCTTTGAGGTCCTTGTACCAGCCATCCATGCGCCGTCCGCCTTCAGCCAGATAGGTTGACAGGATCGGCAGCAGCGAGGCCTTCACCAGGCAGAACACCGGATGCGGCTGCGGGCGCTGGCCCGGCTCCTGCGTCATGGCGAAGGCCAGGTCGGCATCCTGTTCGCGCAGCGCGGCCAGCAGCCGTCCAGCCAGGTCTGGCGGCAGGAAGGGCGAATCGCAAGGCGCGGTGAGCAGGTACGCGGTCTGGCAGCGCCGCATGCCGGTCTCCATACCGGCCAGCGGCCCGGCGAAACCGGACAGATCGTCCGGCCACACCGGCACGCCGAGCGCCGCGTAGGTGTCCAGGTTCTGGTTGGCGTTGATCGCCACGCTCGCCACTTGCGGTGCAAGGCGTTCGAGCACGTGGGCCACCATGGTCTTGCCGCGAAACGGCTGCAGGCCCTTGTCCACCTGGCCCATGCGCGTGCCGCGTCCGCCCGCGAGGATCAGCCCGCTGATCGATGCTTGTTGTGTCATTGTTTTTTTTAACCGCCGCTTGGGTTATCCACCGATATAAGACATTTCGACTTTGCGCGCGCCCGGCTCAAGCGCCCGGGTAGCACCCGTGCGCGTCTCGGAATACCGGTCGCTGCGCGCCTGCCACACGCCGGCGATCGCGCCGCTGAGCGCCAGGTCGTCGTGGCCGGCGCGCAGCAGGGCGCGCAGGTCGTGGCCGCGGGTGGCGAACAGGCAGGTGTAGAGTTTGCCTTCGGTCGACAGGCGCATGCGGCTGCAATCCTTGCAGAAGGCCCCGGTCACGCTCGAGATGACGCCGACTTCGCCGCCGCCGTCGAGGTAGCGCCAGCGCGCGGCGGTCTCGCCGGTATAGTTGGCCGCAATCGGCGCCAGGGGCAGCTCGGCGCCAATGAGGCGCACCACTTCCCCCGAGGGCACGACTTCATCCATGTTCCAGCCGTTCGAGGCGCCCACGTCCATGTATTCGATGAAGCGCAAGATCGTCGGCGAGCCTTTGAAATGACGCGCCATCGGCACGATCTGCTCGATGTTGCTGTCGCGTTTGACGACCATGTTGACTTTTACTGGCCCAAGCCCGGCGGCATGCGCCGCGTCGATCCCGGCCAGCACGTCGGCCACCGAGAAGTCGACGTCGTTCATGCGCTTGAAGACGGCGTCCTCTAACGCGTCGAGCGAAACCGTGACGCGGTCCAGGCCCGCATCCTTCAGCGCCCGCGCCTTGCGCGCCAGCAGCGAGCCGTTGGTGGTGAGCGTCAGGTCGAGCGGCCGGCCCGAGGGCGTGGGCAGAGCGCGCAGCATCGCCACCAGGTGTTCCAGGTTCTTGCGCAGCAGCGGCTCGCCCCCGGTCAGGCGGATCTTCTCGACGCCGTGCCCGATGAACAGCCGCGCCACGCGCGTGATTTCCTCGAACGAGAGCAGGTCGCCATGCGGCAGGTAAGGGTAATCCTTGCCGAACACTTCCTTCGGCATGCAGTACACGCAGCGGAAATTGCAGCGGTCGGTGACCGAGATGCGCAGGTCGTGCAGGGGACGCGCCAAGGCATCGGCCAGATAGCCGACAGGCGCCGCGGGCTGCGCCGGGACGGCCAGCGCGGGCGCGCGCAGGTCGTGGAGCATGATGATTTTTTCAGACATGCCAATACGATAGCACGAGGCCAGCACACGCACAGGCGGCGAGCAGGGTGATGGTCCCGACCTTGTAGCGCAACAGGGCAATCGCCGCCAGCACGCCGAGCACGATCGCCTGCGGCTGCACAGTGCCACCGGCATAAAACACTTCGCGCCCGAAGTAGAGCGCCAGGCTCGCAATCACCCCGACCACCGCCGCCGAGATCGCGGTGAGTGGCGCGGTCAGGCGCAGATTGCCGCGCGTGGACTCGACCAGCGGCCCGCCGGCCAGGATGAACACGAACGAGGGGATGAAGGTGAACAGGGCCGCCACCATGGCGCCGGCGATGCCACCCAGCCAGGGCGCCGCGGCGCCGAACACCGACTGCGTCCAGCCTCCCACAAAACCCACGAAGGCGACGATCATGATCAGGGGGCCGGGCGTGGTTTCGCCCAGCGCCAGGCCGTCGATCATCTGCGGCGCCGTCAGCCAGCCGTAGTGCTCGACCGCGCCCTGCACGACATACGGCAGCACGGCGTAGGCGCCACCGAAGGTCAGCAGCGCAGCCTTGGTGAAGAACCAGCCCATCTGGGCCAGCGTGCCGCGCGAGCCGCCCCAGGAAGCGAGCAGCAGCCAGGTGAACAGCATCAGGCCGACGCCGATGACGACTACGATCGCCAGCCGCGCCCGCGAAAAGCGCGCGTGATCGGGCGTGGGCGTATCGTCGTCGATGAGTGCGCGCGGCCGTAAGCGCTGTGCATCCGCCTGCAGGCCGCCATGCGCGCCGCCCGGCTGGAACGCCCGCGGAAGCAGGCGCGCGCCGATCACGCCGCACAGCGCCGCGACCAGCACGATCAGCGGAAAGGGCAGTTCCAGGAACGCGATTGCGACGAACGCGGCGACCGCAATCGCGATCAGGACCTTGTTGCGCAGCGTGCGGCTGCCGATGCGCCAGGCGGCGGCCAGCACGATCGCCACCACCGCCGGCTTGATGCCGTTCATGATCCCGGTGACCGCACTCAGGTGCCCGAAGGCGAGATAGATCCAGGCCAGGCCGATCAGGATCAGCAGCGAGGGCAGGATGAACAGCAGGCCGGCGATGATGCCGCCGCGCGTGCGGTGCAGCAGCCAGCCGATGTAGACGGCCAGCTGCGTCGCTTCCGGACCCGGCAGCAGCATGCAGTAGTTCAGCGCATGCAGGAAGCGGCCTTCGGAGATCCAGCGCCGGCGCTCGACCAGATCCGTGTGCATCAGCGCGATCTGCCCGGCCGGGCCGCCGAAGCTGATGAAGCCGAGTTTGAGCCAGTAGAGAAAGGCGGCACGTAAAGACACCGGCTGCGGCGCGGCATGATCGTTCATACGGTTCACATTTCAAGGTAGGGATAAAAAAAGGGAAGCACGCGGCTTCCCTTTTTACCGGTCAACGCGGCGCGATTACTGGCGCGTGTCGACCTGGACCAGCGGCTCTTCGGCGAGCTTCGGTGCCGGCTTGCGGGCACGGCCGACGCGCACCGGGGCGGCTGCCTGG
>JANNNC010000171.1:0-51769 GCA_031398335.1 Massilia sp.
TTCGACTTGAGCACTCAAATATTTTGGCCGGCCCGTTTTAACCCTTGGACGGAGGAAAATGCGATTCCCGAAGCTCGGATATGGAAACCCTACCGAATTCGCTTATTACGGAAGCGCTGGCGCGCGCCACGCTGCTAGAAGGCGTCCAGCTGAGCCAGGCGTGCGCCGACCTGGCACGGGTCAACGGCGAAGCCGAAGCCAAGCTGGCGGCCTGATACGCTGGCCATGCGGTGCTGGCCTCGCTGTCCACGCTGGTCGAGCAGTTGAGCAGTCGAGCACCATCGCGCCGGGCTGGCCGATCGACGCGCTGCCCGGCGCGGCCGTGCGGCGCCTGTTCCTGGCACTCTATCCGAAAGCGCTGCCGACGCTGTTTGCGGCTTTCCACAGCGTCGCGAACAGCCCCAAGGTCTCGCCAGGCAGCCGCTACCTGGTCGTGGACGACCTGCTGCCGAAAAACAGCGTCACGCTGATCGATGCCTTGTGCAAGATGCAGCAGAAAGGCATCGAGCTGCCGGCCGACGTGGACCTCCCGGAGGAATGCGCGGCGCTGGACCCGCAGAACGCGGCCTACGGTGGCAACATCGATGAGGCCGCGCTGGAACTGAAGGCGCAAACCAGTGCCACCGCCCGCGCGTGGCTGCAGATCCTCAAGCCCTACCAGCTGCACGCGGTGGCGGTGGGTATCGGCACCGGTGGTGCCGGACAAGCGGCAAGCCCGGCGCTGCTGCAGGTACCGGCACGCGACGTCAGCGCCGCAGTCGCCCGTGCCCTGGAAGACCCGAAATTCCGCCTCAAACTGGCCGATGGAACCATCGAGACCGCAGCCCAGGTCGAAGCGCGCAAGAAGCCGGCCGCAAAAAGGCCGTGGCGCCGTGAAATCCGTGCAGTTCCCGCGGTCATCCGCGCCGCCCGTTTGATGCAGATCAAACCAGGGATAGGCTGCGAATCGCAGACTGAAACCTTTGCCGCGCGGATGACCATGCGTGGGCGCTGGTCGCGCGACCGGCTAAAGGAGCAACCATGTTCAAGCGCATTCTGTTACCGACCGACGGATCCGAACTGTCCTCGCGCGCCGTGCTGGCGGGCGTCAGCTTCGCCAGGGAAGTCGGCGCCCAGGTCGTCGGCGTCACCGCCCTGCCCGACTTCAAGACCTTCACATCCGACGCCGACATGCTGGAAAGCACCGAGGACGAATACCTCGCCGCCAGCGAGACGCGTGGCAGCAAGTATCTGGCGGCCATCGCCGACGCCGCCAGCGCGGCCGGCGTCGAGTACACCCTGCAACTGGTACGTTCCGACGATCCGCACGAGGCTATCCTGCGCACCGCGCGCGACCGCGGCTGCGACCTCATCATCATGGCTTCGCACGGCCGGCGCGGCCTGGGCGGTCTGTTGGTGGGCAGTGAAACGCAGAAAGTCTTGGTGCACAGTTCGATTCCCGTGCTTGTCTACCGCTGAGGGAACACAGGCTCTACTACAGCCAGTAAATGGAGACAGCCAGGGCGCCGGTCAGTGCGACCCTGGTTTTCTTGCAGGCGCTCGCGTTCCAGGCCTTGTGGAGACGCCGGTTCGAAACCCTCTTCCTTGCTTGCCTTGCATGAATAGCCCTATTTTTATCGGAGTCCGGGACGGTTGATTCTTTGGTTTTGGTGTGCGCAACCTGTTGGTTAGTTACGTTTATGCTAGGCTGTGGCATCTCGATCCTGTGGACCTCGCCATGCACAACCTGACTTCGTGGGATGCCGATCCAGTCCGGGCCTTCAAGGAGTTTGTCTGCACCACCGCTTTCGCCGAAACCGGGCGGCGCTTGCGCGCCGACGGCAGCATCAGGTCGCTCTCCGCGGAATCGGCGAAGATCTATGTCTTCATGTTCGCGAACCTGGCAGGCTGGCTGCTGGAAGAACGCCTCGCCTTCTCGACGGCCACCCAGTCCGACCTGGTGCGTTTCATCGAGCGCACCATCAAGGGCAAGCGCGTCCTGAACAGCAAGATCGCCTACCGTTACCTGCGCTTGCTGGAACGTTGCTATGAATACCTGGAAGTGACGCCGAATCCGTCCCAGCAGGCGATCCTCGGCATGGACCGCGCCCACATGGCAAAAGATGACGCCGGCCGCACCTTGTCCGACGATCAGCTGGAGCGCTTCTTCGCGGCGCTCCCGGCGGACGCACCGCGGCGGCGCCGCACTACCCCGTTCGATGGGTGGAAGCGCCGGCGCGATCGGGCCATGCAGGTCGTCATCGCGCTGGCGGGCCTGCGGGTGTCCGAAGCGATCGGCTTGCTGGTTGCCGAGCTCGGCCGCCAGGTGGCGATCGACGGCTCGATCCTGCTGACGATTACCCCCGACGAAAAGCACGACACCAGCCATGAGCACACGATCACCCTCCCCCGCGCAGGCGTTGATGAGCTGCTGCCCTGGCTGCAGGAGCGCGAAGCGATGGCGATCCCGGGCCAGTTCGTCTTCCCGGCCAACCTGAGCGGCAACAAGATGACCAGGAAAACGGTCTACGTGCAGATGCGGGCGACGTTCGAGCGTGCCGGCATGGACCTGGCGCGCTCGGGCGGGCGCACCTTGCGCAACACGTTCGCGAAGCAGCAGCTGGACAAGGGCGCGAGCGCCGAGGAACTGAAAGACGTGCTCGGCCTGGCGCTCGAGCGTTCCGCCGCCGATTACCAGTTCACCGAGGTCAAGCCCGATCCGGGCCCATGATCGCCAAGCGGCAGGTTTATAGCCAGTAGATGAAGGCGGCCAGGGAAAGAATCAGCGCAAGCTTGGTCAGCTTGTAGGCATTCGCATTCCACGCCTTGTAGCGGCGCCGGTACTGGCCCATCAGGTGCGAGATGCGAAACAGTTTGCTGACCAGGCCGGTCTGGTCGCCGGTTTCGTTGGGCGAACTGGCGGCCGTCATCATGGTGCGCCCGAGCCAGCGGTTGACCGCAGCCATCCAGCGGTAACGCATCGGCCGCTCGACGTCGCAGAACAGGATGATGCGGTCGCTGTCGCTGCCGTTGACCGCCCAGTGAATATAGGTTTCGTCGAAAACGACGCCCTGCCCGTCGCGCCAGCTGTAACGCTCGCCGTCGACTTCGATGAAGCAGCGGTCGTCGTTGGGCGTGGCCAGTCCGAGGTGATAGCGCATGGAGCCGGCAAACGGGTCGCGGTGCGGATTGAGCTTGGCGCCCGGCGGCAGTTCGGCGAACATCGCCGCCTTCACGGAGGGAATCGACTGCAGCAGCGCATGGGTATGCGGGCACAGGCGCGCCGCCGACGGGTGGCTGGCGTCGTACCACTTCAGGTAGAAACGCTTCCAGCCGGTCTTGAAGAAGGAATTGAAGCCGGCGTCGTCGTTCTGTTCGGCCGCCTTGATCTTTTTCAGGGCAATCAGGTTTTCCGCCTCGGCGCGAATCAGCTGCCAGTTCGCCTGCAATGGCGCCAGTTCGGCAAACGCGCGGACGGGAATGTACGGCGTGCTCGGCACCCGTGAGAACAGGTGCATGAATAAATTGATGGGCGCCATGAACGACGAATGGTCGAACAGCTGGCGTCCGAACGGCAGCCGGACCTTGCCGCGGAAGTGAATGTGCAGCACCGCGAGGAAATAAAAACCCACCACCGCCCATTTCATCGTGCCCCCAGCCTGGCCGCTACGGCCGACGTCCGTTCAAACAGGACGCAAGAATAGCATAATCACCAGACGCCCGTCGGGGGCCTGGTGAAACCGGCATTGCTTGTCGCGCGTATGCTGCAGCTTGCACTTCGAGCGCGCCCGCCGCGGCAAAGCCGGGGCGAACGCAGGTGATTACTGCTTAATGAAGCGCCGTCATTGCATAGCCTTTTTCGGCAAGCTGGCCAGTCAGGTTGTCGATCTGGAAGTCGGGCAACTGGTCGGCATTGTCGTCGATCTCGAGGGCTTTCGCCTCCACTTCCCAATCGGTATTGGTGGCTTCTTCGGGGATGTTGCGAGTTTCCGGCACGGCCAAGTAAGAGAACTTGCCATCACTTTCGGCTCTGCGGTAAATGTCCAGGCGCATAATCATTTCCTTACAGTGAAAAAGCGCGCTTTCGGATGAAAGCGTACCGCTCCACAGTAGGCGATGACGATGGGGGCGTCTGTTAACTGCCCCACACTCTGCCGGCCCCTATGCCCTAAACAACTATCTTCCCGGCGACAAGCCGAGCACGCGCGCCGGCAGCATCACGACCGCGCGCAGCAGGCTGAAGACGGCATCGACGCCGATGCCCAGCAGCCGCAGCGGCAGCATGAGCAGCCAGACCACGGGATACAGGACCAGGGCCAGCAAGGCGAGCGGCCAGCAAAGAAAGAGAAGTAGCAGCCACAGCAGGAAACCGAACATCGTTTGCTCCACAAGAAGATGTGAAGCCAGTGTAGGGTCGTTGGCGGCAGGCTTTGGCGCGAATGCGACGAAGCGCAGGCTGGCGCGGCCAGGCTGCGGAAATTCGCGATGAACCAGCCCGAAAGCCAGGCTGGTACCGAGGCATTCTTAGGCGAATTCGACGCTGCGAACAACTGCCGCTACCGGTTCGCAATCGGCGTCGAATGCGAGCGTGGCACGGATCGCCGCTTGCAGGCTCGGGATCGATGCGCCGGCGCGGTACTGGAAGGACACGTTCACGACGTCGCCCGCCACCACGTCCAGTGCTTTTGCCAGCGGCAGCGTCATGTAGTGGTTCAGCCAGTCGATCGTCGTAGCGCGCTCCTGCACGATCGAGAGCACGTTCTTGGTCACGAAACGCAGCGCATTGAGCGTGCCGTCCTGCTCGGCCTTGAAGCTGCCGCTCCAGGCGATCAGGTTGGAAGTCGGTTCAGCGAAGTCGAGCACGCTATACACGGCAGGCGGAGCCAGTTCGCGCGTGCCCGGGTAGGCGACCGTCGTTTCCTGGAACTGCACGATCGGGGCATGGAAACCGTGGAAGCTATAGTCCTGCTGCAGCGGCTGCACGGCCATGACGACCGCTTCCGGCATGAAGATCGGCAGCGGGCCGCCGAAACGCGCGAGGTAGCGCTGCTTGAACGCTTCGATCACGGCCACCTGCTTTTCGCGCAGCATGGCGACGTGGATCATTTCGCAGATGACGACGTCGACCGGCTCCGGCGGCAGGTATTCGAAGGCGTCCGCGTGGATGACCTCGACCTTGTGGCCGTTCGGGTTCATTGCCAGGAACCGGCGCGCTTCAGTCACGAGGTCGGGATTGAACTCGACGCAATATACCTTGTCGGCCTGCTGGGCCGCGAAATACGAGAGCACGCCGGTGCCGCCGCCGAGCTCGAGCACCTTCATGCCGGGGCGCACGGCGTGCGCGATCGCCGCCTGGAAGGCATTCATGCGGTTCTGGTCCATCAGCATGTTGTGATGGTAATGGACCGGGATGAATTGCCCGAGGTAGCAGCTTTCGATTTCGCGTTCGTTCAGCATGGAAGATCCTTGGTAGGCGGCACTGTTGCTGTGTCGCAATGTTCGATTCGGTGCCGAGATTATCCGATGCGCCGCAAGCGATCGATTGGACGAGGAAAGCCGGGAATACCTGCCTGTTCGGGCGACGCGCAAGAAAAACGCCGGCCAGGCGGCCGGCTGGCCGGCCTTGCATGGTCGCTCAGCGGCCGGCGCCTTCGAGCGTTTTGACCACGCGCGGCTTGCCGGCGCGGTCGGCCAGCTGGACGGCGGTGAGACCTTCGCTGTTCGTGCGCAGGCGGTCCGCGCCATGGGCGATCAGGACCAGCGCCGCGCCGTCATGCCCTTCGCGGGCGGCCATCATCATCGGCGTGTAGGCGCCGCTGGCGAGCGGCGAGACGGCATCGACTTTGGCCCCCCGCGCCAGCAGCAGGCGCACGATGTCCTCGTCGCCGCTGGCCGCGGCGTAGTGCAAGGCCGTCCAGCCGGGCTGGTCGAGGGCGGCGCTCCTGGCCAGCAAGGCCTCGACCGCCGGACGGTTGCGCTTGAAGGCGGCCATCATCAATGCCGTGTTGCCGTTGGCCGCGCGGGCTTCGAGCTTGGTGCCGGGATGGTCGAGGAAGGCCTGGACCACGGCCATCGCATCCTCGCGCAGCGCCTGCACCAGGCCGGGCTCGCCGCCGATCGGGTTGGGCTGGTTGGCGTTGACGACCGCGCCGAGCATCGCCTTTACCGTCCTGGCATCGTTCATCTGCACCGCGCGGAAGAAACTGGTCAGCTGGCGTTCGGTCGGCGGCACAGGAGCGGCGGCGGCGGCGCCGCATGCCAAGCCGAGCGCAAGGACGAAACCGTGAAGGGCGAGGCGGCGCGGTGGATGCATGTCAGGCCTTTGCGTGCTGGAACAGGTTGAAGAAATTCGCGCTCGTACGGTCGGCCACTTCGCGCAGCGGCACATCTTTTAAGCTCGCAATGTATTCCGCCACGTGGGCGACATAGCCGGGCTCGTTCATCCTGCCGCGGAAGGGCACCGGCGCCAGATAAGGCGAATCGGTCTCGATCAGCATGCGCTCTAGCGGCACGGCACGCGCGACGGCCTGCAGGTCTTTCGCGCTCTTGAAGGTGACGATGCCGGAGAACGAGATGTAGAAACCCATCTCGA
Source organism: Massilia sp. (assembly GCA_031398335.1). Taxonomy (GTDB): domain Bacteria; phylum Pseudomonadota; class Gammaproteobacteria; order Burkholderiales; family Burkholderiaceae_D; genus Telluria. The sequence continues at coordinate 6,572 of JANNNC010000171.1, forward strand.
TCGCGGCCTCGGCCACTTCGAGCGACTCGGTAAAGCAATGCATCACGCCGGCCACGCCGCCATCATTGATGCCCGCGCCCTCCTCGCGCATGATCCTGATCGTGTCGGCACTGGCAGAACGGGTATGGATGATGAGCGGTTTACGGGTCTCGCGCGAGGCCCGGATATGCACGCGAAAACGCTCGCGCTGCCATTCGAGGTCACCCTCGAGGCGGTAGTAATCCAGGCCGGTTTCGCCGATGGCGATGATCTTCGGATGCCGGGCCAGTTCGACCAGCTGCGCGACGGTTGGTTCCGGCGTGTCTTCATAGTCCGGATGCACGCCGACCGAGGCATAAATGTGCGGATATTGCTCCGCCAGGGCGAGCACCGAGGGGAAGTCCGGCAAGTCGACCGAAACGCACAGCGCGTGGGTGACCCGGTTCTCGGCCATCTTGGCCAGCACCTCGGGCATGCGGGTGGCCAGCTCGGGGAAATTGATGTGGCAGTGGGAATCAATGTACATCCCGGTATTGTACGGGGTGTGGGCGCGTCGCGTCACGCGGGTCCGTGGCCCGGGGAAGATCCGCTTGCGCGGCGTCTGCAGCAGGACGCAGGGTGGACGGCTCGACCGCGCAGGCTGGGCAGACGCGCCGTTTGCGCCGCCCACGCGTTCAACGCACGCATGCGTCCGCGCGGCGCATCACGGAACGCGTGGGCGGCGTCCAGGCAGCGTGGCCGCACGCCGGCGAGTGAAGCCGCCCATTGAACCCGTCCTTGAAACCATTGGCCTCAATGACCCCTGCTTCCTGCTGCCAATGCAAGCACTCAGTCGACGACGCGTTTGCCCAGGATGATCAGGTCGCGCTCGACGCCGTCCAGGTTCGCCACGCGCGGGAAAGTGGCCCAGGTGTCGAAACCGAACTTGCGGAACAAGGCCAGGCTCGGCACGTTGTGCCCGAAAATAAACCCGAGCAAGGTATGCACCTTGATTTCCGGCGCGAACGCGATCGCCTGCTCCAGGCAGTACTTTCCCAGCCCCTTGCCGCGCCATTCCTCGGCAATGTAGATCGACAGCTCGGCTGTGCCCGAATACGCCGGCCGGCCGTAGAAATTCGAGTACGACATCCAGCCGATCACGGCCGGGTCATCCGCCGTATCGGCGGCATCGTGGATGGTCCACAGCGGCCGCCGCTCGGGCGTGTGCTCGTTGAACCAGGCTTCGCGCGAGGCGACGCTCACCGGTTCGGTGTCGGCGGTGACTTCGCGCGAGGCGACGGTGGAGTTGTAGATGTCGACGATGACGGGCAGGTCGTCGCGGCGGGCAAGACGGTGGACGTAAGACGGCATGGAAAATGGAATGGTGATTACAGGGTATGCGTGGCGCGCGACGAACGCAGCGCCGCGCCCAGGATTTCTTCGATGCGGGTCCGGGCGCGCTGGCCGGTTTCGTCGGCCGGAAAATGCACGCCGATGCCTTGCGCCTTGCTGTTGTTGGCGCCGGCCGGGGTGATCCAGGCGACTTTCCCCGCGATCGGGTATTTGTTCGGGTCGTCCATCAGCGACAGGATCAAGTACACCTCGTCGCCGATCTTGTAAGCCTTGTTGGTCGGCACGAACATGCCGCCGTTCTTCAGGAAGGGCATGTAGGCCGCGTACAGGGCCGCCTTTTCCTTGATCGCAAGCGACAGGACCGACGGCCGCGGCACGAGCGAAGCATTCGGGTCGGTGGTATTGCCGGTCATGTTCAAGCCTTTCTAGCGCAGTTCAAGTCACGTGCAGCACGCCGTATAGTCCAGCAACATGTCTTCGACGAAGAGCTTGGGCGAAAGCGGATGGTCGGCCACCGCGCGCCGTTCGTTTGCGGACTTGATTGCACGTAACAGATTCGCAGTGTGCACGTTGGCGGCCAAGGCTGCAAGTTCGTTCTGGTAGCGCGGATAGTAGCGCACGGTACCGGCCAGTTTGCTCGCCAGCAGGTCGTACAGCCAGCGCTGCTGCCAGGATACGAGCGCGGCCAGGGGCGTCTTGCTCAGCTTGTCCGCCTGGCGCAGCGCGGATTCGACGTTCGGCCGCGCCAGGAAACCGAGCAGGGCATCGAGTTCCTCGCGGCTGCCGCCCAGCGACTGGGCCAGCGCCGCCAGCGGCGCACCGCCCTCCTCGCGCAGCCAGCTGTCGGCGTCGGCCACGCCCTGGGTCTGCAGCCAGGCAAGCGCGGCGGCATGGTCCGGCATCGGCAAGGCGAACGTGCGGCAACGCGACAGGATCGTCGGCAGCAAGCGGTCCAGCCCGTTCGAAGCGAGCAAAAACACGGTGCCCGGCGGCGGTTCTTCCAGGGTTTTCAGCAGTGCGTTCGAGGCCGGCATGTTGAGCGCCTCGGCGGGATACAGCACCACCACGCGCAGGCCCTGGCGGTGGGTCGAGATGTTCATGAAGTCGGCCAGGTTGCGAATCTGCTCGATCTTGATTTCCTTCGAGGGCGCCTTGGTCGATTTGGCTTTCTTGTCGCCCTCGCCGCCTTCCTCGCCCTCGCCGCCCGGCTCGTCTTCCAGCGCTTCCGGCCGCACGCGGCGGTAGTCGGGATGGTTGTGCTGGACGAACCAGCCGCAGGAGGCGCAGGCGCCGCAGGCCTGGCCGTCGCCCCGCACGTTTTCGCACAGCAGCGACTGGGCGAAGGCCTCGATGAAGTCGGCCTTGCCGATGCCCGCCGGCCCGTGGAACAGGATCGCGTGCGGCAGGCGCGCGCGCATGGTCTGGAGCTGGCTCCAGGCGGCTCCCTGCCAGGGATAGATCGTCACAGCAATGTCTCCAGCGCCTCGCTGATGTTGCCCTGCGTCTCGTCGATGCTGCGCGTCGAATCGATGACGGCGAAACGCGCCGGATATTGGGCGGCGCGGCGCAGGTATTCGGCGCGGCAGCGGGCAAAGAATTCGCCCTGCTCGCGCTCGAATTTGTCGAGCGTGCGGGTGGCGTCCAGGCGCTCGCGCGCCACTTCCAGCGGCACGTCGAACAGCAGGGTCAGGTCGGGTTGCAGGTGCGGGTGCACCCAGGCTTCCAGCGCTTCCATTTTGGAACGGTCCATGCCGCGCCCGCCGCTCTGGTAGGCGAAGCTGGCATCGGTGAAGCGGTCCGACAGCACCCAGGAACCGGCATCCAGGGCCGGCTCGATGACCTGCGCCATGTGCTCGCGGCGGCTGGCGAACATCAGCAAGGCTTCTGTTTCCAGGTGCATCTTTTCGTGCAGCAGCAGGTCGCGCAGTTTTTCGCCGAGCCTGGTGCCGCCCGGTTCGCGCGAGGACACGACCGTCATGCCGCGCGCTTCGAGGAACGCCTTGACGAAGCCGATATGGGTCGACTTGCCGGCGCCGTCGATGCCCTCGAAGGAAATGAATTTGCCACGCGTGCTCATGGCGTGCTCGCGCCGCGCTGGTACTGGTTCACTGCGCGGTTATGGTCGGGCAAATTCTCCGAGAACTGGCTGGTGCCGTCGTTGCGCGACACGAAATACAGGGCCGGCGTCCTGGCCGGGGACAGCGCGGCGGCGAGCGACTGCACGCCCGGCAGCGCGATCGGCGTCGGCGGCAGGCCATAGCGCGTGTAGGTGTTGTACCGGGTGTCGGTGGTCAAGTCCTTCTTGGCGATCTTGCCCTCGTAGCGCGCGCCCATGCCGTAGATCACGCTCGGGTCGGTCTGCAGCATCATGCCGGTGCGCAGGCGATTGACGAACACGCCGGCGATCATCGCCCGCTCGCTTTTCTGGCCGGTTTCCTTTTCGACGATCGAGGCCATGATCAGGGCTTCGTACGGCGTTTTATAGGGCAGGTCCGCGTCGCGCTTTTCCCAGGCCGCGTTCAGGCGAGTGAGCAGCATCTGGTGCGCCTGCTTATAAATCTGCAAGTCGCTGGCGCCCTTGGCGAACAAATACGTATCCGGGAAGAACAGGCCTTCGGGCTGCTTGTACTCGCTCGACACCTTGGCCATCAGTTCGGCGTCGCTCAGCCTGGCCGTTTCGTGGCGCAGGCTTTTCGAAGCGGCGATCGCCTCGCGCATCTGGCGGAAGGTCCAGCCTTCGATGATGGTGACCGCTTCCTGCGCGAATTCGCCCCGGACCAGCTGGGACAGCAAGGCGCGCGGCGAGGTATTCGGTTTCAGTTCATAGCTGCCGGCCTTGATGCGGGCGCTCTGGCCGGTAACGCGCGCCAGGACCTGGAACAGCATCGGATTGACGGGAACGCCCGCCTTGACCATCTGCTGGGCGGCCGCGCCGACGCCGCTGCCCGGTGTGATCGTGAATTCAACAGGCGCTTGCCCGGTGGTGAGCGCGTGCTTCGACCACCAGGTGAAGCCCCCGGCCGCAACGAGGGATACGACCACGGCAGTGACGAGTGTTTTTTTTATGAATGCCATTCTGTTTTCTGTTTCACGGAGCCATGTTTCGCCGTCTCCGGCGCGATTTGCTCGACAACTCTATAATGAGGCCGTAATGATAAAGCCTAAACCGCAAAGCATATTGCATTTATGAGCAACTGGACAGAATATCTGGCGTCGCACGGCGCCCGCTTCCATATGGACGAAGCCACGCAGGTCGAGGATTTCGGCCGCGTATTGACAGCCGAAGAACTGGCGGCCGGCTTTGTGTCGCCGGTCACCGATCTCGGCCTGATCGCGGTCGCTGGCGAGGACGCCGCGCGCTTCCTGCACAGCCAATTGACGAACGACGTCGAGCACCTGGGCACGGGCGAGGCGCGCCTGGCCGGCTTTTGCACGCCCAAGGGTCGCCTCCAGGCAACCTTCCTGATGTGGCACAGTGGTGAGGGAAGTGAAGGAACCGTGTGGCTGCAACTGCCGCGCGCGATCCAGGCGCCGCTGCAAAAGCGCTTGTCGATGTTCGTCATGCGCTCGAAGGCCAGGCTGCGCGACGCCACCGAAGAAGATGCTGTGGCGGCCGTGATCGGCTTCGGCGGCGCGCGGGGAGAAGCCGCCCTGCGTGCCCAGGGCCTGGCACTGCCGGGCACTCCCATGGCGAGCACGCATGGCGCACTTGGCACCGTGATTCGCGTGGCGGACGCATTCGGCGCGCCGCGCTACCTGTGGATCGGCCCGGCTGCGAACGGTGAAACCATGCTGCCGGTCCTGGCGCAGGAGCTCGCTCTCGGCGGCAATGCCGCCTGGCAGCTGGCGGCAATCCACGCCGGCGTGCCGCAAGTCACCGCCGCCACCCAGGAGCAGTTCGTGCCGCAAATGATCAATCTCGAATTGCTCGGCGGCGTGAACTTCAAGAAAGGTTGCTATCCGGGCCAGGAAATCGTCGCGCGCAGCCAGTATCTTGGCAAGCTCAAGCGTCGCACGGCGCTCGCCTCCGTGGACAATGCAGCGGCGCGTCCCGGCGACGAAGTGTTTGCGAGCGCCGACCCTGAGCAGCCCTGCGGCATGGTGGTCAACGCCGCGCCGAACGGGCTGGGCGGCGCCGACCTGCTGGTCGAAATGAAGCTGGCCGCGCTCGAGGAAGAAGTGCACCTGGGGTCGAGCACCGGCGCGCCCCTGCGTTTCCTGGCCATGCCCTACCCCCTGGACGCGCTCGAGCTCTAGCATGATCGACCTCTACGTGTATTACAAGGTGCGCGACGAGCACGCCGCGCGCCTCGCACCCCTGGTGTGTTCGCTCCAGGCACGGGTGATTCAGCCCGGCGCCGCGCGCCTGCTGCGCCGTCCCGGCAGCCTTGACGGCGTGCAGACCTGGATGGAAGTCTACCCCGACGTGCCCGAGAGCTTCGCCGACGTCCTCGCGGCAGCGGCGAGCGCCGCCGGGTTCGAGGACCTGGTGGAAGGCCCGCGCCGTGTCGAAGTTTTCATGGAGTTTCCACCATGTGCCTGATCGTTTTTGCCTGGCGCGTCATTCCCGGCGTGCCGGTGATCGCTGTCGCCAACCGCGACGAATTCTACGACCGCCCGGCCGCGCCCGCCGCGCCCTGGCCTGAACACCCGAACCTGATCGCCGGACGCGACCTCGAGCACGGCGGCAGCTGGATGGGCGTCACGCGCGAAGGCCCGAAGGGCCCGAAATTCGCCGCGCTGACCAACATCCGCGCCCCGGGCGAAGGCCGCGCCAACGCACCCTCGCGCGGCGAGCTGGTGGCGGACTTCCTGAAAGGCTCCTGCTCGGCGGCCGAGTACCTCGACCTGCTTGGCGAGCGCGGCGACGTCTACAACGGTTTCAACCTGGTGCTGGGCGACCGCGAAAGCCTGTACTGGTACTCGAACCGCGCCGGCGGCGACCCGCGCAATGGCCAGCCCCTGGAAGCCGGGCGCATCTATGGCGTATCGAACGGCTTGCTGGACGCGCCATGGCCGAAGGTAACGCGTACCAAGGCCCAGTTCGCCAGCCTGCTGTGCCAGGGCGCGCCCGAGGATGCCTATTTCGAAATGCTGGCCGATACCACGCGCGCGCCGGACCTGCGCCTGCCGGAAACGGGCGTGCCGCTCGACCTGGAACGCGTGCTGTCGGCGGTGTGCATCGAGACGCCGGGGTATGGAACGCGGACCTCGACGGTGGTGAAATTGTATGAGAATGCGCCGGCGGAGTTACACGAGCGGGTCGTGCAGCCGTAACCGGGGTTGCGTAGGGTGGGTTCAAGAGCCCACGCGGTGCACAACGTGCACGGGTAAGTTCGCAGGATTCGTTTGATTCGGATCAAACCTCACGTCTCCTACAGCCTTAGCGTCTTCCTTCGCTCCAACCACACGCGGAGGACCACCATGCGCACTGCACGACTCCTGCTATCGGCCTGCCTGGCCGCCATCCTGCTCGGCTGCCAGACCCAGCCCCGCACCGGCTCGATCAGCGAGCTGCCAAGCAATAATCCGACGGCCACGAGCGCCGACCTTGCCAACGGCTACTAGCCCGAAAAAAAGCGGAGCCCGCAGGCTCCGCTCCCTGATACGGCGCGAACGCACTTACAGGCGCGAGCGCAGCATCTCGCGCACGTGCGGCGTCGCCGCGTACGGATCCGGCGGATTCGTGCCCTGCACGATCGCTTCCATCCGCTCCTGCACGCCGCCCAGCGCCTGGGGGTGCGAATAGATGTAGAACTGGCCGTCGCGGATCGCATCGAAGGTGATGCGCGCCACGTCGCCGGCCGACACCTTGCCCGATTCGACCGCCTTGGTCGTTACCGCCTGGGCCGCCATCTGGCTGGCGGTCGGGCGCGCGTCGGGTTTCAGCTCTTCCGGACGGTTGCGGTGCGACTGGCTGATGCCGGTCGGCACGAAGTACGGGCACAGCACCGAGGTGCCGATCGGGGCCTTGACCAGCTGCAGGTCGTGGTAGAGCGTTTCCGAGAGCGATACCACGGCGTGCTTCGAGACGTTGTACACGCCCATCGCCGGGGCATTGAGCAAACCCGCCATCGAGGCGGTATTGACGATATGGCCCTCGTAATCCGGATCGCGCCGCGCGCACTCGAGCATGGCGTGCATGAAGACGCGCACGCCGTGGATCACGCCCCACAGGTTCACGCCCAGCACCCATTCCCAGTCGGCTTCGGTGTTTTCCCAGATCAGGCCGCCGGAGCCGACGCCGGCGTTGTTGAACACCAGGTGGATACCGTGGAAGCGTGCGATCGCGGCGTCGGCCAGCTCCTGCACGTGCGCGCCCTTGCTGACGTCGCAGACCATGGCCAGCACTTCGACGCCCTGCTTCAGCAACTCGTCGGTGACGCGCTCGAGCGCGTCGGCCTGGACGTCGGCCAGCACCAGCTGCATGCCCAGGCCCGCCGCCGTATCGGCGAATTCACGACCCAGCCCGCTGCCGGCGCCGGTGATGACGGCTACCTTGCCCTTGAAATTCTTCATGCTGTTCCCCTCAGACCGCGGACACGCCGCCGTCGATGGCCAGGATCTGGCCCGTGATGTGCTTGCTCGCGTCAGAGGCGAACAGCACCACCGCGCCTTTCAGGTCTTCGTCGTCGCCCAGGCGGCCCAGCGGCGAACCTTGCACAAGCTTGTCGACGCCGATCGTCGCCAGCACGCCCTTGGTCATTTTAGACGGGAAAAAGCCCGGCGCAATCGAGTTCACGGTGATGCCGTGGCGGCCCCATTCGCCCGCCAGGGTGCGCGTGAAATTGACCAGCGCACCTTTCGAGGTGTTGTAGGCAATCGTGCTCATCGTGCCCGGCGCATTGCCGGCCAACCCGGCGATCGAGGAGATATTGATAATCTTGCCATAGTGGCGCGGTATCATCGACAGCTTGCCCACCGCCTGCGAGACCAGGAAGATGCTGCGCACGTTCAGGTTCATGACCTTGTCCCAGGCTTCGAGCGGATGGTCTTCGGCCGGGGCGCCCCAGCTGGCGCCGGCATTATTCACGAGGATGTCGATCTGGCCGAGGCGGCGCAGGGCTTCCTCGACAAAGGGCTGCACATTGGCCTCGCTTTGCAGGTCGGCCGCAATCGCCGAGGCGTCGATGCCGCGCGCGGTGAGGTGCGCCACGGCTTCGTCGAGTTCATCCTGCTTGCGCGCCGAAATCACGACGCGCGCGCCCTGCTCGCCGAGCGCCTCGGCCATCTGCAGGCCGAGCCCGCGCGAGCCGCCGGTCACCAGCGCCGTTTTGCCTTGCAACGAAAAAAGTTCCTTGGTAGTGCGCATGTTGTCTCCGTATTGTTATGGTGGGGGTATTAACGCAGTTTCAAATCTCGTAGTCCATGCACTGGCGCCCTTCGCGCACGGCGCCGATGAAGGGCACCAGCGCCTTGTGCGTCGGGTGCACGGCATAGGCGTCCAGGGCCGCCTTGTCCGCGAATTCCGAGTACAGAACGACGTCGTAAGTCGCTTCCAGGCCCGGCTGGGCGAGCGTGACTTCGAATGTCAGGATGCCCGGGACGATGTGCGCGCATTCGTCGAGCCGGCGCTTCATTTCGCGGGCATTCGCGAGGCGGCCGGCGCCTTCGGCCTCGTCCTTCAGCTTCCACATGACGATGTGTTTGATCATATCTAAATCGACTCCGAATGATGAGTTTGAAAGGTTTGGCGAATCACAGGACCGAATTACAGAACTTCAAACAGGCCCGCCGCGCCCTGCCCGCCGCCGATGCACATCGTCACCACCACATACTTGACGCCGCGGCGCTTGCCTTCGATCAGCGCGTGGCCGACCAGGCGCGCACCGGAGACGCCGTAGGGGTGGCCGACGGCAATCGCGCCGCCGTTCACGTTCAGGCGCTCCATCGGGATGCCGAGCTTGTCGGCGCAGTACAGCACCTGCACCGCAAAGGCTTCGTTCAGCTCCCACAGCCCGATGTCGGCCACCGTCAGGCCGGCTTTCTGCAGCAGTTTCGGCACCGCGAACACGGGACCGATACCCATCTCGTCGGGCTCGCAGCCCGCCACCGCGAAACCGCGGAACACGCCCAGCGGCTGGAGACCCTTCGATTCGGCCATCGAACGGCTCATCAGGATCGATGCTGAGGCGCCGTCCGAGAACTGGCTGGCGTTACCGGCCGAGATCACGCCGCCCGGCAGCGCGCTGCGGATTTTCGAGACGGCCTCGATGGTCGTGTCGGCGCGGATGCCTTCGTCGGCGGAAATCGTGACTTCGCGCGTCAGCAGGCGCCCGGACGCCTTGTCGGCCACGCCCATGACGGTCGTCATCGGCACGATCTCGGCGTCGAAACGGCCGGCGGCCTGGGCGGCGGCGGCGCGCTGCTGGCTCTGCACGCCGTAGGCGTCCTGGCGTTCCCGGGCGATGCCATAGCGCTTGGCGACGGTCTCGGCCGTCTGCAGCATCGGCCAGTAGATTTCCGGTTTGTTGGCGCGCAGCCAGGGGTCGGTCAGCATGTGCGTATTCATTTCCTGCTGCACGCAGGAGATCGATTCGACGCCGCCGGCGGCAAGGATCTCGCATTCGCCGGCGATGATGCGCTGGGCGGCGAGCGCGATCGTCTGCAGGCCCGAGGAACAGAAGCGGTTCACCGTCATGCCCGGCACCGTGGTCGGGCAGCCGGCGCGCAGCGCGATCTGGCGCGCGATGTTGGCGCCGGTGGCGCCTTCCGGATTGGCGCAGCCGACGATCACGTCCTCGACTTCGCCCGCGGCAATGCCGGCGCGCTCGATGGCGGCGGCCAGCACGTGGCCGCCGAGCGTGGCGCCGTGGGTCATGTTGAACGACCCCTTCCACGATTTGGCGAGGCCCGTACGGGCGGTCGATACGATCACTGCGTCTTGCATGCTGGTCTCCTCGTTGGACATCGTTGGTGTTGGACCAGATGAGAATAGCACAATTAAGTACGACCGTTCGCAAAGTCTCTGGCCTGGCTCAAGCCCCTGTACAGGATCTTTGCCGCCGGTCGCGCTGTCCAAATAAACAGAAAAAAGACAGTCCGCTTTCCACAAGCGAACACATCAATTATGTGTAAGTTTCAGGTAAGTTTGAAGCAAGCATGACGTAAGTTTAACGGTCCACACTGCGATCAGCTTCCAAAGCTATCCGATGAAACCAAATTATTAGACGGAGACAAAAAATGGCTATCACACCCGGCATGACCGCGGGGGGCAAGGCAGCGCCTTCCTCCCAGGGGATGACCAAGGAAGAGCGCAAGGTGATCTTTGCTTCCTCCCTCGGCACCGTTTTCGAATGGTATGACTTCTACCTTTACGGTTCGCTCGCCGCCATCATCGGCAAGCAGTTCTTCCTTGGTGATCCCACCACCTCGTTCATCTTCGCCCTGCTCACCTTCGCGGCCGGCTTCATCGTGCGTCCGTTCGGCGCGCTCGTGTTCGGCCGCCTCGGCGACATGATCGGCCGCAAGTACACCTTCCTGGTCACCATCCTCCTGATGGGCGCATCGACCTTCATCGTCGGCCTGTTGCCGGGCTACGCCACGATCGGCATCGCGGCGCCGATCATCCTCGTCACGCTGCGCATCCTGCAAGGCCTGGCACTGGGCGGCGAATACGGCGGCGCGGCCACCTATGTTGCCGAGCACGCGCCGGAAGGCAAGCGCGGCTTCTTCACCGCCTGGATCCAGACCACCGCGACCATGGGCCTGTTCCTGTCGCTGCTGATCATCCTGACCACCCGTACCGTCATCGGCGAAGAAGAGTTCACGGCCTGGGGCTGGCGCATTCCGTTCCTGCTGTCGGTCGTCCTGCTCGGCGTGTCGGTCTGGATCCGCCTGTCGATGGCCGAATCGCCGGCCTTCGCCAAGATGAAGGCCGAAGGCAAGACCTCGAAAGCGCCGCTGTCGGAAGCCTTCCTGAACTGGAAGAACGCCAAGATTGTCATCCTGGCCCTGATCGGCCTGACGATGGGCCAGGCCGTGGTCTGGTACACCGGCCAGTTCTACGCCCTGTTCTTCCTGACGCAGACGCTCAAGATCGACGGCGCCACCGCCAACATCCTGATCGCCATCGCGCTGCTGCTGGCCACGCCCTTCTTCCTGTTCTTCGGCGCGCTGTCGGACAAGATCGGCCGCAAGTGGATCATCCTGGGCGGCTGCCTGATTGCCGCGGCGACCTACTTCCCGATCTTCAAGGCCATCACCCACTATGGCAACCCGGCGCTCGCGCAGGCCATCGCCACGTCGCCTGTCACCGTCGTCGCCGACCCGGCCACCTGTCACTTCCAGATCGACCCGACCGGCACCGCCAAGTTCCCGTCCTCCTGCGACATCGCCGCGCGCATGCTGACCAACGCCTCGGTCAATTACGACACCATCGCCGGCCCGGCAGGTTCGGTTGCCCAGGTCAAGATCGGCGACAAGGTCATCCAGTCGTTCAACGCGGTCATGACGCCGGATAACCTGAACTTCGACGCCGACAGCAAGACGCGGGAAGCCGCGCTCAAGACCGAAGTCGTGGGCACCCTGAAAGCGGCCGGCTACCCCGAGAAAGCCGATCCTGCCCGTATCAACAAGCCGATGCTGGTGCTGCTGCTGTTCATCCTGGTGCTGTACGTGACCATGGTCTACGGCCCGATCGCGGCGATGCTGGTCGAAATGTTCCCGACCCGTATCCGCTACAGCGCCATGTCCCTGCCTTACCACATCGGTAACGGCTGGTTCGGCGGCCTGCTGCCGACCATCTCGTTCGCCCTGGTGGCAGCCAACGGCAACATCTACTATGGCCTCTGGTATCCGATCATCATCGCCCTCATCACTGTCGTGATCGGTGCGTTCTTTGTTCGCGAAACCAAGGACAACAACATCTACGCTTCCGACTGAGCCGGCAGCTGTTGAACGAAAAATGCCGCTGGAAACAGCGGCATTTTTTTATGGGCGCGCGCAGCACGTCAAGCGGCGGGCATCCCGCCCACCTCACTGACCCGGTAGGCGCAGCGCCGCGCGCCCTCCAGCTGATGCTCGATCCTCACCACCGACACGCGCGGACCGAGCACGCGCGCGAACACGGCAAGCTCGGAGCGACACACCTCCTGGCAACTGCTGGCCGCCGCGCGGATCGGACAATGGTTTTCCACCAACAACATGCTGCCGTCCGGCTGCAATTCGGCCTCGGCCATGTAGCCCTCGGCCGCGCGCGCGTGCGCCAGGGCCGCCACCCGTTCCGCCAGCGCGCACGCGCCATCCACCCGCGACCGATACGCCGCCTCGCCCGCCGCTGCGCGGGCCTGGACCAGGCGCTCCAGGCCCGCTTCGCCGAACAGCAGGCGCACCTGTGCAATCAGTTCCAGTGCCAGCTCGCCATGGCGGTCCGGGAAGCGCGCGTTGCCCGCCTCGGTCAGCATCCAGCGCCGCACCGGGCGCCCGACCTTGCCGGGGCTATCGACGTAAGCCACCAGGCCCTTCTCAGCGGCCGCTTCGAGCTGGCGCCGCACGCCCATCGAGGTCATGCCCAGGGACGCCGAGAGCGCCTGCGCCGTCTGCGGCCCGCGCGTTTTCAGCAGCAGCACTACCTGTTCGAGCGAATTCATTCGGCCTCCAGCACGGGCGCCACGCCACGCGCGCTCCAGCTACGCATCGCCACCGCCGCCCAGACCGCCAGCGCGCCGCCGACAACCAGCACAATGCGGGTATCGAACAGCGCCATCACCCCGCCGACCAGCGCCATAACGATGTTCGCCAGGCAAAAGGTCGTCGACAGCAAGCCCATCACGGCGCCCTGGCCGTAGCCAGCGAACTGGTCCGCGGCCCAGCCCTGCACGGTGGCGTTGTAATAGGCATGCGGCAAACCGAACAGAACAATGGCAACCAGGCCGACGCCCAGGCTGCCGAAGCCGACGGCCAGGATCGCCAGCGCCGCCAGTCCCGCCTGTACGCTGGCGCGCCGGCGCGGGTCCGTGCTGCTGGCGCGGCCGGCAAACAGTGCGGCGAAGGTCATCAGTGCGCACATGCCCATGTTGACAAAGGCAATCTGGCGCACGTCGTAGCTTCCGACGTCGACCAGCCACAGCGGGAAGAATTCGTAGAAGGCGGCGACGCCGCAGGCGTAGGCGAAATGCACGGAAAAGAGCGTGCGCAGCGGTGCGTGGCGCAAGAGCGTCAAGGCATGCCGCTCGCGCGCCACCATCCACCAGCGCTCGTGCAGCGGCGGCGCCGCCGTTTCGCGTTCGAGCGCCAGCGCGGCCAGCCCGGCGCCCAGCACCAGCGCCCCGGCGGCGATCGAGAACGGCAGCGTGATCGAGACGCCGACCGTGAACCCGGCCAGGAGCGGCCCGAACAGCCAGCCAAGGTGGAAGGCCCCGTTCAGCCAGGACAGCGCATGCTTGCGTAGTCCCCCTGCCAGCCTTTCCGCCAGCATGGCGCGCATGATGGCGCCATTTCCTTCCAGCAGGCCCGTGCCGAAGCGCGCCAGCAGGAACAGCGGATACGATTCCGCGACCAGAGCCGCCGCCGTCAACGCATGCCCCACCGCACCGCCAATCGCGGTCGTCAACAAGATACGCCGGCGCCCGAAGCGGTCCGACACGGCGCCGAGGACGGCGCTGCCGATCAGCAGCCCGAGCGGATTGACCATCAGGGCGATGCCAAGCAGCAGTTTGGCGGGCAGCCCGAGGAAGGAAGTCAGTGCGCTGCCGGAATCGCCCCCGAACAGGGGCGCGAGAATCGGATAAGGCAGCGAGGCGCCGGTCGTGGACAGCAGCCCGAGGAGGCAGGCGCTGGCGATCAGCAAGGTGTTCCTGGTCGAGGGCGAACGTGAGCTCATGCGCTCATTCTGATCCCGGCTCGACAATAAGTAAACGAGTACGTTTATTTATTGGCAGCGCGCCTGCCAGAGACTGGTCCGAAATCCCGCAATGGCGATCGCCAGCAAAGCGCAGGCGATCACGGATTCAACTGGTAGCGCGCGATGATCTCCTTCCATTACCGCGAACAGGACATGGCAAGTGGCGATCACGACCAGCATGGCCGGGTAAAACACCCGGTCCCGGTCGAACCCTGCACACCGGGCGGCTGCGCACAACACTGCGGCGAGAATGACGCCAGTTGGAAATGCCATCTGTTCCGATTGTCGGGAGCTCTGCCATATAGCGTCGACCCGGATTGTTGCAATACAGGTGTTCAATTTCGACACACTGTTCTGACGCGGAACATCCTGGCCGCGATCGGGTAGCCGAAAATCCCCGCCATTCCAGCACCAGCCCGCATCGACACCGCTGGCTCCTGAATGGCACAGAAATTGCTCCTGCTTATCCCTGCAAGGATTCTTTCCATGCATTCGGCGTCCCTAAAACACTTTTACCCTTGAGGAGATCGATCATGAGCTGGAGTAAACCGGAGTTCATCGACTGGCGTTTCGGATTTGAAATCACGCTCTACATCGCCAAGCGCTAAGCCGCATCGCGCGTTTGATTCAACACCGTGCCCGACGGCGACCCGCCTGCGGTGCACGGATCACCGGACACCACATGAAGATCATCGTCTTGGGCTCGGCGGCGGGCGGCGGGTTCCCGCAGTGGAATTGCAACTGCCGCAATTGCGCGGGCCAGCGCAGCGGAACGATCCGCGCCACGGCGCGCACCCAATCCTCGATTGCGGTCTCAAAAGACGGTAGCGAATGGCTGCTGGTGAATGCTTCGCCCGACATTCTTGCGCAGATCCGCGCCACGCCCGCCTTGCAGCCAGCGCGCGCCCGGCGCGATTCCGGCATCGCCGCCGTGATGCTGATGGATGCCCAGATCGACCACGTCACCGGTTTGCTGATGCTGCGCGAGGGAAAAACCCTGCCGCTCTACTGCAGCGCATCGGTCTGGGATGACCTCAACACCAGCCTGCCGCTGGCGCCGGTCCTGTCGCACTACTGCGGGGTGCACTGGCACCCGCTGCAGGCGCTGCACGGGGGGCCGGCGATGCTGCCGGTCGAGGTGCCGGGCATCGAGGGCATCCGCTTCACGCCGCTGTCGCTGTCGAGCAAGGCGCCGCCGTATTCGCCGCACCGGGCCCATCCTGGAGTCGGCGACAACATCGGCCTCGTGATCGAAGACCTCGAGCACGGCACGTCCCTGTTCTACGCACCCGGCCTCGGCCTCATCGAGCAGCAGGTCGACGCGGCCCTGCGCGCGGCCGACTGCGTGCTGGTCGACGGCACCTTCTGGAGCGAGAACGAAATGATCGAACACGGCTTCTCTGGCAAGCGCGCGGCCGACATGGGCCACCTGCCGCAAACGGGCGCGCAAGGCATGATCGCCGTGCTCGACAGCCTGAATGCGCACGTGAATGCGCACGTCAAGCCGCGCCGCAAGATCCTCATCCACATCAACAATACCAACCCGATCCTGGACGACGATTCCGAGCAACGCGCCCTCCTGCGGCGCCACGGCATCGAGGTCGCCTTCGACGGCATGGAGATCAGCCTGTGACGCCAACACCCTGGAGCCGCACCGAATTCGAAGCACAGCTGCGCGCGCGCGGCGCCAGCTACCACATCCATCATCCATTCAACGCGAGGATGAACAGCGGGAAGCTGAGCCCGGAGCAACTACGCGGCTGGGTCGCGAACCGCTTCTATTACCAGGTCAATATTCCACAGAAGGACGGCGCCATCATCGCCAACTGCCCCGACCGCGACACCCGGCGCAAGTGGGTGCGCCGCATCCTCGACCATGACGGCTGGGACGGCAACGAAGGCGGCATCGAAGCATGGGTGCGCCTCGGGCAAGCGGTCGGGATCGATCCGGTGGCGCTGTGGTCGCAGCGCCAGGTGGTGCACGGCGTGCGTTTCGCGGTCGACGCCTACGTCAATTTCGCGCGCCAGGCGCCGTGGCAGGAAGCGGTCTGCTCGTCGCTGACCGAAATGTTCGCGCCGCAAATCCACAAGGACCGCCTGGCCAACTGGCCGGCCCACTATGGCTGGATCGACCCGGAGGGCCTCCAGTATTTCCGCAGCCGGATTTCGCTGGCCGAGCGCGACGTCGAGCACGGCTTGCAGGTGACGCTCGATTACTTCACGACCCGCGCCCAGCAAAACCGTGCGCTCGAAATCCTGCAGTTCAAACTCGAGGTCCTGTGGGCCATGCTGGACGCAATCGACCGAGCCTATCCTTGACCACGGAGAGCACCATGAACACCTTGCCCGACAAACCCTCGCTGTCCCGCGTGTTTCGCATGCAGTGGGAAGAAACGCAGAACAACTATGTGCTGCTGTATCCGGAAGGGATGGTCAAACTCAACGGCAGTGCGGCCGAGATCCTGAAACGTTGCGACGGCAAGCGCAGCGTGCCGGCGATCGTGGCCGATCTCGAACAGGCCTTCGGCGCCAGCGGCCTGCAGGGCGACGTCGACGACTTCCTGCACGCCGCCAACGAACGCGGCTGGCTCGCCTGAGCCCGCGGCCATGAACGCTCCCACGCCCCCATCCCGGATTGCAGCGCCACTCTGGCTGCTGGCCGAGCTGACCTACCGCTGCCCGCTCCACTGCGCCTTCTGCTACAACCCGGTCGACTACACGCGCCAGGGCGCGGAACTGTCCACCGCCGAGTGGTTCGGCGTCATGCGCCAGGCGCGCGCACTCGGCTCGGCCCAGCTCGGCTTCTCGGGCGGCGAGCCCCTGCTGCGCGAGGACCTCGAAGACCTGGTCGGCGAAGGCCGCCGGCTGGGCTTCTACACCAACCTCATCACCTCCGGCATCGGCCTCACCGAAGCGCGCCTGGCGCGCCTGAAGGAACGCGGCCTGGACCACATCCAGCTCTCGTTCCAGGACTCGACGCGCGAGAGGAACGGCTTCCTCTCGAATACCAGGACCTTCGACCTCAAAGCGCGGGTCGCGAAGCTGATCAAGCAGTACGATTACCCGATGGTGCTCAATGTCGTGCTGCACCGCTTCAACCTCGACCACGTCGGCCGCATCATCGAGATGGCGCTCGAGATGGGGGTCGAGTACCTGGAACTGGCCAATACGCAGTACTACGGCTGGGGCCTGGTCAACCGCGCGCAGCTCATGCCGACGCGCGAACAGCTGGTGCGCGCCGAAGCGGTTGTCAACGACTACCGCGCCCGGATCGGCAACCGGGTACGGATCCTGTTCGTGGTGCCGGACTATTTCGAGGAACGCCCGAAGGCCTGCATGAACGGCTGGGGTTCGGTCTTCCTCGGCATCGCGCCGGACGGCACCGCGCTGCCCTGCCATGCGGCGCGCTCGCTGCCGGGCATCGCCTTCCCCAGCGTGCGGGAATTCAGTGTCGAGGAAATCTGGTACGCCAGCGGCGCCTTCAACCGCTACCGCGGCGACGCCTGGATGAAATCGCCTTGCCGCAGCTGTCCCGACAAGGACAAGGATTTCGGCGGTTGCCGCTGCCAGGCCTATGCCATGACCGGGGACGCGCAAAACGCCGACCCGGTGTGCGCCCGGTCGCCGCACCATGCCGAACTGCAGACCATCGTGCTGCAGGCGCAACGGGCACAGGCGGAGGTGCCCACGCAGCCGATCGTGTTCAGGAACGACGCCAATTCGCGCCGCCTCGGTGGCACGTAAGCGTGCAGCAGGACGTAGGGTTGCCGGCTACACCCGGGCACTTGATCGGACGCCGGCTGTAATGCCGCCCGCGCGTTCAAGCGCCTCGTGAAACCTCGCGTCAGTGCCGGCGTGCGTTGAACGCGCGGGCGGCGCACAAGGCGCGACCATGCATCGTCAAGGGTGGAGCCGACCACCCCACGTCGATGGAGCGACGGGCTTGACACCCGTCGCCTCCCCGCGCCGTCAGCCGTTGAAGCCCTTGCCTTCAGCAGCCAGGCGCTCGAGCAGCGGCGCCGGCGTCCAGGCGTCGCCATGCGCGCCGCGCGCAAAGCCGCGCATGGTCTCGAGCACGTTCGGCAAGCCGACGGTGTCGGCGTACAGCATCGGGCCGCCGCGGTGCAGTGGGAAGCCGTAGCCGGTAAGGTAGACCATGTCGATGTCGGAAGCGCGCAGGGCAATGCCTTCCTCGAGAATCCGCGCGCCTTCGTTAACCAGCGCGAACACCAGGCGCTGGACGATCTCGGCGTCCGCCACCACCCGGCGCTCGCCGCCGCTGGCCTGCAATTGCGACATGATCAGCTCGTTGACGAGGGGCGACGGATACGCGCTGCGGTCGCCCGCCTTGTAGTCGTACCAGCCGGCGCCGGTCTTCTGGCCGAAGCGGCCCTGTTCGCACAGCAGGTCCGGCACCTTCGAGTATTCGATGTCCGGCGTCTCGATGGTGCGGCGCTTGCGGATGTACCAGCCGATGTCGTTGCCGGCCAGGTCGCTCATGCGGAAAGGTCCCATCGCAAAGCCGAATTTTTCGATGGCCTTGTCGATTTGTTCCGGCAGCGCGCCTTCTTCCAGCAGGAAGAAAGCCTGGCGCAGGTATTGTTCCAGCATGCGGTTGCCGATGAAGCCGTCGCACACGCCCGAGACCACGCCGGTCTTCTTGATCTTCTTCGACAGCGCCAGGCCCGTGGCCAGCACGTCCTTGGCGGTTTCCTTGCCGCGCACGATTTCCAGCAGCTTCATCACGTTCGCCGGGCTGAAGAAGTGCAGGCCAATCACGTCTTGCGGACGCCTGGTGAAGGCGGCGATCTTGTCGAGGTCGAGCGTCGAGGTGTTCGAGGCCAGGATCGCGCCCGGCTTCATCACGCTGTCCAACTGGCGGAACACGGTTTCCTTCACCTGCAAGTCTTCGAACACGGCTTCGATCACGATGTCGGCCTGGGCAATTTCATCGTACGACAGCGTGCCGCTGATGAGTGCAATGCGCTGGCCGGCTTTTTCAGGCGACAGCTTGCCCTTCTTGACCGTGTTTTCGTAATTCTTGCGGATCGTGGCCAGGCCCTTGTCGAGTGCTTCCTGCTTCGTTTCCAGGATCGTCACCGGGATGCCGGCGTTGGCGAAGTTCATGGCGATGCCGCCGCCCATGGTGCCGGCGCCGATCACGGCGGCGCGTTCGATCCTGCGGGTCGGGGTATCGCCCGGGACGTCCGGCACCTTGCTGGCGGCGCGCTCGGCGAAGAAGGCGTGGCGCAGGGCTTTCGATTCGTCGGTCTGGGCCAGCGCCAGGAAGCGGTCGCGCTCGTACTTCAGGCCATCCTCGAACTTCATCGTGACGCTGGCCGCAACGCACTCGACGCATTCGAGCGGCGCCGGGAAGACGCCGGCCATGGCTTTCACGGTATTGCGCGAAAATTGCAGGAAGGCTTCGTGGTTCGGGTAGTCGACCTTCAGGTTGCGCACCTTCGGCAGCGGACGGGCGTCGGCGATGCCGTTCGCGAACGCGACTGCGGAGGCGACCAGGTCGGCGCCTTCGGCGAATACTTTATCGAACAACTTGGTCTCGGCCAGCTTTTCCGACAACACCGGGTTGCCCGAGACGATCATGTTCAGGCCCAGTTCAAGGCCGACCACGCGCGGCAGGCGCTGGGTGCCGCCGGCGCCCGGCACCAGGCCGATCTTGACTTCCGGCAGGCCGATCTGGGCACCCGGAGTGGCGACGCGGTAGTGGCAGCCGAGCGAGAGCTCGAGGCCGCCGCCCATGCAGACGCCGTGGATGGCGGCCACGACCGGCTTGGCCGAATTTTCGGCGGTGGCGATCAGGGTGTGCAGGGTCGGCTCTGTCAGTGCTTTCGGCGAATTGAATTCGCGAATGTCCGCTCCGCCCGAAAACACCTTGGCGGCGCCCGTGATGACGATCGCCTTCACGGCCTCGTCCTGCGCGGCGCGCCGCAGCGCTTCCACGGCCGCGGTTCGGGTGGCCATGCCGAGGCCATTGACCGGCGGATTGTTCAGGGTGATGACGGCAACGCTGCCATGCACGACGTAGTCTGCACTCATGTCTCTTCCTTTTTAATTGGTTGAACCAGCACGTTCAACTATAACGCCAAAAAGTACGGTCGTGTTATTTCTCGGGCCGAAAGAGTCGCACCCGGCGCATGTGTCAGAATGCCGGCATGGAAAAACTGATTGCTGAACTGATGCGCCTGTTCGTCCCGGCCGGCGCGCTGTCGCCGGAAATGCTGGCGCAGCGCGCGCTTGGGAAACAGACCCAGCCCTTGAACCTGGCCACCAGCGAGGGCGCGACGCGTGCGATCGCGATTGCCTTTAACAAGGGTGCCGACAAGGAAGAAGCCGGGCACTGGACGCGCCTGTGCGAAGCGGCCAAGGCCTTGCAAGCAGAACACGGGTTTCCGGCCCCGGCCGTCAGCGTCGCGGGCGGACGCGGCTACCACCTGTGGATTTCGCTGGCAGCGCCGGTGCCGGTGGCCCAGGCCCGCGATTTTGCCGGCTTGCTGCTGCGCTCCCGGTTTCCCGGCCTCACCCTGCAGACGGACGACGCACCGGCACAGCTCCCGCCGTGCCTGGACGAAGGCACCGGCCGCTGGGCCGCCTTCATCCATCCCGGCATGGGCGCCTCCTTTGCCGACGAACCCTGGCTCGAGATGGCGCCGCCGCCGCAGGCGCAGGCGGCCTTCCTGGAAGACGTCGGCAGCGTCTGCCCGGCCGTGTTCGCGCGCGCGCTCGCGGCCTTGCAGCCGGTGGCGGCCGGTGCCGCGGCCGCAGCCGTGCCGGGACCGGCGGCGGCGCGCACCGGCCTGCTGCTGGCGGAGGCGACGCTGGAAGACATCGTCAGGCACCTGCATGAGCGCAACATCGAGCCGACATTTCGTTACCTGATGCCGCGCCACGGCGCCTGACGGTCGAGCACATCTGCCTCGGCTTTACGGACGAACTGCGAGAGACTGGTTAGCCTCCCAAAAGATGAACGGCCCGGTCGCAAACGCGGCTGGGATGGGCCGTCCCCGCAGGGTGGGCAGTCCGTGCCCACGCAGACATGTGCAGCGTGTCGACAGCATGAACCATTTCGCAAAAGTAGGCATTTCTACCTTGCCCTTGCACACCCTACCGACAGCGGGCGTCTTCAGGCTCACGCCGTCGGCAGCTTGTGCTCCCGATACTGGTCGCGCAGCCGGTTCTTCTGGATCTTGCCGGTCGCCCCCATCGGCAGCGCTTCCGTAAACACCACGTCGTCCGGCAGCCACCATTTGGCGATCTTGCCCTCGAAGAAGGACAGCAGTTCCTCGCGCGATACGTCCTGCCCCGGGCGTTTGACCACCACCAGCATCGGCCGCTCGTCCCATTTCGGATGCGCCACGCCGATGCAAGCGGCCTGCAGCACGGCCGGGTGGGCCATGGCGATGTTTTCCAGGTCGATGCTGCCGATCCACTCGCCGCCGGACTTGATCACGTCCTTGCTGCGGTCGGTGATCTGCATGTAGCCGTCAGCGTCGATGGTGGCCACGTCGCCGGTCGGGAACCAGCCATCCTTCAGCACGTCGCCGCCCTCGTCCTTGTAATAGCGCGAGATGATCCACGGACCTTTTACGTACAAGTGGCCGTAGGTGACGCCATCCCAGGGCAACTCCTGCTCGTCGTCGTCGACGATCTTCATGTCGACGCCATAAATGGCGTGGCCCTGCTTTTGCAGGATCTTGCGCTGCTCGTCCTTCGGCAGGTCGCGGTGCCTGGCCTGCAGCGTGCTGGCCGTGCCGAGCGGCGACATTTCCGTCATGCCCCAGGCGTGGATGACTTGCACGTCCAGCTTGTCGATCAGGGTGTCCATCATCGCCGGCGGGCAGGCCGAGCCGCCGATCACGGTGCGGCGGAAGGTGGAGAATTTCAGGTCGTTCTGGACCGCATGGTTGATCAGGCCCAGCCAGACGGTCGGCACGCCCGCCGAGAAGGTCACGCCCTCGGACTCGAACAGGTCGTACAGCGACTTGCCGTCCAGCGCGGCGCCCGGGAACACCATCTTGGCGCCCGACAGCGGGACCGAGTACGGCAGGCCCCAGGCATTCACGTGGAACATCGGCACCACCGGCAGCACCACGTCGCTCGATGCCACGTTCAGCGCGCTCGGCGAACTGGCCGCGTAGGCGTGCAGGATGGTCGAGCGGTGCGAATACAGCGCGCCCTTCGGGTTGCCGGTCGTGCCCGAGGTGTAGCACAGGGTGGCGGCCGAGTTCTCGTCGAACAGCGGCCAGGCGTAATCGTCGCTGCTGGCCGCGATCAGGTCTTCGTAGCACAGCAGGTTGGCGATTTTCGTCTCTTGCGGCATGTGCGCGCGGTCGCTCATCAGGATGAAGCCCTTGACCGTCTTGCAGTGGGCGGCAACCGCCTCCACCAGCGGCAGGAAGCTCAGGTCGAAGAACAGGTACTGGTCTTCGGCGTGGTTCACGATGTAGGCGATCTGTTCCGGATGCAGGCGCGGGTTGACCGTGTGCATCACCGCGCCCGAACCGGAAACGGCGTAATACAGCTCGAGGTGGCGGTAGCCGTTCCAGGCCAGGGTCGCGACGCGGTCGCCGAGTGCGACGCCCAGCCCGTCGAGCACCTTCGCCATGCGGCGCGCACGCTGTTCGCACTCGCGGTAGGTATAGCGGTGCAGGTCGCCTTCGACGCGGCGCGACACGATTTCGTTATTCCCGAAATGGCGGGCGGCAAATTCGATGATGCTCGAGATGAGCAGCGGCTGGTTCATCATCTGGCCCATGAGCGGGCTCTTCGGATAGGACATATGCGATGGTCTCCTGTGTGGACGAAATACTAACTGCAGTCGAGTGTGATTCGCTCGCCTGTCACCCGTCAAGGCCTTTCCATGTTGCGACGCAGCACGGTCGTGCTGTAGAGCCTATCCCGGTAGGGAGGGGGAAGTTGATGGTGATGCATGGCGAGCGGGAGCAACGCGGCGCCCGCTTGCCAGGCGCGCCAGCAACGAGGCATTCCCTATTGAGATAGGTTCTTGGTAAGCGGATGTAAGCATGGTGGCGCGCCAGGCGTGCATGAATAGAATGGGCCCGGTACGGTAGAATCGCGCTGTTTCCCCTTTTTCGACCTGGAGCTGCCATTACGCCCGACGAACTGCAACTCAACAATGGCTTTGCCGCGCTGCCGCCCGCGTTCCATACGCGGCTGATGCCTACGCCCCTGCCCGCGCCCTATTTCGTTGCGGCCAGCAGCCGCGCAGCTGCATTGGTCGGACTCGACGTCGAGACGCTGGCGCAAGCCGATTTCGTGGCCGCCTTCACCGGCAACCAATTGTTGCCTGGCGCTGAACCATTGTCGGCCGTGTACTCCGGCCACCAGTTCGGCGTCTGGGCCGGCCAGCTCGGCGACGGCCGCGCGATTCTGCTCGGCGACGCGGACGGCCCCGAAGGCCGCATGGAACTGCAGCTCAAAGGCGCCGGCAAGACGCCGTATTCGCGCATGGGCGACGGGCGCGCCGTGCTGCGTTCCTCGATCCGCGAATTCCTCTGCTCCGAAGCCATGGCCGCGCTCGGCATTCCGACCACGCGCGCCCTGGTCGTCACCGGCTCCAACCAGCGCGTGATGCGCGAGAACATCGAGACGGCCGCGGTCGTCACGCGCATGGCGCCGAGTTTTGTCCGATTCGGTTCCTTCGAACATTGGCATTACCGCGACAAGCCGGAAGAACTGCGTGTCCTGGCCGACTACGTCATCGACAGCTTTTATGCCGCGCTGCGCGGCGCGACGAACCCGTATAAAGAACTGCTGGCCGAAGTCACGCGCCGCACGGCGCGCATGATCGCCGGCTGGCAATCGGTCGGCTTCATGCACGGCGTGATGAACACCGACAATATGTCGATCCTCGGCCTGACGCTCGACTACGGGCCCTTCGGCTTCATGGAAGCCTTCGACGTCAACCACATCTGCAACCACACCGACCAGGGGGGGCGCTATTCGTATGCGAACCAGGTCGCAATCGGCCACTGGAACTGCTATGCGCTGGGCAACGCGCTGCTGCCGCTGATCGGCACCGTGGACGAGGCCCAGGAAGCGCTCGACGCCTACATGCCGGCCTTCGAAGCGAAGCTGGACGAGCTGCTGCATGCGAAGCTGGGACTGGCGACCGTCGTGGAAACCGACCGCGCCCTGTCCGACGGCCTGTTCTCGATCATGCAAGCCAGCCACGTCGACTTCACGCTGCTGTTCCGGCGCCTGGGCGACTTGCAGGTCGATGCACCGGAGAATGACGCGCCGCTGCGCGACCTGTTCATCGACCGCCCCGCCTTCGACGCCTGGGCCCTCGGCTACCGCGAACGCCTGCGTGGCGAGGCAAGCGTGGACGCCGAACGCCGCGCCGCCATGAACCGCGTCAACCCCATGTACGTTCTGCGAAACTATCTGGCCCAGCAGGCGATCGAACAGGCGCAGAACGGCGATTATGCCGGTGTGCGCGATTTGCTGGCCGTACTCGAACACCCCTTCGACGAGCAGCCCGGCAAGGAACACTATGCCGCGCTGCCGCCGGACTGGGCGGCCCACCTCGAAGTGAGCTGCTCCTCCTGATTTACACGAGAAAGACCATCATGACCGATAAAATAACGAAGACCGATGCCGAGTGGCGTACCCAGCTCGACCCGATGGAGTACCAGGTGACGCGCCACGCCGCCACCGAGCGCGCCTTTACCGGCAAGTACTGGGACCATCATGAGCACGGCATCTACACCTGCGTATGCTGCAACACGCCGCTGTTCGAGTCGGACGCCAAGTTCGAGTCGGGCTGCGGCTGGCCCAGCTATTTCCGCGCGCTCGACCCGGAAAACGTGATCGAGAAGACCGACACCAGCCACTGCATGCGGCGCACCGAGATCATCTGCGCCGTCTGCGACGCCCACCTCGGCCACGTGTTTCCCGACGGTCCGCCGCCTACCGGTTTACGGTATTGCATTAACTCCGCCTCGCTGCGGTTCGAAGAAGTTTAATTACCGAGGTAACATGAAATTCCTGTTCGACTTTTTCCCGCTGATCCTGTTTTTCGTCGTCTATAAACTAGGCAGCGGCAACGAAGCGGCGGCCCTCGCCCTGACCGAGCATTACCTCGGCGGCATGATGTCTAGCGGCAAAATCCTCGCGGACCAGGCGCCGACCATGCTGGCCACCGTCGTCGCCATCATCGCCACCTTCCTGCAAGTGGGCTACCTGCTGCTGCGCCGGCGCAAGGTCGACGGCATGCTGTGGGTATCGCTGTTCGTGATCGTCGTCTTCGGCGGCGCGACCATCTATCTGCACGACGAAACCTTCATCAAGTGGAAGCCGACCATCCTGTACTGGGTGTTCGCCGCCGGGCTGCTGGTCAGCCAGCTCTTCTTCGGCAAGAACCTGATGCGCAAGGCCATGGAAGAAGCATTGCCGCTGCCGGACGCGGTCTGGCCGCGCGTCGGCTATACCTGGATCGTGTTCCTGTTTTTCCTCGGCGCCCTCAACCTGGTGATGGCCTTCGTGGTCTTTCGCGACAACACGGCCGCCTGGGTCAATTTCAAGGTCTTCGGCATGACCGCCATCTTCTTCCTGTTCACCATCGCGCAGTCGATGCTGCTCATGAAGCACATTCCGCAGGAGGAAGCATGACCACGATGATCCCCGCCAACGATCGCCTGGAGCGCATCCGTACGGCCTTGCAGGGCGCGCTCCGCCCCACCGTACTGGAACTCAGCGACGACTCGCATCTGCATGCGGGCCATGCCGGCGCGGCCTCCGGCGGCGGCCATTACAGCGTGAAAATCGTCTCGGAAAGCTTCCATGGACTGAGACTCGTCATGCGTCATCGACTGGTGTATGATGCCGTGGCCGATATGATGCGGGCCGAGATCCATGCCCTGGCAATCACGGCCCTGACGCCTTCCGAATCGGACTGAGGCCGGTTCAGGAACGCTTAAGTCTTGTATCGCACAATCTGTAGAACTGCTCTGCAAATAACTAAACTAATCTGTCCAAGCAACTCCCTCCACAGGAATTCAACATGACTTTGAAGCCAGCACGCCTGCTGTTAGCCTTGATCGCTGCAACTGCCACCTTGGCAGCACCCGCATTCGCACAGAACCTGGCCGTCGTGAACGGCAAGGCCATCCCGACCTCGCGCGTCGATGCGATCGTCAAGCAGGTCGTCGCCCAGGGCCAGGGCCAGGATTCGCCGCAACTGCGCGATGCCATCAAACGCGACCTGATCGCACGTGAAGTGCTGATGCAGGAAGCCATCAAGCAAGGCTACGACAAGAAGCCCGACGTCAAGCAGGCGCTCGACAGCGCTCGCCAGGCCATCGTCGTGAACCAGCTGGCGCGCGACTACATCGCCAAGAATCCGGTGAGCGACGCCGACGTCAAGGCCGAGTACGACCGCTTCGCCAAGACCCAGGCCGGCGAGAAGGAATACCACCTGCGCCACATCCTGACCACGACCGAAGACGAAGCGAAAGCCGTTATCGCCAAGCTCAAGGGCGGCGCCAAGTTCGACGAACTGGCCAAAACCAGCAAGGACACCGGTTCGGCTGCCAACGGCGGCGACCTCGACTGGGCAGCCCCATCGGCCTTCCCGCCTGAATTCGCAGCCGGCTTTACCAAGCTGCAAAAAGGCGGCGTCACCGATACCCCGGTGAAGACCGGCGCCGGCTTCCACGTCATCAAGGTAGACGACGTGCGCGCGGTGAAAGTGCCGCCGATGGAAGAGATCAAGACCCAGATCTCGGAAAGCCTCACCCAGACCAAACTGGCGGCTTACCAAGAGGAAATGGTCAAGAAGGCGAAGGTACAGTAAGATGTTTGCCACCGGCGCCGTCGCTGGCGCCGGCACTTCGTCGCCACGGGGCGACTTTTCGAGTTTTTATAGGATCTGAACAATGATTTTGAAGCCAACCCGCCTGTTGCTCGCCATGTCGTTCGTCGTGGCCGCACCTGTCTTCGCCCAAAACGTTGCGACCGTGAACGGCAAGCCGATTCCGGCAGCGCGGGTCGACCAGATGGTCAAGCAGGTCGTCGCCCAGGGCCGAGCCACCGATTCGCCGCAGCTGCGCGACATGATCAAGAAGGACCTGATCGGCCGCGAAGTGCTTATCCAGGAAGCCGACAAGCAAAACGTGGGTGGCCGCGCCGACGTCAAGGCCGCCATCGACAATGCCCGCCAGAGCATCATCATCAACGCGATGCTGGCCGACTACGTCAAGAAGAACCCGGTCAAGGATGCCGACATCAAGGCCGAGTACGACAAGGCGAAATCCGGCGCACCGGACAAGGAATACAAGGCACGCCACATCCTGGTCGAGAAAGAGGAAGACGCGAAAGCGATCATCACCAAGCTCAAGGGCGGCGCCAAGTTCGAAGAGCTGGCCAAGCAGAGCAAGGACCCTGGCTCGGCTGCCCAGGGCGGCGACCTCGGCTGGACCGACCCGTCGCGCTTCGTGCCTGAATTCTCGAAAGCCATGACCTCGCTCAAAACCGGCGCCATCACCGACACCCCGGTGAAGACCCAGTACGGCTACCACGTCATCAAGCTGGAAGAATCGCGCCCAGTGACGATCCCTCCTCTGGACCAGGTCAAGCAGCAGGTCGCGGAACAGCTGCAGCAGCGTAAGCTGGCGGAGTACCGCGAGTCACTGTTGAAGAAGGCCAAGATCCAGTAAGTCGGATCGGCTGCATTGAGAAAGGCGCTTCCACGGAAGCGCCTTTTTTGTAGGGTGGGCAGGAGCCCACCCTACGTCCGCTCCCAGTAAAAACGCCTCCCGAAGGAGGCGTTTCTGTTCA
Source organism: Massilia sp. (assembly GCA_031398335.1). GTDB lineage: Bacteria > Pseudomonadota > Gammaproteobacteria > Burkholderiales > Burkholderiaceae_D > Telluria. Next base: position 34,545 of record JANNNC010000171.1, read on the forward strand.
CGCTGGCGGATTGATCAACCGACCCACTTGCGCGCGTTGCGGAACATGCGCATCCACGGCGCGTCGTCGCTCCACCCGGGCGGCGCCCACGAATGCACTGCGGTGCGGAACACGCGTTCGGCGTGCGGCATCATCGCGGTGAAGCGGCCGTCCGCGGTCGTCACGGCCGTCAGGCCGCCGGGCGAGCCGTTCGGGTTGAACGGGTACTGTTCCGTAGCGGCACCGCGGTTATCGACGTAGCGCAGCGACTGCAGCACCGCGCCCAGGTCGCCGGTCAGGGAGAAGTCGGCAAAGCCTTCGCCGTGGGCGATGGCCAGCGGCGCCTGGGTGCCGGCCATGCCGGCGAAGAAGATCGACGGCGAGTCGAGCACTTCGACCATGCCGAAGCGCGCTTCGAACTGCTCCGACTTGTTGCGGGTGAACTTCGGCCAGGCGTGCGCGCCCGGGATCATCGACTTCAGGTTCGACAGCATCTGGCAGCCGTTGCACACGCCCAGGCCAAAGGTATCCTGGCGCGCGAAGAAGGCGGCGAACTGGTCGGCCAACCGGGTGTTGAAGAGGATGGTCTTGGCCCAGCCCTCGCCCGCGCCCAGCACGTCGCCGTAGGAGAAACCGCCCACCGCAATCACGCCATGGAAATCGCTCAGGGTCGCGCGGCCCGCGATCAGGTCGCTCATGTGGACGTCGACCGCGGCGAAGCCGGCCTGGTGCATTGCCCAGGCGGTTTCGATGTGCGAGTTGACGCCCTGCTCGCGCAGGATGGCCACGCGCGGACGCACGCCGCTTGCGATGAACGGGGCGGCAATGTTCTCGCTTGGGTCGAAAGTCAGCTTGGGCGTGATGCCGGGGTCGCTCTCGTCGTTCAGGCGGTCGTATTCCTGGTCGGCGCAATCCGGGTTATCGCGCAGGCGCGCGATGCGCCAGCTGGTGTCGGACCAGAGGCGGTGCAGGCTGCTGCGCTTCTGGTTGTAGATGACCCTGGCGTCGCGCGTGAATTCGATCGCGCCACGGTCGTTCAGTTTGCCGATGATGTGGCTGCAGGCGCCCAGGTTCAGCTCGCGCAGCACGTTCATGACGGCACGCTTGTCTTCTTCGCGCACCTGCACCACGGCGCCAAGCTCTTCCGAGAACAGCGCGCGCAGCGTCATCTCGTTGCGGCGCTCGCCGACCTGGCTGGCCCAGTTCTTGGCGTCGCCCCAGTCGGACGAATTGGCGTCGCCCATGGTCAGGATGTCGAGGTTCACCGAGACGCCGGCGCGGCCGGCAAAGGCCATCTCGACCAGCGTGGCGAACAGGCCGCCGTCCGAACGGTCGTGGTAGGCCAGCAGTTTGCCCTCGAGGTTCAGGCGCTGGATGGCAGCGAAGAAGGCTTTCAGGTCGTCGGCGGAATCGACGTCCGGGACCGAATCGCCCAGTTGCTGGGTCACCTGCGCCAGCGCCGAGGCACCCATGCGGTTTTTGCCTCGGCCCAGGTCGATCAGGATCAGGGCGGTGTCGCCCAGGTCCGTGCGCAGCTGCGGCGTCAGGCAGCGGCGGATGTCCGTGACCGGCGCGAACGAGGAGACGATCAGCGAGACCGGCGAAATCACCGATTTCGCTTGGCCCTCGTCGCTCCAGGTGGTGCGCATCGACAGCGAATCCTTGCCGACCGGGATGCTGATGCCGAGCGCCGGGCACAGTTCCATGCCGACCGCCTTGACGGTGTCGAACAGCGCCGCATCCTGGCCGGGCTGGCCGCAGGCCGCCATCCAGTTGGCCGACAGCTTGATGTCTTCGATCGACGCGATCGGGGCGGCAGCAATGTTGGTGATCGCTTCGCCCACGGCCATGCGGCCGGAAGCGGCGGCGTCGATCACGGCCAGCGGGGTGCGCTCGCCCATCGCCATCGCTTCGCCCTTGAAGCCTTCGTAACTCATGGCGGTGACGGCGCAGTCGGCGACCGGCACCTGCCACGGGCCGACCATCTGGTCGCGCACGGTCATGGCGCCGACGCTGCGGTCGCCGATCGTGATCAGGAAGGACTTGTCGGCCACGCTCGGCAGCAGCAGTACGCGGCGCGCCGCTTCTTCCAGTTCGATGCCGGTCAGGTCGACGGCCGGCAGGCTGCGTTTCACATGCTCGACGTCGCGCGTCATCTTCGGCGGCTTGCCGAGCAGGACGTCCATCGGCATGTCGACCGGATTGTTGCCGGCCTGGCCGTCGACCAGCTTCAGTTGGCGCGCGTCGGTGGCGACGCCGATGACGGCGAAGGGGCTACGCTCGCGCTCGCACAGCGATGCAAACAAGCTCAGGCTTTCCGGCGCAATAGCCAACACATATCGCTCTTGAGACTCGTTTGACCAAATTTCCTTCGGTGCCATGCCCGACTCTTCGAGCTGGATCTTGCGCAGGTCAAAGATCGCGCCGCGCTTGGCGTCGTTCACGATTTCCGGGAAGGCGTTAGAGAGGCCGCCGGCGCCGACGTCGTGGATCGAGATGATCGGGTTGTTGCTAGCCAGCTGCCAGCAGCCGTTGATGACTTCCTGGGCGCGGCGCTCCATCTCGGGATTGCCGCGCTGAACCGAATCGAAGTCGAGGTCGGCCGTATTCGTGCCGGTCGCCATCGAGGACGCGGCCGAGCCGCCCATGCCGATGCGCATGCCGGGGCCGCCAAGCTGGATCAGGAGGCTGCCGGGCGGGATGTCGTTCTTGAAGGTGTGCTGGTCGGAGATATTGCCGATGCCGCCCGCGATCATGATCGGCTTGTGGTAGCCGTAGACGCCGCCGGCCGCCTCGGCGTTCTGCTCGTAGGTACGGAAATAGCCGCCCAGCACAGGCCGGCCGAATTCATTGCTGAACGCCGCGCCGCCGAGCGGGCCATCGATCATGATCTGCAGCGGCGAAGCGATCCGTTCCGGCTTGCCGTAGACCGGCGCATCGCCCTTCTCAAGCGCGGTCACGTCGGCCGCATTTTCCCACGGACGCTGCGCATCCGGCAGCAGCAGGTTCGACACCGTGAAGCCCGTCAGGCCGGCCTTCGGTTTGGCGCCGCGCCCGGTCGCGCCTTCGTCGCGGATCTCGCCGCCGGCGCCGGTCGAGGCGCCCGGGAAGGGCGAAATCGCGGTCGGGTGGTTATGCGTCTCGACCTTCATCAGGGTGTGGGTCAGTTCCGTGAGCGGGGCATACTCCTGGCTACCCAGCGCCTGGCCTGCGCCCGGGAAGAAGCGCGTGACCACCGCCCCTTCCATGATCGAGGAATTGTCGCTGTAGGCGACGACCGTGCCCTTCGGCTGTAGCTGGTGCGTGTTCTTGATCATGCCGAACAGCGACTTGTCCTGCTTGACGCCGTCGATGATCCAGTCGGCGTTGAAGATCTTGTGGCGGCAGTGTTCGCTGTTGGCCTGGGCGAACATCATCAGTTCGACGTCGGTCGGGTTGCGTTGCGCCTTGGTGAATGCGTCGTTCAGGTAGTCGATCTCGTCGATCGACATCGCCAGGCCCAGTTCCGTGTTCGCGCGCAGCAGCGCTTCGCGTCCCTCTCCCAGCACGTCGATCGATTCGAGCGACTTGCCCTCGAGTTCCTGGAACAGCTGCGATGCTTCTTCGGCGTGGCGCAATACGGTGTCCGTCATGCGGTCGTGCAGCAGCGCACCGACGTTCGCCAGTTCCTCGCCGGAGAGCTTCTTCGGCGCGCCAAAGCTGCTGCCGAGAATGCCGCTTTTCAATACCACCGTGTAGGCCACGCCGCGTTCGATGCGGTGCACGTGCGTCATGCCGCAGTTATGCGCGATGTCGGTCGCTTTCGAGGCCCAGGGCGAAATCGTGCCCAGGCGCGGGATGACGAAGAATTCGACGGTGCTGCCTTCGTACAGGGTTTCAGGCACCGGCTCGCCATACGTCAGCATGGCGCTGAGGCGCTGGGTATCGTCAATGGAAAGGGGCGCAGCGCTATCGATGAAATGAACGAAGCGGGCCTGGACCGCGGCAATCGCGGGCGCGGCAGCTTGCAGTTGGCTCAGGAGGCGTTGGCTACGAAAGACGGACAGGGCATTGGAACCCGGCAGAATCAACATGGCTGGAAGTCGGTTGATGCAGCGTGGCTGCGGGTGGAAGATGGCCCGCTATTATACAGGGTTGACAATATTGCCCATGCATTGAGGCTGTGGCAGTTGCCGCGTGGGACGCTTGTGGGTATTGTAGCGGGTGGAGACAGCGCTCCCGGTGCGCCTATGAAAGAGACGATGCAAGAGAACAGCCAACTGTCGGTCCTGGTAATCGACCCGAATCCGGGCATGCGCAGCAACCTGCAGAACATGCTGAACCTGTCGGGTATCAACAAGGTCGAGTACGCCGTCAATTCGGGCACGGCGATTCGGCAGCTGACGCGCCGCTCTTACGACATCGTCCTCTGCGAATACGATCTTGGCGGCGGAGGGGGCGACGGCCAGGATGGCCAACAGTTGCTGGAAGACCTGCGCCACCACCGCCTGATCAGCTCCTGGTCGATCTTCATCATGCTCACCTCCGAAGCCGTGTATGGCAAGGTGATCGGCGCGGCCGAGCTGGCGCCGACCGCTTACGTCCTCAAACCGTTTACCGCCGAGACGCTGGGCGCGCGCATCGCCCGCGCCATCGAGCGGCGCGCCCTCTTCCTGCCCACCTGGCAGCTGGTCGCCCACGGCAATGCACGGGAAGCGATCCGCTCGGCCTCGGCCGCCGAAATCGCCCACCCGCGCCACGCGCTCGAGTTCGCGCGCCTGCGCGCCGAGCTGCACGTGAGCCTGAATGAGCATGGCGAGGCCGAGGAAATCTACCGCAAGGTGCTGGCCTTCAAGCCGCTCGGCTGGGCCGGCCTGGGCCTGGCACGCGCCGAATTCGCCCAGGGCCGCATCGAGCAAGCGCGCGACACGCTGCAGGTGCTGGTGGCCGCCAACCCGCGCCTGATGGCCGGCTACGACCTGCTGGCGCGCTGCCACGAGGCCGCCGGGAACCCCGCCCAGGCCCAAAAGATCCTCGAGGAAGCCGTCGCCATCTCGCCGCACATGGTGCGCCGCCTGCGCAAGCTGGGCGAAGTCGCGCTGGAAGCGGGCGACGCGGCCGCCGCCGAAAAGTCGTTCAAGCAGGTGGTGAGCAAGGCGCGCCATTCCGAGTTTCGCGACCCCGAGGACCACGTCCGCCTGGTCAAGGCGCTGGTCAAGCGCGGCGACGTGCTGGGCGCGAGCGGCGTCGTGCGCGAACTGGAAAAATCGCTGCGCGCCTCGCCCGAACTCGAGGCCTGCGTGGCAGTGGCGAATGCCGCCGTGCACGACGCGGCCGGCAACCGCGACGGGGCGCTGGCGGACCTGCAGGGTGCGGTGGCGGCGCTGCGTTCCAGCAGCGGCCTTTCGACCGGGCTGAAACTCGGCCTGGTGCGCGCCTGCCTGGATCACCGCTTCGACAAGGGCGCCCAGGACGTGATGATGGCGGTCGTGAACGACGCTGCCAGCGGCGTGACCAGCCAGGACGCGTTGACCCTGTTCGCCGAAGCCGGCCGGCGCGACCTGGCCGACGGCGTGCATCAGCAGCTCAAGGCGCAAGCCCAGATCCTGCTCGGCGTGGCCGACGAGAAGCGCAACATGGGCGACGTGCGCGGCGCGGTGCAGACCCTGGTCGAAGCGCTGCACCTGGCGCCGGCGAATTTGCAGGTGATGATCGCGGTGGCCGGCGGCGTGCTCAGGCAGATCAACGAGCTGGGCTGGGATCACCCGCTGGGGGAGCTGTGCTTTGCGCAGCTGGAGAAGATCCGGGCGATCGATGCGGCGCATCCGAGGTTGGAATCGCTGGAAGTCGAATATCTCGCCATGCGGAGAAAATACGGTATCTCGTAGGGTGGGCGCCCCCGCGCCCCACCCTACGCCCCTCGTCCCCCGCAGCGGATTCGTGCATGACCGAATCCCGTAACGGTGATTGTCAGGCCTCCCCGTACCCTCCCCCGCCCGGCGTCTCGATCACGAACATGTCCCCGGCCGCCATCTCCACCTTGCCGATGTGCCCGACCTGCTCGATGCGCCCATCCGCGCGCACGACCGTGTTGATCCCACGCGCCGCCGGCTCGCCGCCCGCCATGCCGAAGGGCGCATGGATCCGGTTGTTCGACAGGATCGCCGCCGTCATCGGTTCGAGGAAGCGCAGCTTGCGCACGCCGCCGTTTCCCCCATGCCAGCGCCCCGCCCCACCCGAACCGGGCCGGATCGCATAACTCTCCAGCCGCACCGGAAAGCGGAACTCGAGGATCTCCGGATCGGTCAGGCGCGAGTTGGTCATATTCGTCTGCACCACGTCGGTGCCGTCGAAACCGCCGCCCGCGCCGCTGCCGCCGGAAATCGTCTCGTAGTACTGGTATTTGGCGTTGCCGAAGGTGAAGTTGTTCATCGTTCCCTGGGACGCCGCCATCACGCCGAGCGCGCCATACAGGGCGTTGGTGATGCAGGTCGAGGTCTCGACGTTGCCCGAGACGACCGAGGCCGGGTAATGCGGGTTCAGCATCGAGCCCGGCGGGATGATGACGTCGAGCGGCTTGAGGCAGCCGCCGTTGAGCGGGATCTCGTCGTCCACCAGGGTGCGGAATACGTACAGGACGGCCGCCATGCACACGGCCGAGGGTGCGTTGAAGTTGTTCGGCAACTGGTCCGAGGTACCGGTGAAGTCGATGCGGGCGCTGCGCGCCGCCTTGTCGACGGTGATCGCCACCACGATGCGCGCGCCGTTGTCGAGTTCCACCGTGAAGGCGCCGTCTGTCAATGCCGTGATCACGCGCCGCACGGCTTCCTCGGCATTGTCCTGCACGTGGCCCATGTAGGCGCGCACCACATCCAGCCCGAAATGCGCCACCATGCGGTGCAGCTCCTCGACGCCCTTCTGGTTGGCAGCCACCTGGGCGCGCAGGTCGGCTATGTTCTGGTCGGGATTCCTCGCCGGGTAGCGCGCGCCGGTCAGCAGCGCGCGCGCCTCCATCTCGCGCAGCAGGCCGTCGCAGCCGTCGATCAATTTAAAATTGTCGATCAGGACGCCCTCGTGCTCGATGTGGCTGGAATCGGGCGGCATCGAGCCGGGCGTGGTGCCGCCGATGTCGGCGTGGTGGCCGCGCGAGCCGACGTAGAACACGACGGCCGGCGCCCCCGCCTCCGCGCCCGCTTCCTCGAACACCGGCGAGATCACGGTCACGTCGGGCAGGTGGGTGCCGCCGTTGTACGGGTCGTTGAGCACATACACGTCGCCCGCCGCCATGCGGCCCGCGTTCTCGCGCATCACGGTCTTGATGCTCTCGCCCATCGAGCCCAGGTGCACCGGCATGTGCGGCGCGTTGGCCACCAGGTTGCCGCCGGCATCAAAAATCGCGCAGCTGAAGTCGAGGCGTTCCTTGATATTCACCGAATAGGCCGTGTTCTGCAAGCGCAGGCCCATCTGCTCGGCGATCGACATGAACAGGTTGTTGAAGATTTCGAGCATGACCGGATCGGCCGTGGTGCCGATCGCGCGCCGCTCGGGCAAGGCTTCCACGCGGCGCATGACGAGATGGTTGCAGGGCGTGACCTCGGCCTGCCAGCCCGCTTCGATCACGGTCGTCGCATTGTCCTCGGCGACGATCGCCGGTCCACTGATGGCGTCGCCCGGCCGGATATCGGCGCGGCGGTAAATGCCGGTCTGGCGCCACGCGCCTGCGCCGAACATCGGCACCGTTGCCGCCGGCGCCAGCGCTTGCGCGCGTTCGGGATGCGCCGCGATCGCCTCTGGCGGCGCTTCCGAGCGCCCCAGCGCTTCGACCGACACCGCTTCCACAATCAATGCGCGCGCGGGCATCAGGAAGGAGAAGCGGCGTTTGTAGGCGGCTTCGAAATCGGCCTGCATCGCCCAAGCATCGGCAAAATCAACGACCAGCGCCGCATCGGTGCCCTCGTAGCGCAGGTGCACGCGCTTGGCGACGGCGATGCGTTCTTCACTCACGCCTTGCGCGCGCAGGTCGTCGGCCGCGGCGTCCGCGAGCTTGTCGAGTCTCATGGCCAGCGCCGCGCCGTTGGCTGCATCCAGTCTTTCCTCGACCGCCTGCTCGCGCATCGCGCTCTGGTCGGCCAGGCCCATGCCATAGGCCGAGAGCACGCCGGCCAGGCTGTGGATGAAGACCGTCTTCATGCCGAGGGCGTCGGCGACCAGGCAAGCGTGCTGGCCGGCTGCGCCGCCGAAACTGGTGAGCGCGTATTCGGTGACGTCGTGGCCGCGCTGCACCGAGATCTGCTTGATCGCGTTGGCCATGTTCCCGACCGCGATCTGGATGAAGCCGTCGGCTACCTGCTCCGGCGTGCGTACATCGCCGGTGGCGTCGGCAATGCGGCGCGCCAGCTCCGCGAATTTCAGACGCACGATGTCGACGTCGAGCGCCTCGTTGCCGTTCGGTCCGAACAGGCGCGGAAAGTGGTCGGGCTGGATCTTACCCAGGCAGAGGTTGGCGTCGGTGACCGTCAGCGGCCCGCCGCGGCGGTAGCTGGCAGGACCGGGGTTGGCCCCGGCGCTGTCGGGACCGACGCGGTAGCGGCTGCCGTCGAAATGCAGGATCGAGCCGCCGCCCGCGGCCACCGTGTGGATGCTCATCATCGGCGCGCGCATGCGCACGCCGGCCACCTGGGTCTCGAAGACGCGTTCATAATCGGAGCAATGAGCACCGGCGAAGTGCGAGACGTCGGTCGAGGTGCCGCCCATGTCGAAGCCGATCACGCGCTCGAAACCCGCCGTGCGGCTGGCGCGCACCATGCCGACGATGCCGCCGGCCGGTCCCGAGAGGATGCTGTCCTTGCCCTGGAAGGCGCGCGCATCCGTCAGGCCGCCATTCGACTGCATGAACTGCAGGTGCACACCCGGCAGTTCGCCCGCCACCTGGTCGACGTAGCGGCGCAGGATCGGCGACAGGTAGGCGTCGACCACGGTGGTGTCGCCGCGCGCGACCAGCTTCATCATCGGGCTCACTTCGTGCGAGGTCGAGATTTGCGTGAAGCCGATCTCGCGTGCGATGGCCGCCACCTGCGCCTCATGCTGCGTGTGGCGGTAGCCGTGCATGAAGACGATCGCCAGCGCGCGCGTGCCGCTGTCGAACACGCGCTGCAGGCTTGCTCTCGCTTGATCGGCGTCGAGCGCGCGCACGATCTCGCCATGGGCGCCGATGCGTTCATCGACCTCGACCACCTGGCCGTACAGCAGCTCGGGCAGCACGATGTGGCGCTCGAACAGTTTGGGGCGATTCTGGTAGGCGATGCGCAGCGCGTCGTGAAAGCCGGCCGTGATGGCGAGCGCGGTCGGCGCCCCTTTACGCTCCAGGAGCGCGTTGGTGGCGACCGTCGTGCCCATCTTGACCGCTTCCACCTGCCGAGTCGGCAGCGGCTGGCAGGCGCCGACACCGAGCAGATGGCGGATCCCTGCCACCGCCGCATCGAGGTAGTGTTCGGGGTTCTTGGAGAGCAGCTTGTGCGTCACGAGCAGGCCATCGGGACGGCGCGCCACGATGTCGGTGAAGGTGCCGCCGCGGTCGATCCAGAACTGCCAATCCATGTGCGCTCCCTGTTGATTCAAGTATTCGCGTATTGTATGCGCCGAGCGCCTGAAAATTGGCGAAAATGCATGACCGAGAACATTTTGGGATTTACATGGACAATCGTCTTTACAGCGTCGCGCAGATCCGCGCCACCGAAGCGGCCGCCGCCGCGCAACTCGAAGCCGGCGTCCTGATGCGCCGTGCCGGCCGCGCCGGCGCCGATGCCGCGCTCGCTCTGCTGGACGCCACGCGCGCGCAACCGGTACTGGTGCTGGCCGGCCCCGGCAACAACGGCGGCGACGCGCTGGAAGTGGCGGCCAACCTGAGCGAAGCCAGGGTCGACGTCGTCGTGCTGCACCTGGCCGGCAGCGGCAAGGTGTCGCCGGCAGCGGCCCAGGCGCTGGCGCGCGCGCGTTCCAGCCGCGCCAACTTCGCCGACGTCGCGCTCGACGTGCGCGACTGGGCGCTGGTGGTGGACGGCCTGTTCGGCATTGGTCTGGCGCGTCCGCTCGAGGGACGCTACCGCGAGCTGGTGACCGGCATCGACGCGGTGCGCTGCCCGGTGCTGGCGCTGGACGTGCCGAGCGGCCTGGACGCCGACAGCGGCGCGGTGATCGGCCCGAACGGGGTGGCCGTGCGCGCCACCCACACCGTCACTTTCATCGGCGACAAGCCGGGCCTGCACACGGCCGAGGGCCGCGACCATGCCGGCCGCGTGGAAGTCGCGGACCTGGGCCTGGAGGCATCCCTGTTCGAGCCGGCCCAGGCCTGCATCGCCTCGCCCGCCATGTTCGCCTCCTGCCTGGCGCCACGGCGCCAGAATTCGCACAAGGGCGAGTATGGCGACGTGGCCGTGATCGGCGGCGCGCACGGCATGGTCGGCGCGGCGGTGCTGGCCGCCCGCGGCGCGCTGTATGCCGGCGCGGGCCGGGTGTTCGCGGCCCTGATCGGCCCCGCTTTGGCTTTTGACGCGGCGCAGCCGGAACTGATGTTCCGGGCCGCGCACGACTTCGACATCGGCGGACGCGTGCTGGTGCTCGGGCCCGGCATGGGCGGCGCGATGGAAGCCATGCGTGCGCTCGGCGCCGGGATCGACGGCGCGGCGCCGGTCGTGATCGACGCCGACGGCCTGAACCTGGTGGCGGCCAGCACGGACCTGCAGGAGCGCGTGACGCGGCGCCAGGCGGAGACCGTCGTCACGCCCCATCCGCTCGAGGCCGCGCGATTGCTTGGCATCTCCGCGCTCGAGGTGCAGGCCGACCGGCTCGGGGCGGCGCGCGGCCTCGCCAGGCGCCTGCAGGCGGTGGTGGTGCTCAAGGGCTCGGGCACCGTGGTGGCGCGGCCGGACGGTGAAGTGGCGATCAACCCGACCGGCAATCCGGGCCTGGCCACCGGCGGCAGCGGCGACGTGCTGGCCGGCGTATGCGGCGCGCTGCTGGCGCAGGGCTGGCCGGCATGGGAAGCAGCGCTGGGGGCCGTATGGATGCATGGAGCGGCGGCGGACCGGCTGGTCGAGGATGGGATCGGGCCGGTGGGGATGACGGCGGGCGAGTTGCCGGCGGCGGTGCGGGGGGTGTTGAACGGGCTTGTTGCGAAAAATTTCAGCCGTTCATAAACCAGTCGAACGGGACTGATCCACGCTCTCGACAGCATTCACGTACGACGGTCATACCAGTAGCGTGGGCGGCTATGCCGCCCACGCGTTCAAGGAACGGATGCAGGTCGAAAACCTTAAACCAGCTTCCCCGCCGCAATCGTGATCGTCCGCCCACACCGCGCCGCCATCGCCGGATCGTGCGTCACCAACACCAGCGTCGACCCACGCTCGCGATTGAGTTCGAACATCAACTGGATCACCGCCTCCCCGGTCGCCGCATCCAGGCTGCCGGTCGGTTCGTCCGCAAACAGCAGCGGCGGCTCGGTGACGAACGCACGCGCCAGGGCCACGCGCTGCTGCTCGCCGCCGGACAGGTATTTCGGATAGTGCTTCAGCCGGCTCGACAGGCCGACCCGTCCCAGCATCGCCTCCGCTTTCTCGCGCGCCTTGGCATCGCCGCGCAATTCGAGCGGCAGCATCACGTTTTCGACCGCGTCGAGGTGGGCCAGCAACTGGAAGGACTGGAACACGAAGCCGAGCTTGGCCTTGCGAAACGCGGCGCGGCCGTCTTCGTCGAGGGCGAAGATATCGGTGCCGTCGAGCAGCACTTTGCCGCCGCTGGGCGTGTCCAGACCGGCCAGCAGCCCGAGCAGGGTCGACTTGCCGGAACCGGAGGCGCCGACGATCGCGAGCGTCTCGGCCGGTTGCACGGTAAAATCGATGCTGTGCAGGATGGTCAGTTCGCCGCTGGCGTCCGCCACCCGCTTGGACAGGCCAGCGACTTCGATCGCTGCGGTCTGGCCCGCTTTGGCGGGAAACTCATTTTTGAACGCTTCGGGGTTATCGCGCATGCTTGCTTTTCTCAAGAAATTATCTGTCGCAGCAAGCCTGGGGCTCGCTGCGGCGAGCGCCTATTCTGCACCAAAAACCGTACTCGTGGTGGGTGACAGCCTGTCGGCCGAATATGGCCTGACGCGCGGCGCCGGCTGGGTCGCCCTGCTGGAACAAAAGCTGAAACGCGAAAAGATCGACGCCACCATCGTCAACGCCAGCATCAGCGGCGAAACCACCAGCGGCGGCCGGGCGCGCCTGCCGGCACTGCTCAGCGCGCACAAACCCGCGATCGTCGTCATCGAGCTCGGCGCCAACGACGGCCTGCGCGGCTTGCCGGTGGACGCCGCCGCGACCAACCTGCGCGAGATGATCACCATGTCGCAAAAACAAAGCGCCAAGGTCATGCTGATCGGCATGCGTATGCCGCCCAACTATGGCCGCGCGTACACGGAACGCTTCTTCGGCATGTTCAATACGCTGTCGAAACAATACAAGGCGCCGCTGGTGCCCTTCATGCTCGAGGGCGTGGCCGACAAGCCGACGCTGTTCCAGGCCGACCGCCTGCACCCGAGCGCGCAGGCCCATCCCATTATCCTGAATAACATCTGGCCGACTTTCTCTACCTTGATCAAGACACGATGAAATACCCTGCCGTACTCAGCTTTGCCGACATCCTCCCCGAACTCGACCAGTTTGATGTCATCATCGACGCGCGCAGCGAGGGCGAGTTCGCGCTCGATCACCTGCCAGGCGCGATCAATTGCCCGGTGTTGAAGGACGAGGAGCGGGCGCGGGTCGGCACGCTCTACAAGCAGGTCAATGCCTTCGAGGCCAAGAAGCTGGGCGCGGCGCTGGTGGCGCGCAACATCGCGCACCACATTGAAACGCAGTTCGCCGACAAGCCGCGCGACTGGAAGCCGCTCATCTACTGCTGGCGCGGCGGCAACCGCAGCGGCTCGCTGGCCCATGTCCTGGCCAGGATCGGCTGGCCGGCGATCCAGCTCGACGGCGGCTACAAGGCCTACCGCGCCTCCGTCAGCGCCGCCCTCGATGCGCCGCCCGACATGCAATGGCGCGTCATCTGCGGCACCACCGGCAGCGGAAAGAGCCGCCTGCTCGAAACGCTCGATTCGATCGGCGCCCAGGTGCTCGACCTCGAACGCCTGGCGGCCCACCGCGGCTCGGTGCTCGGCCACCTGCCGCACGAACCGCAGCCGACGCAGAAGATGTTCGAGACCCGGATCTGGGACACACTGCGTCACTTCGACCTGAGCCGCCCGGTGTTTGTCGAGTCCGAAAGCAAGAAGGTCGGCAACCTGCGCGTGCCGGACGCCGTGATGGAGCGCATGCGCGCCGCGCCCTGCATCTCCCTCACCCTGTCGCGCCCGAACCGCGTGCGTCTCCTGATGGAAGACTACGAACACTTCGCGCGCGATCCGCAGGCACTGAACGGCCAGCTCGACCACCTGGTGCAGATGCACGGCCACGCCAGGATCGAGGCCTGGCACGCGCTGGCCAACAGCGGCGCGATGCCGGAGCTGGTCGACGAGCTGCTGGTCGAGCACTACGACCCGGCCTACCTGCGCTCGATCGACCGCAACTTCGTGCAGTACGGGCAGGCGCAGGTGCTGGCGCTGGACGACATCGCGCCCCAGGATTTCGTGCGGGCGGCGCAGGCGTTGCACGCGGCGTGAGGCTCTTTGGAATGTAGAGTAGGTACGGGGCGCCCGCCCTACGAAAAAAAACCCCGGATGCGCGAGCACCCGGGGTTTTTTCGTCGCGTCAGGCCCGCAGGCCGGCGCCGTTTTACTCCGCCTTGACCGGCTCGCCGCTTGCCGCAACGTTGATCTTCACCTTCGACTTGGCCTTGATGGCTTCGACGAAGTTGTACAGTTCGGCCTGGCCCATCAGGCCGCCGATCTGCTGCGCTTCCTGGGCGCGGCGGGGGGTGTCGGCCTGGGGCGGCTGCGTGACCTTGCCGATGCGGTAGACGGCATAGCCCTGGCCCGGGAGGTCGACGCCGACATAGGCCGGCAGCCTGGTCACGTCGGCCTTGAACACGGCCAGCGCGCCTTGCGGGTTGATCGCCGGCTCTTTGGTGCGCGCGAGGATCTTCGCTTCGCCAAAGCCGGTGGCGTCGCCCGATGCTTTGGCGGCGGCCAGCCTGGCTTCGCCGGCCTGGCGTGCCAGGCGCAGCGCTTCTTCCTGGGTCACGCGCTGGCGGATCGCCGCTTCCACTTCCGCCAGCGGACGCTTGGCCGCCGGCTTGAATTCGACCACGCGGCCCGCGATCAGCACGGCAGGCGCGACTTCGACCGCTTCGGTATTGCGCTTGTTCTTGATCGCGTCCGTCCCGTACAGGGCGGTCAGGAATTTCTCGTTGTTGAACGGCGCCGCGCCCAGTGCCAGATTCGGCTTGCGCGCCAGGTTCTCGGCGGTCTGGATGGTCAGGCCCAGCTTGTCGGCGGTTGGCTTGAGGCTGTCGGCCTGCTCGTAGACGCTGTCGTTGAACTGTTCTGCCAGCTCCGAATACTTTTTCGACAGCTTCGACTTTTTCAGTTCGGCTGCGATTTCTTCCTTGGCCAGCTCGAGCGACTTCTGGGTCTGCGGCTTGACCGCGGTGACCTTGATGATGTGGTAGCCGAACTCGGACGGTACAATGCCCGATACGGCGCCTTCCTTCAGGCCATAGATCGCGTCTTCGACCGACTTGACGAGCGAACCGCGTTCGACCACGCCCAGGTCGCCGCCTTGCGGCGCCGAGCCCGGATCCTGCGAACTGGTCTTGGCAATCGCCGCGAAATCGGCCGGGTTCTTGCGCACCTCCGCCAGCACGGCTTCGGCTTTCGCCTTGGCGGCGGCTTCTTCGGCCGGCTTGGCACCCTGGGCCTTGGTGATCAGGATGTGGCTGGCCGTGCGCTGCTCGGGCGTGATGAAACGCTTCTGGTTGGCGCTGTAGTACTGGGACACTTCAGCGTCGCTGACGGCGACCTTGCTCTCCACGGCGGCGGCGTCGAGCACGATGTACTCGGCCTTGACGGTTTCCGGGATCTGGAAAAGGTTGGCGTTCTTGTCGTAGAAGGCTTTCACCATGTCGTCGGTGACTTTCGCCTGCGGCAGGTATTGCGCGATCGGGAACACCAGTTCCTGCACTTCGCGTTCCTGGTCGTTGATGTCCGAGACGCGGTTTGCGACCGAACGCGGGACGAAGGCGGTCGACTGGATCGAGCCTGCCAGCTGCTGGATCGCCATGTCGCGGCGCATGCGGGCGTCGAAACTTTCCGGGGTCATGCCCTGTGCGGCCAGCGCGGCGCGGTAACTGTCCATGTCGAAGCTGCCGTCCGGCTTGCGGAAGGTTTCGATGGCGTTGATGGCCTTGAACACGGCCTGGTCGCTGACGGTCAGGTGGCTGCGCGCGATTTCGGCGTTGACGGCACGTTCGGCCACCAGGTTTTCCAGCACTTCGCGCTTGGCCTGGGGCGTGTCGAACACTTTCTGGTCGAACTGCGGGCCCATTTGCTGGCGCGCCTGGTCGATCTGGCGGCGCTGGGCATCGTCCCATTCCTGCTGGGTGATGTTGCGGCCGTCGACGCTGGCCACGCCGGCACCACTGTCACCGCGGTCCTGGTAGCTGTCGACGCCGACGAGCACGAACGAGGGAATGATCAGCAGCAGCAGGACGCCCTGCAGGATGCGCTTGTTGTTACGTACGAAATCAAACATGGTCCACCAATCGCTGTAGAAATGGTTTCAAAGCAAAAGTTAAAAAAAAAGGCGAACTCGCGTTCGCCTCTTCTCTGTCGGAGCGCCTTGTCGGGCACCCCTGGTATTGCTGATTTAGCGAGTCGGCCCCGAGGGGATCCTTCCTTGCTAGAATTTGGCGGAGCGGACGGGGCTCGAACCCGCGACCCCCGGCGTGACAGGCCGGTATTCTAACCAACTGAACTACCGCTCCAAATTCGTTGTATTTAAGTGGCGGAGCGGACGGGGCTCGAACCCGCGACCCCCGGCGTGACAGGCCGGTATTCTAACCAACTGAACTACCGCTCCACATAAATACTGCGTGCTGCATCATACTCCGAGCGAACGCTTCAGGATGATTTCTCTGCATGTCGCTGCAGAGAAGGCATTAGTTTACAGCATCTTTTAACGCTTTACCAGCCTTAAATTTCGGAACCTTCGCAGCTTTAATCTTGATTGGTTCCTTGGTGCGCGGATCGCGGCCGGTACGGGCGGCGCGGTCGCCGACGGTGAAGGTGCCGAAGCCGACCAGGGTCACGCTGTCGTTCTTCTTCAGGGTGTTGGTCACCGCTTCGATCATCGCGTCCAATGCACGGGTGGCCGAGGCCTTCGTAATGTCCGCGGATTTCGCGATTTCTTCGATCAGTTCAGTCTTGTTCACTCGTATCCTCTAGGTCGTTCTGACGCGGCGGCGCTGCGCCTTCCTGCAAAAACTGCAAGCGCGTATTAAACAAGGGGGGATTGCTTCTGTCAAGCAACATTCATCTAAGGATGTTTCGATTTGATGAATCGGCAGGGCGGGCACCGCGGCCAACGAAAAAAAGTCGTCCGCGGTTATATGACGGCCAGCCAAATAAGAAGGCGCCCCGTGGGGGCGCCTTCTGTTCGATCAGCCGGCGATCAGTGCTTGACCACCTCGCCCTGCCCTTCGGCGGTTGGCGCCGGGGTCACCGGCACCGCCTGCACTTCGACCAAGGGCTCGGGCTGGCGTTCGAGTGCGATCTCCAGCACCTTCTCGATCCAGCGCACCGGCACGATCTCGAGCTTGTTCTTGACGTTGTCCGGAATTTCGGCCAGGTCCTTCACGTTCTGCTCGGGGATCAACACCGTCTTGATGCCGCCGCGATGCGCTGCCAGCAGCTTTTCTTTCAGGCCGCCGATCGGCAGCACTTCGCCGCGCAGCGTGATCTCGCCCGTCATCGCCACGTCGGCGCGCACCGGGATGCCGGTGAAAGCCGACACCAGCGCCGTGGTCATGCCGATACCGGCCGAAGGACCATCCTTCGGCGTCGCGCCTTCCGGCACGTGGATGTGGATGTCGTTCTTCTCGAACGCTTCCGCCTTGATGCCAAAACGCTGGGCACGCGAACGAACCACGGTACGGGCCGCTTCGATCGATTCCTTCATCACATCGCCCAGGGTACCGGTGCGGATGATGGCGCCCTTGCCAGGCACGTTGACCGCCTCGATCGTCAGCAGGTCGCCGCCGACTTCGGTCCAGGCCAGACCGACCAC